>JAHRAN010000032.1 GCA_020027245.1 Myxococcota bacterium
CACGCCGACTGCGCTGCGCGAAATCCTGCAGCGGCGCAGCATCGAGCGCGTGGCGGTGCTCGGCGCCAACGGCGTGATGGGTTACGGCAGCGCCGCGCTCTTCACCCAGGCCGCGCCGCAGGTGCGCTTTCTGGCGCGAACCCGGGCGAAGGCCGAGCAGGGCATCGCCGCTGCGGTGGCGCAGGTGCGCTCGTCGAGCCTCCAGTCGAGGGCGCAGGCTGCGAGTTATGACGAACTCGACGCCGCCCTCGCCGATGCGGACATGATCTTCGAGGCGCTGACCGAGGACTTTGCGCTCAAGAAGGAAATGTTCGAGCGCATCGAAAAGGCGCGGCGCAGTGATGCGATCGTGGCGACCGTGACCTCGGGGCTCTCGATTAACGAACTCGGCGAGGGCCGGAGTGACAGCTTCCGTCAAAACTTTCTGGGGCTGCACTTCTTCAACCCGCCGAATGTCATCGTCGGCACCGAGTTGATTGCGGGCCGGGACACCGACCCGGCGCTGCTCGACTTCATCGAGGCCTTCGCCCGTTTGCGGCTCGGGCGCGAAGTGGTGCGCACGGCCGACACCCCCGCCTTCGCCGGCAACCGCATCGGCTTCAAGGTGTTGAACGAAGCGGCGCAACTTGCCGAGGCGCACGGCCCGCTGCTGGTGGAGCGCCTGATCGGCCCCTACACGGGGCGCGCCCTGCCGCCCCTTGCGACCATTGATCTGGTCGGCTGGGACATTCACCGCGCCATCGTGGACGGCATCCACCAGAAGACAAAAGACGAGGCGCACGAGACACTGAAGCTGCCCGACTACATGGCGAAGCGGATCGCAGCGGGGACGCTCGGCGACAAAAGCGGCGGCGGCTTCTTTCGGCGCGACAAAGAGACGCAACTGGTGCTCGATGTGGCGAGCGGAAACTACCAGCCGGTCAGCGAAGTGGCGCTGCCGGATCTCGAATACATCCACCGGGTTGCGAAGCTCCACGCGCAGGGTCGCTATGCCGAGGGCATGGCCCTGTTCCTCGCCGCTCCGGGAAGCGTTGCCGCCATCGCGCGCCGCGTGATCGCCGGTTATCTGAGTTATGCCTTTCACCGCGTGGGCGAGGTGACGGAAACTTCAGACGGCATTGACCGCATCATGGCGACGGGATTCAACTGGGCGCCCCCCGGCGCGCTGGTGGACTTGATGGGCCTGCGCGCCGCCGTCGCTTTGATCGAGGAGGCCGCGCTGCCGGTGCCAGCCGCGCTGCTCGCTGCGCAAAGCAAAGGCGCGCCCCATCGCTTCTTCCAGCACCCGACGCTCAATATCGGTAAATTCTTCGTCGCGGCCTAGCCTGCGCAGCGAGGAGAACCCCATGCCCAACGCCCCTGAAATCTACCTGCTCGGCGGCTATCAGACCGACTTCGCCCGCAACTGGACGAAGGAGAACAAGCACTTCTCGGCGTTGATGCGCGAGAGCGTGCACGGCGCGCTCGAAGCCTGCGACATCGCGCCGCAGGAAGTCGAGAGCGCGCACGTCGGTAACTTCGCCGCCGAGCTCTACTGCATGCAGGGCCACCTCGGCGCGTTCTTCACCGAGGCGCACCCTGCATTCAGCGGCCTGCCGACGGCGCGCCACGAGGCGGCCTGCGCCTCCGGCAGCATCGCGCTGCTGGCGGCGGGCGCCGAGATCGAGGCCGGGCGTTATGACTTGCAGGCCGTGGTCGGCATCGAGCAGATGAAGACCGTGGACGCCGGCACGGGCGGCAACTACCTCGGCACGGCGGCCTGGTACGAGGACGAGGCGCAGGGCATCGAGTTTCCCTTCCCCAAACTTTTCGGGCGGCTCGGCGACGAGTACGACCGGCGTTACGGGTTGAAGGACGAGCACCTGGCCGAGATCAGCCGCTTGAACTACGACAACGCGAAGCGCAACCCCAACGCGCAGACCCGCACCTGGTACATGAACCGGGAGCACGCGCTGAGCCGTGGTGACGACAACCCCGCGGTCGGCGGGCGCATTCGCATTTCGGATTGCTCGCAGGTTACGGACGGCGCGGTCTGCGTGTTTCTGGCGTCGCGCGCTTTTGCAGAGCGTTACGCGCACGGGGCCGGGCGGCGGCTCGAAGAGATTCCGCGCATCAAGGGGTGGGGACACAACACCGCGCGGCTGCGCTTCGACGACAAGGTTGCAGAGAGTGCGACGCAGCGTTACGTGCTGCCCCATGTGCGCAGCACCATCACGGCGGCGCAGGCGCGCGCGGGCATCGAAGGCGTGGCGGGCGTTGACGGCATCGAAACCCACGACTGCTTCACGACATCCGAGTACATGGCGATTGACCACTTCGGCATCACCGAGCCGGGCGAAAGCTGGAAGGCCATCGAGGAGAGCTGGCTCGAAATCGGCGGGCGGCATCCGATCAACCCGAGTGGCGGCCTGATCGGCGCGGGCCACCCGGTCGGCGCCACCGGCGTGCGGCAGGTGCTCGATGCCTGGAAGCAGGTGACGGGGCAGGCCGGCGACTACCAGATCGAGGGCGCGCGCACTATTCAGACCCTCAACATTGGCGGAAGCGGCACGACCAGCGTCAGCTTCGTCGTCGGCCTTTGAAGCAGGCATGGAAAGTTTGAATGAGTTGGAAAAATTGAATGAGTTTGGTCGAGATTCACGAGGTGGGCGCGCGCGACGGGCTTCAGAACGAAGCCGTCGTGGTCAACGCCGACGCCAAACTCGAACTGCTGCGCCGGCTTGCGGCGGTGGGGCTGCGCTCCATCGAGGTGACCTCTTTCGTCTCGCCGAAGTGGATTCCGCAACTGGCGGATGCGGACGAGGTCGCCCGCCGCTTCGAGCGTCACCCCGGTGTGCGCTACTCGGCGCTGGTGCCGAACGCAGCCGGCTATGAGCGCTTCTGCAGGGCGAAACTCGATGTGGCTGCGTTCTTTGTCTCCGCCAGTGAGGCGCACAATCAGAAGAATGTGAACCGCGGCATCGAGGCGCACCTCGATGCCTTTCGACCGGTGGCGGAGCGCGCGAAGGCCGATGGCGTAACGCTGCGCTGCTACGTCTCGACCGTCTGCGGCTGTCCCTACCAGGGCGCCGTTCCCGTGGGTGATGTGCTGCGCGTGGTGCGGCGGCTGCTGGAACTCGGCGCCGACGAGATTTCGCTCGGCGACACCATCGGCATCGGCGTGCCACGACAAGTCAGGGAACTATTGCGCGCGGTGTCGGGCGAAGTTCCCCTCGAGCGAATCGCGCTGCACGCCCACGACACCTACGGCCGCGCGCTGGCGAATGTCGAAAGCGCGTTCGAGGTGGGGCTGCGGCGTTTCGATTCCTCGCTGGGTGGTCTTGGCGGCTGCCCGTATGCGCCGGGCGCCTCGGGCAACCTGGCCAGCGAAGATGTGGTGGATCTCTTCGAGCGCTCGGGTGTGGACACCGGCGTTGACCTCGATGCGCTGGTCGAGACGGCAGCCTGGGCGGAGCGCGAACTCACGGGTCGCGCGCTGCCGGGCCGGGTGTACCGCGCGCGCCTCGCGGCGCGGGAGCGCGAAGCGTGAAGTCCGGCAAGGATGTCCGGGCGGCGCTGGCGAAAATTCACGAGGGCGGCGTCGCGCGCTATCACGAGCAGGCGCAAAAGCGCGGCAAGCTCTTTTGTCGCGAGCGCATCGCCAGGCTGCTCGATGCCGGTGAAGACTTCGTCGAGGACGCGGCGTTTGCGAACGCGCTGGCGGGCGACCTGCCTGCGGACGGCGTCATAACGGGCGCCGGCAGAATCGGAGGCCGCACGGTCTGCGTGATGGCCAACGACGCCACCGTCAAAGCGGGCTCCTGGGGACGGCGCACGGTGGAGAAGATTCTGCGCATTCAGGAGCGCGCCGAGCGACTCGACTGCCCCATCTTTTATCTGGTTGACTCGGCGGGCGCGCGCATCACCGATCAGCTCGAGTTGTTTCCGGGACGGCGCGGCGCCGGGCGCATTTTTGCCAACCAGATACGGCTGTCCGGTCGCGTGCCGCAGGTGTGCCTGCTCTTCGGCCCCTCCGCCGCTGGCGGCGCGTATATCCCCGCGTTTTGTGATGTCCTGTTCATGGTCGAGGGCAACGCCAGCATGTACCTGGGGTCGCCGCGCATGGCGCAGGAGGTGATCGGTCAGGACATCTCGCTGGAAGAAATGGGCGGCGCGAAGATGCACTGCACAGTTTCGGGTTGCGGCGACCTGCTGCTCGAAACGGAAGAGCAGGTGCTCGAAGCGGCGCGCCAGTACTTTTCGTACTTTCCAATGAACTGCTCCGCCGGGCCGCCGTCATGCGCTGCGGCGCGCGCGCCCGCCGCCTCGCCCGCTGGCATCGAGGCGCTGCTGCCCGCCACCGAGAACCAACCCTTCGACATGCGCGGCGTCATCGAGCGCGTGGTGGATGCGGACTCGCTCTTCGAACTCAAGGCGCGCTATGCCACGGAAGTGATCACGGCGCTGGCGCGGCTCGACGGCCACCCAATCGGAGTCGTCGCCAATCAACCCAAAGTAAAGGGCGGCGTGCTGTTCGTGGAATCGGCCAACAAGGCCGCGCGCTTCATTCAGTTGTGCGACGCCTTCGGCCTGCCGCTCCTGTACCTGGCCGATGTGCCGGGCTTCATGATCGGCCAGCAGGTGGAGCGGCAGGGCATCATCCGCGCGGGCGCGAAGCTGGTGATGGCCATGTCCTCCGCCACGGTCGCGAGCATCTCGGTGATCGTGCGCAAGGCCTACGGCGCCGGCTTGTATGCGATGTGCGGCCCCGGCTTCGACCCGCTCGCCTGCCTCGCCTTCCCGGGCGCGATGATCGCCGTGATGGGCCCCGAAGCCGCGGTGAACGCCGTCTATCACAACAAACTTCAGGCGATTGAAGACGAGACGGAGCGCCGGGCCGAGGTCGAGCGCCTGCGGGCTTCGTATCGCCAGGAAATTGATATCGAGCGGCTCGCCAGCGAGTTGGTGGTGGACGCCGTGATTGACCCGGCCACGGTGCGCGACGAGTTGATCGCCCGCTTCGCCACCGCCCGCACCACGCAAACGCCACGCCCCGGCCAAGCCGCGCCCCGAAAACGCCGCCCGATCATGCCGATGTAAGGATGGGCCACCGCCTCCCTTACGGGGGCGGCGGGCCCTATAGCCCGCCGCCGGGGCTGGTTGCGGAGTCAGCCTGTAGCGCCTACTTTGCCAGCTTACGTAAACTGTCTGGTCAATCACGGGAGCGAGGCCAGCCATGTCCAAACCTTCGGAAGACGCCCTGATGCCGATCAGCCAGGTGTGTCGCGCCACCGGCCTGTCGGCGCGCACGGTGCGGTACTACGAGGAGTTGGGGCTGCTGCCGGGCGTGCGGCGGCGCGCGGCAGGCCGCCGTGTCTATGGGCCGGACGAACTCGAGCGGCTGCGCTTCATCACCCGGCTCAAGGCGCTCGGGCTCTCGCTTCAGGAAGTGGCGGAGTTGAACGCGGTGTATGCCATCGAGGGTTCCACGAAGGCGATGCTCGAACGCCTCGATCAACTGCTGTGCGGACACATCGAGGAACTCGACCTGCGCATCAAGGATCTCGGCGCGCTGCGCGACGAGATCGGCGCATACCGCACGCACGTGGGCGCGCGCCTCAAGAAGCTCCGGGGCGGGGAGGGCTGAGCGATGCAGACCGCGGGCGCTCTGCACACACCGATCCGCGTCGTCACGGCGGCGGCGCTCTTCGATGGCCACGACGCCGCCATCAACATCATGCGGCGCGTGCTGCAGTCGCAGGGGGCCGAGGTCGTGCACCTGGGACACGACCGCTCGGTGGAGGAAATCGTCGAGGCCGCGGTCGAGGAGGATGCACACGCGGTCGCCGTTTCATCCTATCAGGGCGGGCACATCGAGTTCTTCCGCTATCTGGTGGATCGCCTGCGCGAGTGCGGCGCGGGGCATATCCGTGTCTATGGCGGCGGCGGCGGCACCATCGTCCCCGAGGAAATCGAGGCGCTGCATGGCTACGGCGTGGCGCGCATCTTCAGCCCCGAGGACGGGCGCACCCTCGGCCTGGTGGGGATGATCCGCACCCTGCTCGACGAGTGCAGGGCAAACGCGCGCGCACCGCAGCCGGGCGACGGTATCGAAGGGCTCGGCACGGGCGACCGGGCTGCGCTTTCGCAACTCATCACCGGGCTCGAAGCCGCGCCTGACGGTGATGCGAGCACGCGCGTGCGGGCCGAACTCGAAAAGCGCGTGCGCGCGAACAAGCGGCGCGCGCCGGTGATCGGTTTCACCGGCCCCGGCGGCGCCGGCAAGTCGAGCGTGGTGGACGAAGTCGTGCGCCGCTTCCGAAAGCACAACCCCACGTTGCGCATCGGGCTGTTGCTCGTGGACCCGAGCCGTCGTCAGAGCGGCGGCGCGCTGCTCGGCGACCGCATTCGCCTGAACGCCACCACGGGGCCCAGCATTTTTGTGCGCTCGCTGGCGACGCGGCAGGCCGGGCGCGCGCTGTCCCACACAACGAGCGACGCGCTTTCGGTGCTGCGCGCGGATGGCTTCGATCTGTTGCTGGTCGAGACGGCGGGCATCGGGCAGGGCGATTCGGAAATCAACGACCACGCCGACATTTCCATTTATGTGATGACCCCGGAGTACGGCGCGCCTTCGCAACTCGAAAAGATTGACATGCTCGAACTGGCCGACCTGGTGGTGCTGAACAAATGCGACCGGCGCGGCGCCGAAGATGCGCTGCGCGATGTGCGCCAGCAGTGGCGTCGCAACCATCTCGCCTTTGACGAGGCGGACGCGCAGGTGCCCGTCTATCCCGTAATCGCAAGCCGCTGGGACGACCCGGGGCTCAACCACTTCTTTGCTGCGCTCGCGGCGCGCGCGCTCGAAACTTCGCCATGTCCCGAGCCGCAGCATCGAGGGCAGCCCGCGCCACAGGCCGACACCCTGCTGCTGTCGCCGGGCCGCGAGCGCTATCTGGATGAAATCGCGGCTGCGGTGCGGGGGTATCACGCGCAGAGCGAAGAGCAGATACAGCGCGCGCGCAAAGCCGCCGCCCTCGACGAGAGTCGTGCTGCGCTGGCCGATGCGCCGGAAGCCTTGCAAAAGGTTCTCGAAGCGCGGGCAGCGGATGCCCGCAGCGCGCTCAGCCCTGAACTTGCCGCCGCGCTCGATGCCTGGCCGGAAACGCGCGCGCGCTACTGCGCTTCATCCCAGCACTACGAAGTGCGCGGGCGCGAACTCGAAGTGGCGAACCACTTCGAGACGCTTTCGGGAACGCAGATGCCCCGCGTCGTGCTGCCGCGTGGGGAAGATGCGGGCGAACTCGCGCGCTTTCTGCGCAGCGAAAACCTGCCGGGCGCATTCCCATTCACCGCCGGCGTGTTCCCCTTCAAGCGCGACGACGAGGAGCCGGCGCGAATGTTCGCCGGCGAGGGCGGCCCCGAGCGCACGAACCACCGCTTTCATCAACTCGCCGCCTCGCAACCGGCGAACCGTTTGTCCACCGCCTTCGACAGCGTGACTTTGTATGGCCGCGACCCCGGCGAGCCGCCCGACATTTATGGCAAGGTCGGGACATCCGGCGTTTCGATCTGCACGCTGGACGACGCGAAGAAACTTTATTCGGGCTTCGACCTCTGCGACCCGCGCACTTCGGTCTCGATGACCATCAACGGCCCCGCGCCGACGCTGCTCGCCTTCTTCCTGAACGCGGCCATTGACCAGCAGGTGGAAAAGCACCTGCGCGCCGAGGGCGAACTCGAAACGGTGCGCGCGCGCATCGAGGCGAAGCGGGGTGCGTTGCCGGGTTACCGGGGCGAGCGTCCCGCTGGCCACGATGGCCTCGGCCTCGGTTTGCTCGGCATCCGTGGCGACGAGGCCGTGCCCGCTGAAACCTACGCGCGCATCCGGGACGAAGTGCTGCGCACAGTGCGCGGCACGGTGCAGGCCGACATCCTGAAGGAGGATCAGGCGCAGAACACCTGCATCTTCGGGACAGGTTTTTCACTCAAGGTGATGGGCGACATTCAGCAGTGGTTCGTGCAAAACGAGGTGCGCAACTTTTATTCGGTTTCGATCTCCGGCTACCACATTGCGGAAGCGGGCGCGAACCCGATCACTCAACTGGCGTTCACCCTCGCCAACGGATTCACCTATGTGGAGGCCTACCGCGCGCGGGGTATGAAGGTGGAGGACTTCGCGCCGAACTTCTCCTTCTTCTTCTCGAACGGGCTGGACGCCGAGTACAATGTGATCGGCCGCGTGGCGCGGCGCATCTGGGCGATTGCGATGCGCGATGTTTATGGCGCCGACGAGCGCAGCCAGAAACTCAAGTACCACATTCAGACCTCGGGCCGCTCGCTGCACGCGCAGGAGATGACCTTCAACGACATCCGCACCACGCTGCAAGCGCTGACCGCGATTCAGGA
>JAHRAN010000001.1 GCA_020027245.1 Myxococcota bacterium
CGGCTCACGCCCAGGTGCAGCGCGGCGAAGGCCGTCCAGCGTGCGCTCAAACTTTTGTGTGCGGTGGCGCCGAGGAAACCGGTCTCGCTGCGCAGGTCGCCGAACGCGCCCTGTGGGCGACTGCCCATCAGCCGCCCGGTTTCCTCTAACCAGCCGCTCTGGATGGCGAAGCCCGAGGGCAGTCCCGCGCGGTTGCGCTGTGGCAAGCGGTATTCGAACAGCGCACCGTGTGCCGGGCTCGGGTCGTAGTCGCGCCGCTCGCCCCACTGCGCGCCGCCCCGGAACGCAGCGACGCGCAGCGCGCCCGTTGACAATGGCAGGGCGAAGCCTGCTGCCTCGCCGTCGCGTGCGAAAGAAAGGTAGGGGCTGGCGAAGGCGTCGTCGTCGCTGAACATGCCCGGCGCGACGATGCCGTCGGCATGCAGACCGAAGTTCCAGCCGGGGTGATGGCGGAGTGACAGGAACGCGTCGCCACTGCGACCGAGCGGTGTGGTCAGCGACAGCGCAGCGAGTTCAAGGTTGCGGACTGGATTCTCGCTTTCAAGAGAATGACGGATGAACGAGTCGCCGTCGCCATCCGCCGCCGATGCGAGGCGCAGGCGCAGGGTGATGGGGTTGCCGGGGCGGATGGGGGCGGGCGCGCCGCGCGGGTCGTCGCCCATCCGCGCGAGCCGGTCTTCGATGCCAGCGCGCGTCGCCGCCGTCGGTTGCAGATAGGCATCGAGGGTGCGGAAGAACGGCGCGTCGAGTTCGTCGAACACCGCCACTTCACGCTCCGCCAAGCCGCGCGCCAGCGCATCGCCGAAGGCGGCGCCGCTCACCAACTCGGTCAACGCCTCGGCAACGCCGGGGCCGTCGAGCGTGGCGCCGGTCACCACCGTCGTCGCGCCGCTCGGGCGGGTGGCGGCGTCAAGGTCAACGAGGCCGTGGCCGTAGATGTCCGAGTCGGCATAAATGCCGCCCCGGTTGGCGGTGCCGAGCAGCCGGTTGACGATTTCGGTGTTGCCGAGTTGCCCGCGAAAGTATTCCCGCAGCACCGCCAGCGAGCCGCTGACGATCGGCGCGGCGAAGGATGTCCCGCTCCAGCCAGTATATCCGTCGCCGGACCCGGCTCTTGGCGCGAGGATGAAATCCTCGGAGGTGCCACCGCCGCCGGGCGCGGCGATGCAAAACGCTTTGGCTTCGCCGCAGCGGTTCGAGTACGACGCAATGCGCCCATCCGCGTCCAGCGCAACCACGGCGAGTACATGGGAGAGGTCCGGGTCGCCGGGCCGGTTGAACGCCACGGCATGCGCCGCTCCAGTGGCAGGGGAAGTTGCATCCACCGCTGGCCCAAGCATGTCACGATTGTCGTCCCTGTCATGGTTTCCGCCGTTCTCGTTGCCGGCGGCGATGACCACGATGCTGCGGTCGGCCGGGTCTCGGCTGGCTTGTGCGAGCGCATTAACCTCGGGGCGAAAGAAATAGCGGTAGCACGCAAGCGGGCCGGTCTCGTCAATGGCGCCGCAGTTGCTGCCCAGGGTTCGCCATTCAGACAACGCCCAGGGCGCCCCAAAGGAAAAGTTCAGGATCGCGCCCTGGGCGATGTATCGGCGGTAGTTGGCGGAACTATCAAGCTGCGCACGGTCGCTCGGCCCCCAAGGGTACTCGTTCAAGGCGAGCAGCGGGCGCAAAGTCGGAGAGGAGCCGCGCAACTCAATCGGGATGAAGTTGATATTCGCGTCGAAAGCGACGCCTTGCATGTTCAACGGGATGGTGGATGTGAACGCGCCTCGGTTGCCAGCGGCGACCGCAGCGACCGCGGTTCCGTGCTCGGCGCCGGAACAACGCCCGGCGGCGGCGTCCGCCGGCGCACACGAGTCGCCGATGCCGGTAATCACCCGCACTTTGCCCTGAAGCTCCCGGTGGCTCGCGTCAATACCCGAGTCCACCACCACGATGGTCTCGCCCGCGCCGGTTGCGCCCCGCGCGTACGCGTAGGCGGCGCCGATCTGGCGCAGGTGAATGTCGTCGCCGGGCACGCCGTTGACGGTGAAGCTCACATCGTATTCGGGGGATGCTTCGAAGTTCGCCCGTCGCGTGGCGAAGCC
>JAHRAN010000056.1 GCA_020027245.1 Myxococcota bacterium
GTCGAGTTGGCGTTGCCGCCCGGCGTGCTGCCGCCCGAGATTCCCGAGGACAATCCGCTCACCCGCGCGAAAGTCGAACTCGGGCGCCGGTTGTACTTCGACCAGCGGCTCTCCACGGATGGCACGGTTGCCTGCGCCACCTGCCACGACCCGGCGAGCGGTTTCGCCGACCCGCGTGGCGCGCCCACCTCGGCGGGTGTCGGTGGTCAGCACGGCGAGCGCAACGCGCCGACGGTGCTGAACGCGGCCCTGCTGCTCGACCAGTTCTGGGACGGGCGCGCCGTCGGGCTCGAGGCGCAGGCCGAGCAGCCGCTGATGAACCCGCTCGAGCACGGCTTCGAGAGCGCCGAGGCCGTCGTCCAGCACGCGCGCGCGCTGCCCGGTTACGCCGAGGCTTTCGCGCGCGCCTTCGGTGACGACGAGGTGACGCTCACGCGCATCGCACAGGCCATCGCGAGTTTCGAGCGCACGCTGCTCTCGCTCGATGCGCCGATAGACCGCTACCTCGCCGGCGATGAAGGCGCGCTGTCGGACGCTGCGAAACGCGGCTGGGAACTCTTCAACGGCAAGGCGCGCTGCAACAACTGTCACGGACACATCGAGGTGCTGCCGCTCTTCAGCAACGAGGACTACCACAACCTTGGAGTCGGCATCGAAAAGTTTGACTTCGAGGCGGTGGCGCGCCGCGCCGAGGCGCAGGTGGCCGCCGGTACAAAGGTCGCCGAACTCGCGCTCGACGCCGCGCAGTCGAGCGAGCTCGGGCGCTTCGTCGTGACCGGGGAGGGAAAACATATTGGAGCCTTCAAGACCCCGCCGCTGCGCAACCTGGGCCACACCGCGCCGTACATGCACGACGGCAGCGAGGCCACGCTGCGGGATGTGATCGAGTTCTACGACCGGGGCGGCAACGCCAACCCCTGGCTGGATGGCGGTATGCTTCAACTCGGTCTCTCCGAGGTGGAGAAGGCCGATCTGCTGGCGCTGCTCGAGAGCTTCGACAGCAGCGACTTGCATCGCTTCGATGGACTTGCGCCCTGACGCGGGGCGTAGAGAGGAGGGCATCGTGTACCGAAACAACATGACGCGCAAGGAGATCGAGCGGCGCTTTGCCGAGCGCAGGCCCGAGGACGAGAAGCTGCTGCGCACACTTCGGAACTGCGACCGGCGCCACTTTCTGCGCACCTCGCTGCGCTTCGCCGGCATGGCGGCGGCGGCGAGTCTGGTGCCGCATCAGAGCTTCCAGCTCGTGAATGTGGCGCACGCGGCCATCCCCGGCGCGTCGCCCGACCAGGCCTTCCGCTTCGCCTACATCTCCGACACCCATCTCTACGACCGCGGCCTCGATCACCGCTTCGTGACCAGCGTGCTGAAGGCGGTCGAGGATGTGAACGCGCTCGACCCGCAACCCGACTTCGTGCTCTTCGGCGGCGACCTCGCGCAACTCGGCCGCCCCGGCGAACTCGAACTCGGCAGGCAACTGCTCGGCGAAGTGCGCGCGCCGCTGCGCATGATCGTCGGCGAGCACGACTGGTATCTCGACCTCGGCGAGAAGTGGCGCGAGTTCTTCGGCCCCGACTACTACTCGTTCGACCACAAGGGCATCCACTTCGTGGCGCTGAACAGCGTGGTCGAAAAGGATTTCTGGACGGAGAAGGGCTACACGCCCGAGGAGCGCATGGCCATCGTCGCCGGCCTCGACGACAACCGGCAGAGCCCCTTCGAGGTCGGCGCGGAGCAGCGCGACTGGTTGCAGAAAGATCTCGCGCAGGTCGAGCGCAAGACGCCGATCATCGTCTTCTCCCACTCGCCGCTCTACAAACTCTACAAGCCTTGGAACTTCTGGACCGATGACGCCGACGAAGTGCAAGCGTTGCTGCGGCCCTTCAAGACGGTGACCGTGATCCACGGCCACACGCATCAACTGTTGACCAACCGCATCCGCAACATCCAGTTTCACGGTCTGCTCTCCACGGCCTGGCCCTGGCCCTACGCGCCGGAGGGTTTGCCGGAGTACACCGTGCAGATGTTCCGCGCCGACCCCTTCAACGCGCTCGATGGCTGCGGCGACGGCGCGGTGGATGTCCTGCCGAATGGCCGCGTGGACAAGCACTACAACCTCTGGGCGCGCAACCCGCGCACAGTGACGGCGAAGCAGCTCGCAAAGCGTCGCCCGCCCGAGGGCGGCGGCCACCAGGGGCCGTCCTACTGAGCGCGCGCCGCGCGGGGCTTGAAACCTTAAAACCACAAACAGGGAGCAAGGGCATGACACGACGCAACCGCACCACCACACTCATTTTAACTTTCTACTGCGCGGGCTTTCTGCTCGCCGCCATCGGTCTCGCCGTCGCCGCCTCGGGCGACGACGCCGTGGCGCGGCGCAGCGGCGACCCGGCCCTTCACGAGGCTTGGGCCGCGCGGGTCGTCTGGGCCTGCGACCGGCGCAAGCTGGTGATCGTCGAGGGCGTGCGCCCGGACGAGCCGATTCCCCCGCAGCGCGCGCAACTCGTGGCGGACTTGCTGCAGGATCTGATGCGCTACTGCAACGAGGAGATCACGGCGCGGCTCGGCGTGGATCAGCGCATCACCGTCTCGGCGCGGGGTCTGGTGCACGAGGACTACCTGCCGGGCGGCCCGCTGCCGATTGTGCCCGCAAGCTACGGCGAGCCGACCCGGCGCGAGCGCCTGATCTGGGCCGCCGCGCTCGAGAAGCTGGTGACCGAGGGCGACCGCCTGTTCCACAGCGACGAAATCGGCAGCAACGGCATTGCATGCGCCATGTGTCATCCGCACGCCTCGGGCACGCACCCCGAGACCTATCCGAAGTTCCAGACCCAGTTGAAGAAGGTGGCGCTGCTGCGCGACATGGTGAACTGGTGCATCCTGAACCCGCTCGAAGGCGAGGAACTCGCCGCCGATGACCCGCGCATGATGGCCCTCGAGGCCTACATCCTCGCCCAGCGCAACGGCAAGGTGATCGAAGTCGGCAAGCACTGACCGCGGTGCTTGCGCACCCCGCCCCACCTTTTGACCGCCCCGAGCGGCTGCCGGATTCCTCCCTGCATAAGAGGGTTGGGGGGTTGAGGTCCGGGCGAGGGTTCATAATTTTTTTGAAATTTATTTTAAATTTTGCTTGCACGGGTTGCTTTGTGCGTATAGAGTGCGCCCAACTTGAAGCCACTGGAGGTGCACTCGATGCCCGGCAACGCCGTAGCGAACTCTGTTTTGCGTGACAACTTTACCCCCCCCCCCCCCCGGGGGCGGCGATGGGCCGACTCATGAGGTCAACCGCGCACGGCTGACCGGACGCCGCTCGGCGTTCCTCCGAAAAATTATTGCCGCGCTCACTCTGGGCGCGGCTTTTCTGTTGCACGCGCCAGCGGCCTTCGCGCAGACCGTCCCGACCGTGCGAAGCCTTTCGATCACGAGTAACCCCGGTGCGGATGGCATGTATGTCACCGGCGACAACATTGAGGTCACCGTCACTTTCAGCGCGCGCATCCTCTCCTCCAGCGCGCAGCTCGAGCTGACCGTGGGTTCGGCACCCCGGCAGGCGCGATCCTCTGGCGTGGCGAATCCCTCATCCGGCCATAATCAGTTGGAGTTTCGCTACACCGTGATGGCGGCTGACACAGACACCGATGGCATCAGCATCGCCGCGAATTCGCTGGCCGGCGACATTGTCGATGGTGTAACGCCCCACCCCAACGCCAATCTCAATCACCGGGCGCTCCCTGCCAACTCCGGTCATCGGGTGAACAGTGCGCAGACCACGCCGACCGGCCCGACTGCGGGAAGCCCGACTGTGACAAGCGTTGCGCTCGCGACTCCCCCCGGTGATGACGGCATGCATGTACCCAACGAGGTCATTGACGTTTTCGTCACCTTCAGCGAGGCAGTCAGCGTCACCGGCACGCCGCAAATCGCGCTGACCGTGGGTTCGGTAACCCGGCAGGCGAACTACCGCAGTGGCAGCGGCACGGGGTCTCTGTTGTTTCAGTACACCGTGATGGCGGCAGATCGGGACACCGATGGCATCAGCATCGCCGCCAACGCGCTGCGCCTGAACGGCGGCATGATTAACTCCGCCACCAACAGCGCCACCGCCGCCAATCTCATGCACGGGGAGGAGCCCTTCCCGGCGCACCGGGTGAACGTGACCGGCGCCCCGCCAGTGGCAGGCCCGACTGTGGAGACCCCGCCAGTGAACTGCCCGGCTGCGGACAGCCTGACCGTGCGCGACCTGGCGATCACAAGCCTCGCCGATGCGGACGGGAGCTATGCCACCGGCGACACCATCGCCGTCACCGTCAGCTTCAACGCATGCGCCACCGTTACCGGAGTGCCGCAGCTCGCGCTGACCGTGGGTTCGGCAACCCGGCAGGCGGACTACAACCGTGGCAGCGGCACGACGGCGCTGGTGTTCGAATACACCGTGGTGGAAGCCGACGCGGATATGAACGGCATCAGCATCGCCGAAGACAGCCTGACGGCGACGGGCGATGACATCACCATCGTCGCCACCGCCGACGCCGACATCGCCGCCGAACTCGATCACGCGGCGCTCGCCGCCGACCCCGATCATCTGGTGAACGCCAGCATCCCGACCGTGAGCGGCCTGGCGATCACGAGCGACGCCGGTATGGACAACATGTATGTAACAGGCGACACCATCGCCGTTACCCTCACCTTCAGCGAGGCAGTCAGCGTCACCCGCACGCCGGAACGCATGGGCACGCCGGAGCGCATGGGCACGCCGGCGCGCACGCCGCAACTCGCGCTGACCGTGGGCACGGAAACCCGGCAGGCGGACTACGAGAGCGGCAGCGGCAGCACGGCGCTGGTGTTCGAGTACGAAGTGGTGGCGGCAGATCGGGACACCGATGGCGTAAGCGTCGCCGCCAACACGCTGCACCTGAACGGCGGCGGCATTAACTCCGCCGCGTCCGGCGCCATCATCGCCAATCGCGCGCACATGGCGCTCGCCGCCGACGAGGCGCAGCGGGTGAACATCGCGCCGATGGTGATCGGCACGCGGATCACGAGCAACCCCGGCAGCGATGGTATGTATGCCACCGACGACAACATTGATGTCACCGTCAGCTTCAGCGTGAGCGTCAGCGTTACCGGCACGCCGCATCTCACACTGACCGTGGGCTCGCAAACCCGGCAGGCGAACTACCTGAGCGGCGGCCACAGTTCGGCGCAGGCGTCTCCGGGAAACAGCCTCAACCGCAACCACGAGGGCGGGGGCGGCAGCCCCGGCACAGCGCTGGTGTTTCGCTACACCGTGGTGGCGGCAGATCGGGACACCAACGGCATCAGCGTCGTCGCCGACAGCCTGACGGCGATGGGCGCCAACACCATCGTCGCCACGGACGGCGGGATGAACGCCGTGCTCGATCACGCGGCGCTCGAAGCCGACAACGACCACTTGGTGCGCTACGAGCCGATCGGCCTGTGCGCCGACGACCCGATGGCGCGCAGCGAAGCGGTGCGCAACGCAATTCTGGCGCGCCTGTCGGCCACTGCGGCGACGTGCGCCACCGTCACCGAAACGAATTTGAACAGCGTGAGCGGCCCGCTGGATATTTCCAGTCGGAGCCTCGCTGAATTTCTGCCGCGCGACTTCGCCGGCCTGGGTGCGGTGACCAGACTGGACTTGTCCGGCAATATGCTGAGCGTCCTGCCCTTCGATGCATTTGCAGGCCTGCCCACGCTGACCAGCTTGGACTTGTCCGGCAACTCGCTGGCCGGGCTGCCCGTGACGGTGTTCAACGGTTTGGACGCGCTGACCACATTGGACCTGTCCGACAACTCGCTGGCCGCACTGCCCGTCGGTGTATTTGCTGAACTCGACGCGCTGACCACCCTGAACCTGAACGGCAATGCGCGTTTGATGCTGCCGTCCGGCGCACTGAATCCGGTCATCAATACCCTTACAACGCTGAACCTGGCCAATACCCCCTACGCCCCCGCGCCGGTCATCAGCGTTGTGGTTCTGGGGGAGGCTCTCCATGCCTCCCCGGGCGCGCCGGCGACCTTCACGCTGGTCGCTACGCGCTCGCAGGTGCCGGTGGAGCTGCTCGCCGCTACGCAGGTTGCGTGGTCGGTGACGGGCGGCGGTCTGGCTGCCGCGCAGACCGGCACGAACACCATCCCCGCTGGCGGCAGCAGCGCGACCTTTACGGTTACGCCGACTGCAGTGGGTGATCTCACCTCCACGATTACCGCCATCCGTGCGCTTCGGGGAAGTGCAAACCCCATCACCAACACCGGCGTGGCGAATGCACTGGTCAACCCGACTGCCGGGCTGGCGAGCAACACCATACGGGTAGTAACCGAACCGATGACTGCCGAGTTCACTGGCAACACCGGCATGGTGACCGAAGACGCGAGCCTGATCGCCGCAAGCGGTACCCTCACCGTGAGCGCCACCGACGATATGGGCAATGACATTGCGCTTAGGTTCGGCCCCACCATCTCGCCGGGGGCTTTTGGCACTCTCACGGTCAATGCCGCTGGCGTGTGGACCTACACGCTGGATAACGCGAACCCCATGGTCAACGCGCTGGCGGAAGGCGCCACGCTGACCGACGACACCACCAGGGCGAGCGCCATCAATACCGCCGAAAATGTCGGTGCCCTCGGTGAGGTCACCATCACCATCACCGGCGCGAACGATGCGCCGACTGCCGATGCCGGCGAGGCGCAAAACATGGTGGCCGATGGCGCGATGGTGACGCTGGACGGCAGCGAATCGAGCGACCCCGACAGCGGCGAGACCGAGACGCTGACCTACGCATGGTCGCAGACCGGCTCGACGCCAACCGGTACCACCGTCGAACTCACGGGCGCTGACACGGCCCAGCCGAGCTTCACGGCGCCCGAGGTGGCGGAAGGGATGATGCTGACGCTGACCTTCAGCCTGACCGTCACCGACGCGCAGGATGCGGCCTCGGCGACGGCCGACACCGTGGAGATCACGGTCGGCGGCATGCAAGACGCGCCGGTGATCGAAGATGTCGAAAGCCCGGAGCGTGTGCGCGTGGGCGACACGGTGGTGCTGACGGCCACCGCCAGCGACCCGGAAGGCCGGCGTCTGGCCTATTCATGGGCGCTCGACACGATGCTCCCCGCTGGCCTCAGCGTGGCGCTCGTGGGCGCCGAAACCGCCCGCGCTTCCTTCACCTTCAGCGAAGAACTGGCGGCGGCGGTGCAGAGGCTGCGGTTCACCGTGACCGTCACCGACATCGCGGAGATGTCAACCGAGCAAAGCGTAACCGTCGCCATCAGCGGCCGTTACGAAGCCACCGAGGCGGCGCTTCAGGAACAGGTGCTGCCACAGGTGGTGCGCGCGATGATGACGCGCAGTGTGGGAACCATCGCGGGCCGCATCGAGCGGGTTGCCGAAAGCGCAGACAGCGGCGGCGGCGTCAAGAGCGCCTCGCTGAAGCTGGGCGGCGGTCTGCTCGGTCAGGCGCAGGCGCTGCGCGATGAGCACTTCGACGCGAAGCAACTGCTCGCCGGCAGTTCCTTCGCACAGCCCCTGTCGTCGTTGAACATGAACGGGTCAGGTGGCGTGCTCTCGGGTCTCACCCTGTGGGGCGAGGGCGACTACCTGAGTTTTGACGGTAACTCCGGCGGCGTGGACTGGGATGGCGAGTTGTATGGCTTCCATGTGGGCGTGGATACCCAGTTGACAAAGGAGTGGTTGGCCGGCGTGGCGCTCTCGTGGAGCGAGAGCGAAGTGGACTACCGGCTGGCCGCCGGCACTGCTGGCAGCCCGGCGGCCGACAGCGGCGAGCAGACGCTGTCCATGGTCAGCGTGCATCCCTACCTGAGCTTCTTCAGCCACGACGGGCTCGATCTCTGGGCGACGGTCGGTTACGGCACGGGCGAGTTGGAAGTCGAAGCGGCGGGCGAGGCCAGGGTGTCCCGGGACGCCGAGTTGTTCACCGTGGGGCTGGGCGTCAGCAACGCGCTGTGGGACAACGATGCGTCTGCGGTGCATTTCAAGGGCCGGGTGTCGCGTGGCGCGCTGGACATAGACGCGGCGAGCGAAGTGAACCTGATGTCGTCGGATGTGGCTGCCTACCAGTTGAATCTGGGGCTGGAAGCGAGCCACACCGCGCGGTTCGGCGACCGCGCGCTGGCGCTGGCGCTCGAAGCCGGCTGGCGTCACGAGGGTGGCGACGGGCGCGGCGGCAACGGCGCGGAAGTGACCGGCAGCATGCGCTACACGCATCCGGCCAGTGGCCTGAGCGTGGAACTGCGCAGCCACACCCTGCTGGGCCGTAGCGGTTACGATGAGTGGGGCATCTCGGGCGGCATCGTGCGCGAGGCGAAAGGCGGCCAGGGTCTGTCGTTCAGCCTGCGCCCGCGCATTGGCTACGCCCCGCGCACGCTGGACGCCCTCTGGCAGGACGCCGATGCCGCTTACTACGGGAGCGGAACAAAGGGCGAGGGCGCTTTGAGCGAGCACGGCCGGCGGCTCGAGATGGAACTGGGCTACGGCATCGGCCTCGGCTGGCGTGAAGCATTGCTGACCCCCTACACCGGCCTGACACTGGGCGAAGGCGCCCGCCGCTATCGCCTCGGCAGCCGCCTGCACACAAGCCAGCACTGGCGCAGCAGCGTGGAACTCCTGCGCGAAGATCGCCGCGACCGGTCAGCCGAGCACAGCATCCTGCTGAAACTCGACCTCGACCTGTAAGCCCGCCGGACTGCCCCCGTCCGAGGTGGTTGCCGCCCCGGGCGAGGTGCTGATGCACCACCACCCCGTCATTCCCCGTCTATGCGGGAATGACGGGAAGCCCCGTCGCCCCTCCCTCTCCCTTACAGGGAGAGGGGAATTAACCAAGCGACGGAAGGGACCTCTGCTCCCTCTCCCTATGGGAGAGGGCTGGGGAGAGGGCACTTCAGGCTGGTGAGGGGCGAAGCCCCTCGGGATTGGCTACACCCGATGTCCGTCTGCGCGGGGCGGTAGTTCAACTGGTTAGAGCACCGGCCTGTCACGCCGGAAGTTGCGGGTTCGACTCCCGTCCGCCCCGCCACCGGCAATCCCCCTTCCCGGTGATGGGATGAAAGGACAGAACATGGGCGACCCTGGCTGTGGTTTCACGCGCCGCGTGGCGACCCTGCTGGCGCTTTCGGGCGTCGCTCTGGTGCTGGCCGCTTGCGCGAGTCTGCCGGCCAAACTCAACCCCACTGCACCGCGCGCGCGCGCGCTGTTCGAGACCTTCTTCGAAGAAGAACTCGCGCAGAGTCCCGAGTGGCTCAGCATCCTCGGTCGGCCCGAGCGCTCTGGAGAGTGGGACGACTACTCGCCCGCCGGTATGGACGCGCGCCTGGCTTTGTTCGAGCGGCAACTCGAAAGGCTGCGCGCCGAGATTGACCCGGCGCAACTCGACCCCGACACCCGGCTGAGTTTCGATCTCTTTGTGTACAACCGCAGCCTCGCCCTCGACGGGCGCAAGTGGCGGGAGCACGACTACCCGGTCAACCAGATGTTCGGCGTGCACTCGTCGCTGCCGAGTTTTCTGATCAGCACGCACCGGGTTGCTGATGTTGCGGACGCGGAGGCGTACATCGCGCGTCTCCGGGGCATCCCGCAGGTGCTCGAAGATATTGGCGCGGGGCTCGAACGGCGCGCCGAGGGCGAGGTGATCCTGCCCGCCTTCCTCTTTCCCAAGGTGATTCGAGACATCGAGAACCTGCTCGCTGGTCGTCCCTTCGACGCCGATGCCAGCGAGGACAGCACGCTGCTGGCCGACTTCCGGGCCAAGGTAGAGGCGCTCGAACTGCCCGATGCCGAGGCGCGCCGCCTGCTTCTGGCTGCGGGTGCAGCACTGAGCGACGCGGTCGGCCCGGCATACCAGCAACTGCGCGCCACCCTGATGCGTCTGCAGCGGCGCGCCGATGCGCGCGCCGGCGTGTGGAAGCTGCCCGAGGGCGCGGACTACTACGACTACCGGCTGCGTCTCATCACCGGCACCGATCTCTCAGCCGAGGCCATTCATCAGTTGGGTCTGCAAGAGGTCAGCCGCATCCACGAGGAAATGCGCGGCATCATGCGCAAGGTCGGTTTCGAGGGGGAGCTGCGCGACTTCTTCCGGCACCTGCGCAAGGGCAGGGCGTATCGCTTCGACGACACCGAGGCCGGGCGCGCGGGCTACCTGCAGATGACCCGGCAGATCATTGACGGCGTGACGGGGCGGCTTCCCGATTGGTTCGAGCGGCTGCCCGCGGCCGGGCTGGAAGTGCGCCCGGTCGAGGCCTTCCGCGAGGCCTCGGCGGGCAAGGCCTTCTACCGCAGCCCGTCCGCGGATGGCGCGCGCCCCGGCATCTACTACATCAACCTGTCGCAGATGGATTCGATTCCCTGGTACGGGGCCGAGGCGCTGGCCTATCACGAGGCGCTGCCCGGTCACCACTTGCAGATAACGCTTGCGCAGGAGGCCGACCTGCCCTCGTTCCGTCGCTACGCCGGCCAGACGGCCTACACGGAGGGCTGGGCGCTGTATGCGGAGTTGCTGCCCCGGGAGGGCGGACTTTACACCGACCCCTATTCGGATTTCGGGCGTCTCTCGATGGAGTTGTGGCGCGCCTGCCGGCTGGTGGTGGACACCGGCCTGCACGACCAGCGCTGGAGCCGCAAGCGGGCGATGGATTATCTCCGCGCCAACACGCCGAACAGCGCCGAGGACATCACGAAGTCGGTTGACCGCTACATCGTGATGCCGGCGCAGGCCACGGCCTACAAGATCGGGATGCTGGAGATTCTCGCGCTGCGCGAAGAGGCCCGTGAAGCGCTGGGCGACGACTTCGACATCCGCAAGTTCCACGCCCTGATTCTCGATGGCGGCCCGATGCCGCTGCCGATGCTGCGCCAGCGCGTGGAAGCGCATCTGGCTGCACGGCCTTAAGAGCCCTCACCCGGCGATGGACTTTATGGCCCATCGCCCCCTCTCCCATAGGGAGAGGGGAAAAAGAGGCCCCGCCTAACCGTCGCCCCCGAAGAGCGGGCAGTGCGCGCGGTATTCGCACCAGCGGCAGAGTTGCGACTTGCGCGGCGTCCAGTCGCTTTCGTTGCGGATGCGGTCTATGTGCAGCGTCGTGTCGTTACGCAGCGCCTCGCGCTGCTCGGGCGTGCGCAGGGACGAGCGCATCTTGTCGGGCAACAGGTAGTGCCAAACCAGACGCACCACGCCTTCTTCCCGCCACAGCTTGCGCAACCCCAACTCGTAGAGGCCAAGCTGGCGATCGTTGTCGAGTTCCTTTTGCCTGGGTATGCGCCGCCCGGTCTTGAAGTCGTGGATCTCGAGCACGCCGTCCCGGCTGCGCACAATGCGGTCAATGACGCCGCGCACGGTGTACTGCTCGGCGTCGTCGAGCGTGAAGTGGATGGGCTTTTCGAGCCCGAGGGTCTCGTCGGCGTCGAAGGGGTAGAAGCGCCGGTAGTAGTTTTCGAGCCCGCGCGCGCCGTTGTCCCGGTAGAAGTCGAGGCCCGCATCGTCGCGCACGATGCGCGTGCGCTCGGGGTCGAACCTGTCGTCGAAGCTCTGCCGGTAGCGCTGGAGCACCTTGTTCAGCGAGGGCACCATGCCCCGACCCACAAAGCGGTAGAGCCGTTCGAGCACCTCATGCACGCGCTTGCCGACGAAAGCCTCGATGGTCTCCGTTTCCACCGGGAGCTTCAGCACATAGCGGAAGTGGTACTGCTTCGGGCAGCGCTCGAAGCAACCGAGACTCGAAGGGCTGAAGGTTTTTTGCAATTTGCGCGTCCCCGGTTGCGGCGCCGCCGGTGTTCAGAGCAGCGGCGGCTCGCGTGACTCTAGCAGCGCGCGCGCGCGCAGAACCATGTCGCGCTCGCTGTCGAAATCGAGCAGCGTGGCGGCGCTTTCGATGGGCGCCCAGAAGACGCGCTCCATCTCGCCGTCCGCCGGATGCCCGTGGCCCTGCCGCCAGGCCATCAGAAAGAAGCGCACGCGCTTGGCGACGCGCCGCGCCTCGCTGGCCTCGAACCAGGCATACGCCACCTCGCCGAGCGGCTCGAGGATGCGCGCCTCGATGCCGGTTTCCTCGGCGACCTCGCGCAGCGCGGCCTGCTCGGCGCTCTCGCCCGGATCAATGCGCCCCTTCGGCAGCCGCACCCGCCGCGCGCCGAGATTGCGGTCCCGCTCTTCGGCCAGCGCCACGACCAGCCCCTCGGCCCGCCGGCGCACCACCACGCCGCCCGCGCTCCTCTGCGTCGGCCCGGAACCATAGCGCCTGGTCATGGCATCAAACCTTCCTGTGCAGCGCGCCGTGTGGCGGCGTTCGCTAGTATCCCCCGAATCCACGCCCCGTCACGAGGAATTTCAGCGTTGATGAGCACGCGAAACGAGGAAGTCTACGAGCAGACCATCCGCGCGCTTTCGAGCGCCGGGGATGATGCGCTCAGCAAAGCCGACACCGAGGGCCTGCTGGACTGGCAGGAGGTTGCAGAATGGACCGAGCGGTGCAAGGCGCTGGTGCTGCATCAACGCGACCCGAGCGCGCTCAGAAGCGAGGTGCCCGCACTCGGCGAGCAGTTGCTGCGCCTGCTGCGGCGCCTGCCACTGCCCGACGGGGCCGACGCCGAGCGCCTCGTTGCGGGCTTCATGAGCCGCTTGCCGGAGCTTCGCGCTTGCCTCGCCGAGGATGTGGAGGCGGCCTTCGAGGGCGACCCGGCCGCCAAGAGTTTTGGCGAGATCCTGCTCGCCTATCCCTCGATCCACGCCATCGCCATCTACCGCCTGGCCCATCTGCTGGTGACGCTCTGCGCGCCGCAGCTTCCGCGCATCATGTCCGAGCACGCGCACGCGCGCAGCGGCATTGACATCCACCCGGGCGCGCGCATCGGACGGCGCTTCTTCATTGACCACGGCACGGGCGTGGTGATCGGCGAGACCAGCGAGATCGGCGACAACGTGCGCATCTACCACGGCGTGACGCTGGGTGCGTTCTCGCCGCGCCGGGGGCAGACCATTCGCGGCGTGAAGCGGCACCCGACCATCGAGGACGATGTGACCATCTACCCCGGTGCGACCATCCTGGGCGGCGGCACCGTTGTGGGGCGCGGCAGCGTGGTCAACGGCAACGCCTATGTCACCGAGTCGGTCCCGCCGGGCTCGCGCGTGGTGCCGGAGGCGCCGCGTCAGGAAGTGCGCCGCCCGGACGGCGCCGCGCCGGGCCAGTTGCGCTGGGATCTCTAGGGCGTGCCGCTTCGGATGATGAAGCCGACTTTAACCACCACCACCACCGCGCGCGCGCTTTCGGGCCTGGTGTTTTTTGTTCAGCTCGCGCTGCTCGGCGTGCCGACGCCGCTCGCCGCCGAAGATCCGGATGGCTGGTCGTACCGGCTCGCACACGAAATCATGAGCCCCTGGTGTCCGGGGCTTTCGCTCTCCGATTGCCCGAGCACACCGGCAGCCGAGTTGCGCGTCTGGATCATCGAGCAGGAGCGCCACGGCAGAACGCGCAGCGAGACCGAGGCGCTGCTGCTGGAAAGTTATGGCGACACGCTGCGGCAAACCCCGGAGCCGCAAGGCGCCGGCCTGCTGGCGTATGCCATCCCCGCGCTCGCCCTGCTGCTCGGCGGCGTCGCCGTCGCCATCCTGTTCCACCGCGCAGGCCGCAGCGCGCAGGCGTTGCCCGTCCCGTCTGACCCGCAGGACAGCGCGTGAAGCTCTACACGCGGCGCGGCGATGACGGCGAGACGGATCTTTTCGCCGGCGGTCGGGTGAAGAAGGATGCGCCGCGCATCGAAGCCATCGGCGCGGTTGACGAGTTGAACGCCGCGCTCGGGCTGGCGCTCGCCGCTTCGACGCAGAAGGATGTGGTGGCGCTCGGTCAAAAGCTCCAGAGCACGCTCTTTGATCTCGGCGCCGCGCTGGCGACGCCGGACGAAGCGCGGCGCGCGCGAGAGGGTGCGTCGCGGGCCCGCGATGTTTCGGCGCTCGAAGCGGCGATAGACACCTTCGACGCCGCGCTGCCTCCGCTGCGCCGCTTCATCCTGCCGGGCGGCAGCGCCGCCGCTGCAGCTTTCCACTTTGCGCGCACCGTGTGCCGCCGCGCCGAGCGTCGCTGCGTGCGTTTGCAAGAACTCGAAGCGCGCGACGCCGCGCCGCTGCGCTACCTGAACCGGCTCTCGGATCTGCTCTTCGTGCTCGCCCGCGTCGAAAATCAACGCGCCGGTATTCCCGATGTGGAGTGGCAGAGCCACGACTGAAGCGGCCCCCGGGGTGCGTAGCACCCCGCGGCCGCCACCCTCGCCCGGCGACGGGCTACAAGGCCCGTCGCCTCCCTCTCCCTTACAGGGAGAGGGGTTAAGAAAAGACCAACCGCCGCCTCATTAAAGTTCGGGTTCGGTTCCCTCTCTTTTCCGGTTCCCCTCTCCCCCCGGAGAGGGGTTAGGGGTGAGGGTTCCTCATTTCTGATGTGGCGTCGCTCCGGTCAGGGCGGATTCGATGCGGGCGGAGAGTTCTTCGAGGAGCTGCATCCCCGCTGCATCGGGCTTTGCATCGAGGCGCTTCTGGATGGCGTCCACTCCTCCCTGGCTTTCGAGGCCGAAGCTGCCGAAGCGGCGTTCGAGGGTGTCGCGCACGAAGCGGTCGCGGCCCCGGCGACGGCGGCGCGCGTGCTCACCCGATTCGAGTAGCCAACTGTTGTGGGCGGCGAGCGCTTGCACGAGTTCGTCCACGCCGATGTCGTCGCGTGCGGAAACGCGCAGCACCGGGCGCTCCCAACCGTCCCCGCTGTGCTCGCCGAGCGCCAGGCCGGCCTTGAGTTCGCGCACCGCGCGCGCGGCGAGGGCTTCCTGCTCGGCCTTGTTCACGACCAGCAGGTCGGGCCATTCGAGCACGCCGGCCTTCATGAACTGAATCAGGTCGCCGCTGTCCGGCTGCGCGACGAACACCAGCGTATCCACCAGATCCGCCACCTCGGCCTCGCTCTGTCCGACGCCGACGGTTTCGACGAACACGCAGTCGAAGGCTGCTGCCAGCACCAGCACCGCGCCCCGCGCGCCCTCCGCGAGACCGCCGAGATGCTCGCGGCTGGCCATGGAGCGCAGGAACACGCCGGGGTCGCCGGCGCCCGAGCGCAGACGCAAGCGGTCGCCGAGCAGCGCGCCGCCGGTGCGCCGGCTCGATGGATCCACCGCAAGCACGCCGACGCTTTCGCCCCCGGCGCGCACGCGGCGCAACACGGTGTCGAGCAGTGTGGACTTGCCGACGCCCGGCGCGCCGGTGAAGCCGATGCGCCGCGCCGGCTTGACCTGCGCTTCGAGTCGGGTCAGCAAGTGGCAGGCGGCCTGGCGGCTTTGCGGACGCCGGTCGTCGAGCAGGTTCAACGCCGGGGCGACGGCTTCCCGCTTGCGCAGGGTGAGTTGCTGCGCCAGAGCAAAGCCGTCGGGCATGGCCTGTGCGGTGCTAGCCAGCGTGCGCCTCCTCGACCAGCGCGGTGATCTCTTCCATGATCGCAGTCAGGTCGAAATCGCGCGGCGTATAAACCCGCGCAACGCCACGCGCTTGCAACGCCGCGGCGTCCTGCTCGGGAATGATGCCGCCGACCACGACCGGCAGCGAAAGCCCCGCGGCTTCGAGTTTTTCGATTACATCCGTCGCCAGCACCGCGTGCGAGCCGGACAGAATCGAAAGGCCGATCAGGTGCACGCCCTCGTCGCGCGCGCTCTGCACGATTTCGTCGGGCGTGAGGCGGATGCCCTCATAGACCACTTCCATGCCCAGATCGCGCGCGCGCACCGCAATTTGTTCGGCGCCGTTCGAGTGGCCGTCGAGGCCCGGTTTCCCGACCAGTATTTTGAGCGGGCGACCGATGCGCTCGCCCAGCGCCCGCACCCGCGCCCGCACTTTCGCGCTGCGCTCGTCCGCCAGCTCTGGTTTTCTCACGACGACTCCGGTGGGCGCGCGATATTCGCCAAAAACCGCGCGCAGTGTTCCCGCCCACTCACCCGTGGTGACGCCAGCCTGCGCCGCGCGGATCGAAGCGGGCATCACATTGTCGCCGTTTTTGAGCGCGTCGCGCAGCCCCAGCTCTGCGCTGCTGACCTCTTGCGGCGAGCGTGCGCTGCGAAACGCCTGAAGGCTTGCGATCTGCTCGCGCTCTGCCTCCGGGTCAACCTGCAGGATGTTCTCATAATCCGCTGCGTCGAGCGGCGAGGCTTCGCTCTCCTGCCAGGCGTTCACGCCGACCACGGTCTGCTCGCCGCTCTCGATGGCGCTGATGCGCTCCGACTGACTCTCGACCAGCCCTTGCTTCATGTAGCCGCTCTCGGTGGCGCTGATGGCGCCGCCCATCTCGAGCACGCGCGCGAGTTCCGCCTCGGCGCAGCGCAGCAGTTCAGCGACGCGCGCCTCCACCACCTTCGAGCCGTCGAAGAGATCCGGATATTCGAGCAGGTCCGTCTCATAGGCCAGCACCTGTTGAATGCGCAGCGACCACTGCTGATCCCAGGGGCGCGGCAGGCCGAGCGCCTCGTTCCAGGCGGGCAACTGAAGGGCGCGACAGCGCGCGCGCTTCGAGAGCGTGACGCCGAGCGCTTCGAGCACAATGCGGATGACATTGTTCTCGGGCTGCGCTTCGGTCAGGCCGAGCGAGTTCACCTGCACGCCGTAGCGGAAGCGCAGCAGCTTTTCGTCGCTGACCCCGTAGCGCTCGCGGCCGATTTTCTCCCACAGCGCGCTCATCGCGCGGCCCTTGCAGATCTCTTCGATGAAGCGGATGCCCGCGTTCAGGAAGAACGAGATGCGGCCGAACACGCGCGGCAGCGCATCCGGCGCAAGGTCGCCACGCGCCTTCACGGTGTCGAGCACCGCGATGGCGTTGGCCAAGGCGTAGGCGATTTCCTGCACCGGCGTAGCGCCGGCTTCCTGAAGGTGGTAGCTGCAGATGTTGATCGGGTTCCACTTTGGAATTTCGTCGAGGGTCCAGGCCACCATGTCGCCGATCAGCCGCAGCGAGGGCTCCGGCGGAAAGACATAAGTGCCGCGCGACAGGTACTCCTTGATGATGTCGTTCTGCGTCGTGCCCGAGAGCGCACTTCGCTGTACACCCCGGCGTTCCGCCAGCGCCGCGTACAATGCGAGCAGCCAGGCGGCGGTGGCGTTGATGGTCATCGAGGTGTTCATCCGCTCGAGCGGAATCTCCTCGAAGAGCTTTTGCATGTCCCCGATGTGCCCGATCGGCACGCCGACCTTGCCGACCTCGCCCCGCGCCAGCGGGTGGTCGGCGTCGTAGCCGGTCTGCGTCGGCAGATCGAAGGCGATGGACAAGCCCGTCTGCCCCTTCGCCAGGTTGCGGCGATAGAGCGCGTTCGAGGCGGCGGCCGATGTGTGCCCCGAATAGGTGCGAAAGACCCAGGGCTGGTCTTTCGCCCGCGCTTCGCCTGCAGCGCCTGTTGCCGCCATCCGATACCTCCCGGTTTCGAGCAGATAGCTTAGTGCATGAAGGTTACTTGCTCCAGACTCATACCGCGAGTATTATAACCGAGAGCGCCTTGGCAATAGTGGGCTCTTGCAGATCCGCGAGCACGGCCGCGGACAGAAGATTGAAAGGAATTGCACCATGCGAGTCAAATTCTTGCTTGTCGCGGTAGCGTGTGGCTTGAGCATCAATTGCGCGGCTGGTGGCCAAGTTGGGAGTACTACCGAGCGCCTTGAACGGGAGTTGAGGAGTATTCCTGTGAGCGAGTACAAGAAGAACCTTGTCAGGTACAAGAAGTTGCTGCGCATGCATCCGGAGAACAAAAGGTATCAAAACAAAGTAGCATTCTATGCGGACAAAATTGTTAACTGTGGTGGTTGTGATAGAGAAGTCGATCCGATTTTGGCGGCATGGAACGATGAAGATGCCCTGGAAGATCTTGTAAATCAGTGGGGAATGCGAGAGATGAGTAGCGCGAAGCTCAAAAATATTTGCAAGCGGATTGGAAGAGCGAGACTGAACAAGTACAGGTGGGCTGTGAATTCATTCACTCGAGAAGATATAGTTTCTCGGTCTCAATGCCATCGAGAAGACTCTTGCTCTCGTTGTGTGATGGTACCGGCTCGGTGTTATCAAGATGTCCGTTGCTCGATAGTCCCGACGAAACAAGTACAGCGATCGCTGTCCGGTCCAAGTGTTAGCTTGCTTCCAGTTAATCGGTTCACTATGGGGTATATTTGTTACGGCCAGCACAGGATTTGAAGTGCTTCTGTGTGATCAGATCAAAAATTTCTACAACCGGTCGCGCACGAGTGTTGTAGTTCGTTTTCACCGGATAACTGGCTATAGGTCGTAAGATGTTGCAGCGGCTTGACCACTTGCTGGTGGCGGTGTCGGATCTCGACGCCGCGGCGGATGCGTATGCGCGGTTGTTTGGTCGGCGGCCCGCGTGGCGGGGTGAGCATCCGGCCACGGGGACGCAGAGCGCGCTGTTCCGCCTCGAAAACAGCAGCCTCGCGCTGCTCGCGCCGGGGCCCGGTGAGGCGCACCCGCTCCGCTCGGCGATCAAAGCGCGCGGTGATGGCCCCTTCGGCCTGCTCTTCGGTGTGGACGATGCGGCGGCCTGCGCGCGCGCGCTCAAAGAAAAGGGGCTGGCGGTGACGGCGCCGCAGACCGGGCTCGGGCGCGATGTCGAGAGCGGCGCCTTTCGCGAGTGGACGGGCTTTGCGCTGCCGCTCGAAGCGACGCGCGCGGTGCCGCTCTTTGTGGTCGAGCACCAGACGCCCGCTGCGCTGCTGCCGCCCGCCGCCGCGCTCGCCGACGAGACCGCAACCGTCGCCGCGCTCGATCACGTGGTGCTGCGCACCCGCAACCCCGCCGCCACGCGCGCGCTCTACCGGGACGCCCTCGGCCTGCGCCTTGCGCTCGAACGCGCGGCGCCCGAGTGGAAGAGTCAGATGCTTTTCTTCCGCGTCGGCGGGGTGACGCTCGAAGTGGTGGCGCCCTTCGGCGTGGCTGATGCGGAGGCCACGCGCGATGAACTCTGGGGCGCGGCCTGGCGGGTGGCCGATGCCGGGGCCGCCCACGCGCGCTGCAGCGAGGCCGGCATCCCGGTTTCGGCGTTACGCCCCGGTCGCAAGCCGGGCACCCGCGTCTTCAGCGTGCGGGATGGAACCTGCGGCGTGCCGACCCTCGTCATCGAAACAGCAAAGCGCTAAGCTGTCATCACATCGGCGCGCGCCCGGAGGGTGCAGATGACCGTCAACCTCGAAAGCCCCGAAGCCTTGTTCCCGCGTGATCTCGAGGCGGAGATTCTGCGCCTCAAAGAAGAGCGCTCTGCGGTTCTGCTCGCCCACTACTATCAGGAGGACGAGGTTCAGGAGCTGGCGGACTTCGTTGGCGATTCGCTGGCGCTCGCGCAGCACGCGAAAAATGTCGAGCGCGATGTGATCGTGTTCTGCGGCGTTCACTTCATGGCCGAGACGGCGAAGATTCTGAACCCGGAGCGTCGCGTCGTGGTGCCCGACCTCGATGCGGGTTGCTCGCTGGCGGACGGTTGCCCGCCCGATGCGTTCCAACAGTTCAAGGATGAACACCCGGGCGCGAAGGTGCTGACCTACATCAACTGCTCCGCCGAAGTGAAGGCGCTCTCCGATTTGATCTGCACTTCCTCGAACGCGGTGGCGATGGCGCAGGAGTTTCAGGGCGAGCCGCTGATTCTGGCGCCGGATCGTCATCTGGCGCGCTGGATTGCGCAGCAACTCGGGCGCGACGATTTGATCGTGTGGCCGGGCTCTTGCATCGTGCACGAACAATTCAGCGCCCGTGAGCTTTCGAAGCTGCGGGTGCGGCGCCGGGACGCCGAAGTGCTGGCGCATCCCGAGTGCGACGCCGCCGTTCTTGAGCAGGCGGATTTTATTGGCTCGACCTCTAAAATTATTGCGCGCTCAGTAGAAAGTTCAGCCGATACTTTGATCATCGCCACCGAGGATGGCGTGTTCCATCAGATCGAAAAGCAGTTGGCGAGGGCGGGAAAGCGCAAGGAGCTGCTTCAGGCGCCCGGCATGGACGAGAGTTGCGCCTGCAACCGCTGCCCTTACATGCGGCTCAACACCCTCGAAAAACTCTACCTGTGTCTGCGCGATCTGGAACCCGAGGTCACGGTGCCGGAGCCGATTCGTCTGCGCGCGCTGCAGCCCATCGAGAGGATGCTGGCGCTCTCAGGCCCGGTTTGACTTTTTATTCGTAGAGTTTGATCACGCGCAGCGCGCCCTTTGGCGCGGCCTCGATGCAGAGATCGCAGAGCACGCACTCGTCGAGGTTGTCCTCGATAATTTCGAGTTTTCCATTGCGCAGCGCGAAAATGTCCACGGCGCAGACCTCGCTCAGTTTCTGTGCGAGCTCCGCGTCGCTGGCGACGGCCTCGTCCACTTCGATATCAATGAAGATGCCCGGCATCAGAGCGCAACTCCCTGCTCGGCGAGCTGGCGGCGCAGCAGCACGGGAATTTCCTCGATGCGCTCGACCACCGAGATGCCGGCATCCTCCATGCGCGCGATTTTCTCGGCGCTGCTGTCCTCTTTTCCCTCGACGATGGTTCCCGCGTGGCCGAAGCGCATGCCCTTCATCTCGTCCATGAAGCGGCCAGCCATGAAGGCGACGACCGGCAGCCGCGTGTTGTTCGCCCGCACCCACTCGGAGAACTCGGCTTCCATGCGCCCGCCCGGCTCCGTGTAGATGGCGATGGCCTTTGTAGCCGGGTCGGCCTCGAAGAGCGGCATCAACTCGGCATACGTCGTGCCGACGATGGCGTCGCCGCCGATGGAGACGCAGGTGGACTGACCGAGGCCGCTGGCCGTCAGCGTCGAGGCGATTTCGGTGGTCATGCCGCCCGAGCGCGACATCAAACCCACGGGGCCCGGCATGTAGGCTTGCCTCGTGTTTTCGGCGGGGCCGCCCAGGCCGCCGAGCTTCGCCTCGCCCGGCGAGATGACGCCGAGGCAGTTGGGGCCGATGATGCGCGCGCCGCGCAAGCCGGCGAGTTCGACCATCTGCGCGACCTGCCGGCGCGGAATGTTCTCGGTGACGACGACCACGAGGCGGATGCCGTTTTCGAGCGCTTCGAACACGGCGTCGCGCGTGAAGCGGGGCGGCACCGAGACGATCGAGGCATCGGGTTGCCCCTGCGCGCGGATCAGGTCGCGCACGCAGTCGTACACCGGCACGCCATAGACATCGCGTCCGAAGCGCCCCGGCGTCACGCCGCCGGTAATTTTCAAGCCGCCGTAATTGAGGTTTTCGCGCGTCAGGTTCACGGCCTCGCGTCCGGTAATGCCCTGCACGATGCAGGTGGTGTCACGGCTTATCAGAATCGGCATCAGCCGGCCCCGAGTTTTGCGACGGCGCGGCCCGCTGCATCGAACATCGAAACGCTGCGGTCGCAGTACGCGACGCCGTAGTGTTCGAGGATTTTGAAACCCTCGCCCTCCCATGAACCCGGGATGCGGAACACGGCGATGGCTTCCGAGGGGTTAACGCCCGCGCGCAGGCAGCCCTTGATCACGCCGCGCGCCACGATGTCCACCCGCGTATTCGAAACCACATTCATCATCACCGCGATTTTTTCGACGCCCGGTTTCGAGAGGATCAACTCGGTGAGGTTTGCGGTTTTGGCGACGGAGGGGTTGCCTCCGATCTCGCAGTAGTTGGCGGGGCGGCCGCCCTGGCGGCGGATGGCGTCGAAGAGCGTCAGCGAGCCGCCGCCGGCGCCGATGACCAGGCCGAGGTCACCATCGAACTCGACCACATTGCCGGCGACGCCACGGTGATCAATGGCGTTGCGGCGCGCGCCCTCGATTTCAAACGCGGTCGGCGGGCGCGCCAGCCGCGTTTCGGAGCTATCGATGCCGAGTTCGTCGAGCAGCGCCGCGTGCTCGCTCCGCGCCTCGGCCTCCATGTCCAAGTGGCCGTCGAGCACGATGAAGCGCCCGTCCTCGAGCCGCGCCAGCGGGTTGATCTCCGCGAGCGTCAGGTCGTAGCGCAAAAAAATCAGCAGCAGGCGGTGGACGATGGGGGTGAGCCGGTTCAGCGCCGCGCCGCTCACGCCCACCGCTGCGATGCCCTCCTTCGCAACGCGCTCTGTTACCGGCAGCAGCGACGAAAAGTGCGTGCGGGAGAGATGCTCCGGGTGCGACGCCGCCACTTCCTCGATGTCAATGCCGCCCATGTCGCTGAACAGCAGCACGGGTCGCTTCGCGCGCCCGTCCCAGGTGACCGAGGCGAAGTACTCCTGCGCCACCCGGCTCTGCGCCTCGATGAGCACGGCGCGCGCGCGCTCGCCGTTCACGATAATCGGCAGCACCGCCTGATAGTGCGCGGCCGCCTCGTCGGGGGTGTCGGCGAAGCGCACCGCGCCCGCTTTCATCCGCCCACCGGAGAGCACCTGACTCTTCACCACCACCGGCCCGCCGATTTCGGCGGCAGCCGCGCGCGCCTCGTCGGCGGAGTTCACGACGCGGCGCGCGCCGAGCGGCAGGTCGTGACGCGCAAACAGCGCCTTCGCTTCATACTCGTAAAATCTCAAGCGGCGGGCTCCCGGTGCGCGGACTCGTGCGGCGACCATACTTGCGCGCCGCCCCGGATGCAACGCCGCCCCGCGTGCTACGCTGCGCAGCCCCGGATCCACCGGTCTCGTTCACGGAGCATCACATGTCTGTCCCCGCGTACTCGATCACCACCGACGCCATCGCCGCCGAGACGGAGCGCGCCGCAAAGAGCGGCAAGCCCTTCGATGTGGCGCGGGTGCTGACCCTCGATGAACTGAGCCTGCCCGCGCCCGGCGCAGGCGATGTGCATCTCAAAATTCTCGCGGTGTCGGCGGAGCACAACATTGATCACGCCAGCACCGCGGACACGGTCAACATCGCCGAGGTGCGCGGCGGGCGGATGATCCCGGGCAACAGCGCGCTCGCGGAGGTGCTGGCGGTGGGTGGCGGCGTCACAAAGTTCCAAGCCGGCGATGTGGTGATCACGCACTGCAACGGCGGCCCGGACGCCGATGGTTTCCCGCTGCGCATCTGGGGCTACGACGCCGAGGACAGCGTCGGCTGGTACGCGAAGGAGGCCGTGGTTGCAGACTGGCAGTTGCTGCACGCGCCTCTCGATTGCGGTCTCAACCTGTGGGAGATCGCCGCGCTGCCGCTGCGCGCGCCGACCGCATACCATTTGTGGCGCCGCGCGCTTGGCATCTACCGCATCAAGGTGCCGCGCGAACGCCGCGCCCGCTTGAATGTGTTGAGTTTCGGCGGCGGCGTGGGCGAGTTGTTTCTGATGATGGCGCGCGCCGAGGGTCACAACGCCTGGTTCTGCGCCGGCTCTGCCGAGCGCCGCGCTGCGCTCGAAGCGCAGGGCATCGCGGGCATTGATCAGAAACAGTTCAACCGCTTCACCACGCGCGATGATGTGCGCGCCTTCAGCAAACACTGCCGCGCGCTCACCGACGGTGAACAGATGCATCTGGTGTGCGACATGCTGCGCGGCCCGGTCTTCGACGCAGGTCTCGCGGTGGTGGCGCGACAGGGCGTGAATGTTTCCGCCGGCTGGCAGCTCTCGCAGAAGATCAGCTACAACTCGACGCTGCTGAGCGTGAAGCAGGTGACCCTCGACCACACGCACTACGAAACGCTGGCAGGTTGCGCCGCCGCCACCGAGCTTTATGGCAGCGTCTTCCGTCCGACGATCCACGACGAGATCTACAGTTGGAAAGACTTGCCCCGCGCCCACGCCGAAATGCACGCCAACACCCAGACGGGCATCCCGATTATCCGAGTTGCGGACGAGTTGCCAGCGGCGGCGGAGCGCATCGTCCCGTAGTTGTGTCGCTGACCGGGGCGCTGCCGACCCCGTCCATCCTTTTGACCGCGCCGCGCCGCTGCTATCGGCCCTCAAAGGCCGCGAGTTTCAGGCGGTAGTCGCCGACTTGCAGGCGGTTGTCGTCGGTGATGGCGGCGAGGGCTTTGCTGGCCTGCTGCCGCTCGTACTCGGCGCGGCCGATGGCGTTCACGTTGTTATAGACGGCGAGGTCGGCCGTCACGAGTTTAACGCCCGGTTGTCCGGGCCAGTCGCTGACTTCGCGCGTCGTGAGCGTTGCGGACAAATGCTCCGGCGGCTCGTCTTTGTGCGCCGGGTTCGCGTCTTCGCTGCGCAGCTTTTCGCTCAGGTAGACGGGCGCAATGTGCTTCGCCACATCGAGTCCCACGAGCAGGCAGGCGCTCAACTGCTCGGCGTAGTTGCGCACGCCGTAGAGCAGGGTGAGGAGACCCCACACGATGTAGCCCGAGCTGCGCGTGTAATGCGTCTTGGCGAGGTTGCCGAGGCCGCGCGTCAGCCAGAAGATGTCATCCGGTTGCAGCACGCTCGTGTACGCGGTCGGGATGGTCTCGCCCACGCGAAAATCCTCGGCGGCGAGGGCAGCCGGCGCCGCTTCGCCCGGTTGTTCTTCCGGTCGCTCCTGCGGCAGCCGAGCCGTGGCCGGGTCGAAACAGGTGGTGATTTTCTCGCGGTCGTCCAGCGGCGCGCCATCGTCGGCCAGCCGCCAGCCGCGCCGCCCGTTCACGATGCACTCGCGGGTCCAACTCAGAACGGGGTCTTCGCCCGGCGCGCCGATCACGCTTTGCACCTGACACACGCCGGTGTCGGCGCCCGGTGCGCGGAACTTGCGACCGAGCACGGTGGTCGTGGCCTCGAGCTCGAGGCTTGCCGGCGCGCGCCGGAACAGCACATTGCGCGCGCCGAGATTGGCGGGCGAGTTCTCGCTCACCGCCGTGGTCTTGCAAAAAGCGACGAGCTTGAAGTAGACCGGGTCGAGGCCACCCGTGGGCCGCCAGAAGAGTCGCCCGAAGCGCGCCTCGAAGGCCTCGGGCGTAATCGCAAGCCCCCGCCCGAGGGCGCCCCCCGGCAGCACCAGCCCCAGCTTCAAGTCCTCGATAAAAAGCCCGCTCTCGGCGCTGTGCTCGCTCATTCCGCTTCCCCTTTCCGGTTGACCGGCGCCGGCCGCTTCCGGTCTATCCGTTGCCGTTCGGAATGCGGGTGTGTTTGCCGCCGTGGACGCTGGGTTCGGCACACCACTTGCGGCGCAGCAGGTCGAGTGGTTCGAGTATGGCTTGGGGCAGACCGAGAAGCTCGACCAGCACGGCGCGGTCGAGGCTCTGGCGGGTCTCGTCTCGGTATGCCTCGTTCGCAGGCAGGAATTCCTGCTTCTTGAAGCGCTGGAAAATTTCTTTTGCCTGCTTGTGTTGCGTCGCGCTGAGTTTGCGGGTGTCGAGCACCGGCAGCTTCGGCAACTCGGTGATGGTGAGAATTGCCCGGCCCTGTTGTTGCCTGCTTCCACACCACCAGAACAGCATGATGCCGAGGGTGGTGTTCGCCCAGAGGACAATCGCGTGCTCGTGTTCGGTTTTTTCCGGGATGAAATTCGGCCAAGCCCTGCCGCCGATGGCAGGTTTCGGCGTCACGCAAGCGGCGAGGCTCTGGGAGTTCAACCGAAAATCCCGGTTGAAGTGCAGTCTTGATGCCGTCTTCCAGACTTCCTGCGCCTTCTTTTCCATTCCAGCGCGCACAGTTCCCTGACGGTCCGGGTGAACAACGAGGCACCGCTCCCGCTCGGCATCATGCCCCCACAGGCAAGGCCATGTGGGTTGTCCGTGTATTCCTCCGATGTCAAAAGGGCCGCGCGGGCTTCCGTCGCTCTGCATCCCGTTTATGTCCATGTGGTAGAACCCTCGTTTCCCGATCTCGGTGATCTCGGCTATCGGTATGTTGCGCCTCCGCTTCGCACCGGGCAGTGCGAGGCTCCCGTTTTCAAGCGCCTTGCAAGTTGTCACCAGTTCCGGGTCGCCGACGCCTGCCATGCCGCCATCGTGGAGCGTTCCGGACATGACGGCACCCGCGCGGGTATCTCCAATCAGAAGATCGCCTTCCGAATTGATAATTCCCTGTGCGACGACAACGGCCTCTGCGACGCTTTTCGGTCGGCTTTGCAGCGATGCGAAGCGGACGGTTGCGTGTTCTACGATCCGCTTGGTCTCGCGCTTTTTCCCGATGACGAGCGCCTCGGCCATGCCGGTGTCGGCGGAAAAGGCTCTCATCGTCGCCCCAGTCGTGGCAAGCGAGACCACCGTGATGTCGTCATAGAACTGGTCGAGTAACTCCCGGCTCATTTTCCATGCCCGGCCCTGCGTCAGAGAAGCGGGGACAACCATTGCGAGTATTCCGCCCGGTTTCAGCTTGATGTTTGCGAGGTCCAGGAAATTCGAGGCAAGTCCTGCGTTCCCGTGCCCGGCGGTGTCTTTGATCTTGCTCTGCATTTTCTGAAGTCTCTGCGACATCACACGCTGCTCATCATCACTTGTATTGAAGCCAGCAAACGATGGAACAGGTACCCCAATTTTCTTAGCACTCTCGTGTCCCGTCGGTCTCGTGAACGGCGGGTTCATGATTACGAGGTCGCAGCTCCTGTGTTTAAGCTCAAAGTCTGGAAGTTTTGCTTTGGCTTCTACTTCGTGCTCGCCACGCCCACCGACTGCCCGGATTCCGGTGGTTACAAAAAGATCGGTGGCGTGCTCTGCTTCGATCAGGTCAAGTGCGCCCAGTGCCAACGGCTGAGGTTCGTCTCCTCTCTCTGGTGGCTTGCCGTAGGGAAGAACATGAATCTGCGTTTTGTGGAAAGTGATCCTCGGGTGTGTGCTCGACAGTATCGAGGTCGTAAGGTGCGTCGCGGCAGGCATGATGTCCGTGGCAATCAGTGATTTCTCCATCATCGGCCTGTGGAGTTCACTGTCCGAGCCGCCCGCTCTTCGATGCCGCGCGAGCACGGCGTGATACGCCGCTGACAGCAGTGCTCCGGTGCCACAGGAGAGATCCGCAATTCGCAGCGCTTTGATCGCGTTGGCATCTCTCCAGTCAACCTCCAGCCTGCCGACGGCGAGTTCAGCCAGCAGGCTGGCGGACTCGGGCAGGGTGTAAAAGGTCGCCAGGAACTTGCGATCCGAGATCAAGCGTTGGAACATTCGGCCCGACAAGTCGTGTGATTGAGTGACACCAATGGCGGCCAACTCGTTGGCGACGTCAGCGAGGTTATCCAGAATCTTCGCCGCCACGGAAGCCGGTATCGGCTTCATCACTTTGCTGGCGATGTCGAAAATCGGCCAGTAGTTGATTTCATACAGTATCCGCTGCCACTCTTTGAGAACAGCATCACTGGGCAGCACGCCATTGGTGGTGCGCAATTCTGCGATGGTTTTTACATCGTGCGTTCCCGCGATGATGCCCTGAAAGATCAGCGCGTTGGCGGCAATCGCCATCGCCATGCGTGTAGTCTGTACTCCATCTTTCTGATGAAGCTGCTCGGCAATTTTTTCATTGACTGCGGGCTTGCTCTTCAGCGCCTGTCTGAGCAGCCCCGCCGCCGCGCCGACACCCTTTTCCAGCGTGTCGAGGCTCTTCGCAATCACCTGCTCGGACAGAAATGCGTTTTCGATCAGGTCCGCAAGGTCGTCCACGCTGCCCTGCAGCCATCCCGTTGCAGGCCAGCGCACCAGCGGGTCGCCACTATCGTCGCCCGCCGAGAGAAGGCAGTACTCATAGGTCGCCTTTTCGATCGCCTGTTTCAGTCGCGCCTGCTCCACCGATTTCAGCGCTTTCGGTGCCCGCAGGGCGACTACACGCTTGATGGTCTTGCCCGTCTCGCTGGTTTTGCCTCCAAGGCGTGACTTCGCATCTTTCTCCACTTCTCTTGCTGGCAGATACTCGGTTTCCACCACGATGGGCGCATCCTCGGCCTTCGAGATCAGGATGTCCGGTGTCCCCCTTCCCTTGAGAACGCTGCTCGCTTCGGCAACGAGGGTTCGACCGGTTTTACGCCACTCCGGGTTCTTGGTGCGCAGAACCTCGGCCAACATGATGTTGAAGGTTCTCTCGTCGTTCTCCGCCATGGTTTCGCTCCCTGTCGCCTCGGACTGCTGTATCTCGCCCGCAAGGCGCGAGGCCCGTCTGCTTCGCACCCTATACCGGCTTGCGCCCGCCTTCGCCAACTGCCCGGCAAAAAGCGGCTTGGGGCGCATGACACCGGGGCGGCGGGCTTCTATAGTGCCGCCCGTGCTTGTGCTCGCAGCGAACAGGACGGAAGTGCTCCCTTGATTGTCGCCGTGCCGAAGGAAGTGGCCGTCGCGGAGCGGCGGGTGGCGCTGGTTGCAGCCGGGGTGAAGGCGCTCGTGGCGGCGGGTCACGAACTGCGCGTCGAAGCCGGCGCGGGCCTGGCCGCCGGTGTTTCGGACGCGGACTACGAGGCCGCGGGCGCGCGCATCAGCGCCACGCCGCTCGAAGGCGCCGGGTTGCTGTTGAAGGTGCAGGCGCCGAGCGCGCAGGAGATCGCGGCGCTCGGTTCCGGCGCGGCGCTGATTTCGCTGCTGCAGCCGCTCGACAAACCCGAGCGCGCAGGCGAGTTGGCGCGCGCGGGCATCAGCGCCTTCGCCCTCGAACTGCTGCCGCGCATCACGCGCGCGCAGACGATGGATGTGCTCTCGTCGCAGGCCACTGTTGCCGGGTACCGCGCGGTGCTGCTCGCGGCGAGCCGCCTGCCGCGCATGCTGCCGATGCTGGTCACCGCAGCCGGCACCATCTCGCCGGCGCGGGTGTTCGTTATCGGCGCGGGTGTCGCCGGGCTGCAAGCCATCGCCACGGCCCGCCGCCTCGGCGCCGTGGTGGACGCCTACGACACGCGCGCCGCCGCCGCCGAGCAGATCGAAAGCATCGGCGCACGCTTCCTCACGCTCGATCTCGAGACGGCCGACGCCGAGGACGCGGGCGGTTACGCGAAGGAGCAGGACGAAGCCTTCTACACGCGGCAGCGGCAACAGATGGGCGAGCAGGCGCGGCGCTCGGACATCATCATCACCACCGCGCTGGTGCCCGGTCGCCGCGCGCCGCTGTTGATTGACGAAGCGGGCCTGCGCGCCATGCGGCCCGGCTCGGTGGTGGTGGATCTGGCGGCGGCGAACGGCGGCAACTGCGCGCTGACCCGCGCCGACGAGGAACTCAATGTGGACGGCGTGCAAGTGCTGGGGCCGACCAATCTGGCCAGCGACCTGCCCGCCAACGCCAGCGCCATGTTCAGCCGCAATGTGGTCGCGCTGCTGCAGCATCTGGCGCCCGAGGGGCGGCTCGCGCTCGACCTCGCGGACGAAATCACCGACGCCGCCCTCGTGACACACGAAGGTGTCGTGCGAAACCCGGCGCTGCGCGCTGCGCTCGAAGGAGGCGCTTGATGCTCGATAACCCCGCCACCGCGCTGACCATTCTGGTGCTCTCGCTGTTCATCGGCGTGGAGGTCATCACCAAGGTTCCGCCACTTCTTCATACGCCGCTGATGTCCGGGTCGAACGCGATCAGCGGCATCACCATCGTGGGCGCGCTGATCGCGGTGGCCAGCGAGGAGCCGTTCATCAAAACCGCATTCGGTTTTCTGGCCATCGTGTTCGCCACCATCAATGTGGTCGGCGGATTCCTGGTGACAAACCGCATGCTCGCGATGTTTCGCGGCAAGCGAGAGCGCCGGTGATTCCGGCGGAGCTGCAGCAACTGGCCTATCTGGCCGCCGCGGTCCTGTTCATTATGGGGCTGAAGGGGCTGTCGTCGGCGCGCACCGCGGTGCGGGGCAACGCGCTGGCCGCAACCGGCATGGCGCTGGCCGTGGCCGCGGCGCTGCTCGACGCGGGCGTGCTCAACTGGCAGTGGATGCTGGCCGGCGCGGTGCTCGGCTCGGGCATCGGCGCGCTGGCCGCAACCCGCGTGCAGATGACCGCGATGCCCGAGATGGTGGCGCTGCTGAACGGCTTCGGCGGCGCGGCCTCGGCGCTGGTCGCCGGCGCCGAGCTGCAAAGCTACTGGAGTGGCGCCGATGCGCCGGGCCTGGTGGTGGCCGCCGCCATCGTGCTCGGCACGCTGATCGGCTGCGTCACGCTGACCGGCTCACTCATCGCCTTCGGCAAACTCAGCGAGCGCCTGCCGGGCGCTGCCCTGCGCTACCCCGGTCAGCAACTGCTGAACGGCCTGCTCGCGCTCTTCGTGCTCGGCCTCGGCGTGTGGATCACCCTCGAGCCGCTCGCAGCCGGGACGGGCTACTGGCTGCTGGTCGGGCTCGCGCTGCTGCTCGGCGTGCTGCTGGTGCTGCCCATCGGCGGCGCCGACATGCCGGTGGTGATCTCGCTGCTCAACTCCTACTCAGGGCTCGCCGCCTGCGCCACCGGTTTCGTGCTGGGCAACTCGGGGCTGGTGATCTCCGGCTCGCTGGTCGGCGCCTCGGGTCTGGTGCTGACCCGCATCATGTGCGACGCGATGAACCGCTCGCTCGCCAACGTGCTGTTCGGCGCATTCGGCGCCGAAAGCGAAACCGCCGCCGCCGGCGCTTCCCAGGGCGTGGCGAAGGGCTACACCCCCGAGGACGCGGCGGTGATCTTCTCCAACGCGCGCAGTTGCGTCGTGGTGCCGGGTTACGGCATGGCCGTGGCGCAGGCGCAGCACGCGGTGCGCGAACTCGCGGACCTGCTCGAATCGCGGGGCATCCGCGTGCAGTTTGCGGTGCATCCGGTGGCGGGGCGCATGCCCGGTCACATGAATGTGCTGCTCGCCGAAGCCGATGTGGCGTATGAGAAACTGGTCGAGATGGATGACATCAACCCGCAGTTTGCGGAGACGGATGTGGCGCTGGTGATCGGCGCCAACGATGTCGTGAACCCGCAGGCGCGCGAAGCCGGCAGCGCCATCTCCGGTATGCCGATCCTCGATGTGGACCGCGCGCAGCACGTGTTCGTCATCAAGCGCAGCATGAACCCGGGTTTTGCGGGCATCCAGAACCCGCTCTTCTTCCACGACAACACGATGATGATCTTCGGCGACGCCAAGGGCGTGGTGCTCTCGCTGGTGGAGGCGGTGCGCGCGTATTGAAGGGCTGCTTCGCAGCCCTTCAATACCGCCAGCCTTGAGAACCCGAACCCCCGCCGTCTCCCATAGGGGAGACGGCGCTCTCCCGGGGGGAGCAGAGGCTGCCCTTTCGCGCTTGGTTAATTCTCTCCCTTCCGGCAGCCGCTCGGGGCGGTCAAAAGGCTAGGCTGCGCAGATGCCCAGCGAAGAAAACGCCATCGGTTTCTTGGCCCACCCCTCGGACGGCCCGCACCCGGGCGTGGTGATGATTCCCGACGTCTTTGGCCTGGCCGACCACACTCGCGACATCGCCACGCGGCTTGCGGGCGAGGGCTTCGCGGTGCTGGCGGTGGACCCCTACCGCCTGTGCGGCGGCGTCGGCGCGTTCGATGGTCCCGCCGCCGCGCTGCGCTTCATCGAGGGGCTTTCCGACCCGCTGATCCTCGACACCCTGCAGCAGGGCATTGACTTTCTGGCCGCGCATAAGGCTGCGCGCGGCCAGCGCATCGGCGTCACCGGCTTTTGCATGGGCGGGCAATACGCCCTGCTCGGCGCAAGTGCTTGCACGGGGCTTTCCGCCTGCGCGCCCTTTTATGGCATGCTGCGCTACCCGGAGGGGCTCGACCCCGTGCGCAAACCGCGCTCGCCCCTCGACGCGCTGCCGGATCTTCGTTGCCCGGTGCTCGGCTTCTACGGCGCGGAGGATGAGATCATCCCGGTGTCCGATGTGCAGGCGCTGCGCCGTGGACTCGCCCGAACGCCGCACAAGGGCGAGGTGCGGCTCTACCCGGGCGCAGGCCACGCCTTCATGAACGACACGCGCCCGCAGCTTTACCGCAAGGCGGCGGCGCTCGACGCCTTCGCCCTGCTGCACACCTTCCTGCACGCCGAACTCGGCTAGAGGCCCGGAGTGCTGACGCACGCCGCCCGTCCTTTGACCGCGGCGCAAGCCGCTGTCGGGAAAGCGGTCAGCGCTTGCCGGCGACGCCCTTGAAGATCGGCAGGTTGGCCTCGGTCGCCACGTAGATCACATTCGGGTTCTCGTTCAGCGTCTGAATCCACAGATACTGAAGGTAGGAATCCGAAAGCGTTTCGCGGATGATGCGCTGCGCCTGCGCCGCGCCCTCCGCTCGCGCCACCTCGATCTCCGCTTCCTTGCGCGCCTGCTCGAGTTCGAATTGCTTCTGCTGCACGCGCTGCTCGGCGGTCAGCTTCGCTTCGATGCTGTCGCGGAAGCGCTGCGGCAACTGCACATCGCGCAGCAGCACATCCTCGATCTCGATGCCCCGCACTTCGAGGTTCTCGCTCAGGAATTGCTCGATGCGGTTCGCAATCTCCTTGCGCCCGACCTCGGAGTAGATGTTGCGCACCGGGTAACCGGCCACCACATCGCGCAGCGCGTTGCGGAAGTAGGGGACGACCAGTTGCGTCTCGTAGTTGCGCCCGATGGTCTTGCGGATCTCCGGCGCCTTTACGGGGTCAACGCGAAACAGCAGCGAGGTCTCGAGCCCCACGATCAGGCCCTCGGAGGAGGGCACGTTCGCGGTTTCCTTGCGCTCCTGAAGTTTCACATTCCAGGTTTCGATGGTGCGGGCGACCGGCACCACGAAGGCGACGCCCCGCCCGACGGGTTCATCGTTGATTCTGCCGAAACTTTTCGAAACGCCGATCTCGCCGTCCTCGATGACGACGCAAGCCGTTTGCAAAGCCATGGTCAGGAGCAGGGCGATGCAGAGCAGGGTTCGCTTCACGGGGGTCTCCTTCGCGGAAGGGAGGGGGTTAAATGAGCCGTGGCGGAGCATAGCGCCCGACCGCGCGCGCCGCGAGCCGGTACACTTCGGGGCGAGGCCTTCGAGCCGGGAGCCTGTAGATGGATGAATCAGCCGAGAGGGACTGGCGGCGCTTCGACCTCGCCGAGCCGACGCCGGAGCACGCGCTGCTGGTTTCGACCGTGCGCGAGTTCACCCTCCGCGAGGTGGAGCCGCAGGCCGCGGCGCACGACCGCCACGAGCGCTTCAACCACGCCCTGTACCGGCGCGCCGGGGAGCTGGGCCTGCTGGGCGTGACCATCCCCGAGGCCTATGGCGGCGCGGGCCTCGACGCCCTGGCCGCCGTGCTGCTCTACGAGGGGCTCGCCGTCTCGGACCCCGGCTTCGCGCTCTCGTGTCTGGCCCACTCGATTTTGTTCGCGCAGAACCTGGCCGTGAACGGCAGCGAAAAACTGCGCCGCCACGCTCTGCCCAAGGCGGTTTCGGGAGAGTGGATCGGCGGGCTTTGCATGACCGAGCCCGAGGTCGGCACCGATGTGCTGGCCATGCGCACCCGCGCCACCCGCCGTGGCGCGCACTACCGGCTCGACGGCGCAAAGACCTTCATCACGAACGGCGGCATTGACGAGAAAACGCCGGGTGATGTCTTCATCGTGTACGCGGCCACCGGCGAGCGCAGCATTTCGAGCTTTCTGGTCGAGAAGGACATGCCCGGTTTCAAACTCGGGCAGAAGTGGAGCGACAAGCTCGGCATGCGCGCGTCCGGCACCTTCGAGTTGCTCTTCGATGGCGTGGAGGTGCCGCTTGCGAACCGGCTCGGTGAAGAGGGCGAGGGCGCGCTGCAGATGATGCGCAACCTCGAGATCGAGCGGCTCACGCTGGCCGCGCTGGGGCTCGGCATCGGTCGCCGCTCCCTGCGCGTGATGATCGAATACGCGAACGCGCGCCACGCCTTCGGTGCGCCGCTGCGCGAGCACGGGCAGATCCAGCGCCACATCGCCGAGAACTTTGCGCGCTGGCGCGCGGCGCAGTCGCTGACCTGCGACACGGCGCGGCGCCTCGACCTCGAAGCGAGCGGTCAGCGCGTGGACGCCGACGCCGCGAAACTCGTCGCCTGCCAGATGGCGAAAGCCGCCGCCGACGCCGCCATCCAGGTGCTCGGCGGGCAGGGCTACATGGGTGAAAATGTCGTCGAGCGTCTGTGGCGCGACTCCAAGCTGCTCGAGATCGGCGGCGGCACCCTCGAGGCGCATCACCGCAACCTGAGCAAAGACCTGTGCCGCGACCCCGCGCGCTTCTTCTGACCAGCGCCAGCAAGCCACACCCGCCGGGAGTCACCCCAGCGTCCGAGGCGCGTCAGCCGTCAGCCCTTCCGGCAGCGGCTCGGCGCGGTCAACGGGTGGGGGGGCGCGTCAGCGCCCCGGAGGGCAGCTTTGCTGCACTTGCTTCGCCACCGGGAAGAAGAGCGGCTGACCGTCGCGCTCGAAGTTTTTGATGGTGGCCTGCCCTTCGGGCGAGAGTAGCCAGCGGCTGAAGCGCCGCGCGAGCGCCAGTTTCGCCTGCGGGTGACGCGCGGGGTTCAGGGCCAGCACGCCGTAGGGATTGTGCAGCAGCGGGTCGCCCTCGACGAGCAGCGCCATCTGGCCCCGCCGCTTGTGACTCAGCCAGGTGCCGCGGTCGGCGAGCAGGTAGGCGTCGAGTTCGCTGGCCATGTTCAAGGTGGCGCCCATGCCGTTGCCGCTTTCGAGATACCAGCGGTCCCGCTCAGCGCGCGGGTCGAGCCGCGCCGCGCGCCACAAGCGCCGCTCCGCCTTGTGCGTGCCCGAGTCGTCACCGCGCGACAGAAAGCGCGCGCCGCGTTCGGCGATGCGGCGCAGCGCCAGCGTCACCGAAGCCAGAGCAAAGACCTCCGCCGGGTCGAGAGACGGCCCCAGCAGCACGAAGTCGTTGTACATCACCTCGCAGCGAAAGAGTCCGTGGCCCTCGGCGACGAAGGCCAGCTCGCTCTCTTGATCGTGAACCAGCAGCGCATCCACATCACCGCGCCGCCCGTGTTCGAGCGCGCGCCCGGTGCCGGTCGCCAGCACGCGCACCGCGATGCCGCTCTCGGCCTCGAAGCGCTTCGTGAGTTCGGCCAGCAGCCCCGAGTCGCGGGTCGAGGTGGTGGAGGCGAGCAGCAGGAAGGGCCTTTCAGCCTCACCGGCGGCAAGCGGCAGCGCAAGCAGCGCGAGCAGCACGAGCAGCGCGAAGAGTGCGCAGCCGGCGAGCGCACGGGCGGCGCGTGCAAGCCTGCGCGTCATATTAAAGCAACGCCCTTCAGAAACTCGCGGGCCACGGCGCTTTGCGGCCGCGCGAAGAACTCGGTGGCTGCGCTCTGCTCGAGCAGTCGTCCACGGTGCAGGAACAGCACTTCGCCCGCCAGCCGCCGCGCCTGGGCGAGGTCGTGGGTGGTCATCACGATTTTGACGCCGCCCTCGTCGCGCAGCGTCTCGATTGCGTTTTCGAGCAAGCGCCCGGCGGCCGGGTCGAGTGCGGCGGCCGGTTCGTCGAGAAACAAGAGCCGCGGTTCGAGCGCCCAGGCCCGCGCCAACGCGAGGCGCTGTTGCTCGCCCACCGAGAGCCGGCGCGCGGGACGGGCGGCGAGCTCCGTAAGCTGCGTGCCCGCAAGTGCGCGCGCGGTGCGGCGCTCGCGCTCGCGCCTTCCGATGCCCCGCACGCGCGATGGAAAGTCAACGTTCGCGCGCGCGCTGCGCCGCAACAAGACGGGGCGTTGAAACACCAGCGCCGAAGCGGCGCGCGCGGTCGCCACGGTGGTCGCCCAGCGCACGCGGCCGCTGGTCGGAGCGAGCAGCCCGTTGGCGATGCGCAGCAGCAGCGTCTTGCCCGCGCCGTTCGGCCCCAGGATGACGCTGATCGCGCCGGCCTCGATGCTGAAGTTGATGTCTTCGAGCAGCGTTTCGCCGCCCTGCTCGAAGCCGATGCCCTCGAAGCGCAGCGGCAGCAGCGCGTTCTCAGGCGCCGACACGACGCATTCCCGCGCGCAACACCTCGACGCCGCCGTTGATCAGCACGGCGAAGCCGAGCAGCAGCATGCCGAGGCCCAGCGCCAGCGCAAAATCGCCCCGGCTGGTTTCGAGCGCGATGGCGGTGGTCATCACCCGCGTGTGATGCGCGATGTTGCCGCCGACCACGATCACCGCGCCGACTTCCGAGATGGCGCGCCCGAAGGCGGCGAGCACCACGGTCGCCAGCGTGAAACGCCCCTCGTAGAGCAGCGTCGGAATCGCCCGCCATACACCGATGCCGAAAGAGCGCAGTTGCTCCGCGTATTCCTCCCACAAATCTTCGATCACCTGCCGGGTCAGCGCGGCGACGATCGGCGTGACCAGAAGGGTCTGCGCGAGAATCATCGCGGCGGGGGTGAACAGCCAGTGGAGCGCGCCGAGCGGCCCCGAGCGCCCGAGCAGCAGATAGACCATCAAGCCTGCCACCACCGGCGGCAGGCCCATGCAAGTGTTCAGCAGCGCAGAGAGTATGTTGCGCCCCGGAAAGCGCGCGATGCCGAGCCCGGCGCCGAGCGGCAGACCGAGCGCCACCGAAAGCGCGAGCGCCGCGCCGCTGACGCGCAGCGAGAGCGCCACGATTTCGAGCAGCGTGGGGTCGCCGTGGAGGATCAGACCGAGCGCAGTCGAAAAGGCTTCGATGATGTCGCCCATAATAAGTAGTGATAGCGGAAAGCGCTCAGTCGCCGCCGCTTTCGCGCATGGCGCGCGCGCAGGCAACAGCTAGCACGGAGACTTCGGTCGTCGGCAGCGAGCAGTGGACGCCATGACAAAGCCAGGCGCAGGCCCGCCCGGCGACCGGCGTTCGAGCTTCGAGCCAGCTCGGGTCGAGCGCGCCGGGCGCCGCGTCGGGCGCCGCCACCACCACGGCATGCTCGGGCGAAAGCGCGCGCCGCGCCGCCAGCGCCAGCGCCCTGCAGTCCTCGGCCTGCGGCGCGCCGACGATCACCGCCACCGCCATGCCCGTGTGCGCCAGGGCGGCGGCGCGCAGCAGCGTCGGAAACGCGGTGGGCATCCGCTCGAGCGCAAAGGCGTGGCTGCGGATCACCTGCTCGGCGCAGCGCCGCAGATCGTCGCGCCCGCACAGTGCGGCGACGCGCAGCAAACCGAGCAGGGTGTGGCCGACCGGGTCCGGCGTTGCGCCGTCGTGCCCCGGGCGCGGGCGGCGGGGCAGCGCCGAGACCGTTGATGTCAGGAAGAAGTCGTTTTCGTCGGCGTCGAAGAAGCGCGCCTGAATAAGGTCTGCCACTTCGAGCGCCTGCGCGAGCCACTCGTCGCCCGCGCCCGCGCGGTGGAGGTCGAGGCAGGCGGCGAGCCAGGCGGCGTGGTCGTCGAGAAAGGCCTCCACCTTGGCGACGCCGCCATCGAAGACGCGCAACCAGCCGCCGCCTTTCGCTTGCAGATGTTGTTTCACGAAGTGCGCGCCGGCGATGGCTTCTCGTATCATTTTGTCATCTGCGAGCACGCTGCCCGCAAAGGCGAGGCCCGAGATGGTGAGCGCGTTCCAGCCGAGGATGCGCTTGGTGTCGGTGGCGGGCGGGGCGCGCTCGGCCCGCGCGCGCTGTAACGCGTCGCGCTCGCGTGCAAACTTTTCGCGGGGCGCGTCCGCCAGCTCCCAGAGGACCGTGCTGCCCTCGAAGTTTCCCTCCGGGCGCACGCCATACGCCTCGCAGAATGCGCGCGCGCGGTCATTACCCAGAACAGTTCTGACTTGCTGCGGCGTCCACACATAGAAGCGGCCCTCGACGCCCTCGCTGTCCGCGTCCTGACTCGCATACCAGCCGCCCGCTGCGTCGCGCATCTCGCGTTGCAGGTACGCGGCGGTCTCGCGGATTGGCCACAAAAGCGCGTCCTGCGTGCAGCCGTCGCGCCGCCATACTTCGGCATAGACGCGCAGCAGTTGGCCCTGGTCGTAGAGCATTTTTTCGAAGTGGGGGACGCCCCAGTGCGCGTCCACGCAGTAGCGGTGGAAGCCGCCGCCGAGGGTGTCGTAGAGACCTCGCCGGGCCATCTGTCGCAGGCTCAGGTTCAGGTGCGCCAAGGCGTCGCGCGCCACCGCCGGGTCTTTGTGGTCGCAGCCGGCGAGCAGCAGTTCGAGGTTTGTGGGTGTTGGGAATTTTGGCGCCCCGCCAAAGCCGCCGTGCGCACGGTCGGCGCTCGAAAGCAGGGACTGCGCCGCCTGCGCCAGAAGCTTAACCCCGGGCAACTCGGTGGCCACGCCGCTCTCGGCGGCCACGCCGCGCGGCCGCGCTTCGAGCGCATCGAGAATGCGCTCTGCTGTTGCATCCACATCACCGCGCTGCTCGTGAAAGGCGCGCTGCATGGCGAGCAGCACCTGGCGGAACGCGGGCAAGCCGTGACGCGGCTCCGGCGGATAGTAGGTGCCGCCGTAATAGGGCGCGCCGTCCGGTTTGCAAAACACCGTGAGCGGCCAGCCGCCCTGACCGGTCAGCCGCAGCACCGTGTCCATGTAGAGTTGATCCACATCGGGCCGCTCCTCGCGGTCCACCTTGATGCAGATGAAGTGCCGGTTCATCAGCGCTGCGGTGTCCGCGTCTTCGAAGGACTCGCGTTCCATCACATGACACCAGTGGCAGGCGCTGTAACCGATGGACACCAGCAGCGGCTTGTTCTGCTCGCGCGCCGCCAGAAGCGCCGCCTCGCCCCAGGGCCACCAGTCCACCGGGTTGTGGCTGTGCTGACGCAGGTAGAGGCTCGTCTCCCGAAGCAGTCGGTTGCCCGCACCCGGCGCGCTGCGTTGCGTATCCATTTGCGGCGAGTGTACCGAGTTGACCGCGACCGGTCGCTACTTTAACCACCCGAATGTCTGCGGAACAAAGCGGCGGCGACGAGCGGAGCGCCATGCTCCTGCGTGCTGCCGTTAACTATGTCGCGCGCCACGGCGCGCCGCTCGACCGCCTGCATGTCGAGGTGCTGACGGGCAAGCGCCCGGCGGCGGCGCTGCTCGAAGGGCTCGCCGCCCGGCAAGGCAAAGACGGTGCGATTCCCGACTGGCGCGAGGCGGCGGACGACACGCCGGTGGTCGCCGCTGACGCCGCACAGCGCGGAACCCTGCGCGCGCTCGGCGTGCTCGACGGCCTGGGTCTCTACGATCACGCGCTGCCGGAGCGCGCGGTCGGTTGGCTTGCGGCGCAACAAGACCCGGACGGCGGCTTTGGCGGCGCGGCTGCCGCCCCGTCGCAGCGCATCGAGCTCACCGGCGCCATGGCGGGTCTGCTCGCGCGCTCGCCCTTCGCCCGCGCCACGCTGCTGCGTCGGGCCGAGCGCTTTCTGGCCGCGCGCTGGGATGTTTCACTCGTACAAGGTCCGAACTACGGGCCGATTCGGGCCTATTTGCATTTGATGTCGGGCTTCGACTCCGAGCTTTCCGACGAGGTACTCAACTGGTGCGGGCGCGAACTCGAGCGCGGCTTTCGCACTCGTGTCTTCGATCCGGTCGCCGTGGCCCGGGTTTTCTGTCTGGCCCACGCGCGCGCGCTGCCCGGCGCCCGGCTCGAGCCGGCCGAAGTGCTCGGTGCCTTCGTGCAGCAGGCGGACGGAAGTTTTAATCCCCCCGCCTCCTCGCGCGACGACACGCCGCGCGACGCCACGCTCGACGCCATCGAGGCGTTGCTGCGACTTTCTCAACCCTGACCGCCGCCGCGCGCGCCGATACTTTAACACAAAGCGACTGGAAAAGTTAAATTAGAAAGGTTAAGATAGACCTGAAAGGTTAAAATAGACCTGTGAACATCGGCGCCATTCACGAGGCCATCGCGCGCGCGATTCCCGAGCACGAGTGTCTGGTGTTCCGGGAGCGGCGCTTTTCTTGGGCGGAGGTCTCTCTGCGCACGCGGCGTCTGGCCTCGGTGCTCCGCGCGCACGGGCTCGGCTGCCGGCGCGAGCGCACGGAGCTCGAAAACTGGGAGAGCGGTCAGGATCACATCGCGCTCTATCTGCACAACTGCAACGAGTATCTCGAAGGAATGCTGGGCGCCTACAAGGCGCGCTGCGCGCCCTTCAATGTCAACTACCGCTATGTGGAAGAGGAGCTCAGCTACCTGTTCGAGAATGCGAACGCGCGCGCCGTCATCTTCCACGCGAGCTTTGCGCCGCTGCTCGAGAAACTGCGCGCGCAGTTGCCCGAGGTGGCGTTGTGGCTCGAGGTGGACGACGGCAGCGCGCAGCACTTCGAGGGCGCGCTCGACTACGAAGCCGCGCTGGCGTCGGCGTCGCCCGCTCCGCCCGAGGGACTTTCGCCCGACGACCTCTACATCCTCTACACCGGCGGCACGACGGGGATGCCCAAAGGCGTGCTGTGGCGGCAGCAGGAAATTCTGCGCGCCGCGCTGCTGCCGCAGGGTATGGAGCCCACGCTCGATGCCATCGTTGCGCGCGCCCGTCGCCTGGCGGGTCGCGCGCGTGGCCTGCCGGCGCCGCCCTTCATGCACGGCGCCGCGCACTGGGCGGCATTCAGTTTGTGGCACGCGGGCGGCGCCGTATTTGTGCAGGATTCGCCGCAGCGTCTCGACGCCGCCGGCATCTGGCGGCTCATCGAACGCGAGCGCCTGACCCTGCTGACCATCGTCGGCGACGCCTTCGCGCGTCCGCTGCTCGATGAAATCAAGGCGGGTAATTATGATCTCTCCTCGCTGCGCACGCTGAGCAGCGGCGGCGCCATCCTGAGCGCGAAGGTCAAGGATGCCTTGCTTACGGCGCTGCCCTCGCTGCGCATTCTCGATGTGCTCGGCTCTTCCGAGAGCGGGCAGCAGGGCGCGCAGGTTTCGAAGTCCGGCGCGGCGGCGGTCACCGGTGATTTCGAGCCGAACGCCGACAACGCGCTGCTCGCCGAGGACATGCAAAGCGTGCTCGAGCCGGGCGTTGCGGCGAGCGGCGCCGTCGGCTGGCTGGCGCGCAAAGGCCCGGTGCCGCTCGGCTACTACCGGGATCAGGCCAAGACCGAGCGAACCTTCCCGGTGGTTGGCGGCGTTCGCTTTGCGGTGCCCGGCGACCGCGCCGTGCTGACGGAAGACGGCGGCGTGCGGCTGCTCGGGCGCGATTCGGTGACGATCAACTCCGGCGGCGAGAAGATTTTCGCGGAGGAAGTGGAGCACGCGCTCAAACAGCACCCGGATGTGTACGATGTCGTGGTCACCGGCACGCCCGACCCGCGCTGGGGGCAGCAGGTCACCGCCATCGTCGCGCTGCAGCCCGGTGCTCAAGAAGACGAGGCGGCGCTTCGGGCCGAGTGCGCGCGCCACATCGCGCGCTACAAGCTGCCCCGCGCGTTCGTGTTCGTCGAAGCGCTGCAGCGCTCGCCGAGCGGCAAGGCCGACTACCGCTGGGCCTTCCAAACCGCCTGCACGCACCTCGGCATCGAGAAACCTTGACGGTGGCGCGTTGGTTCAAGCCCCGCCGCCTCTCTCCCAAAGGGAGAGGGGAATTAACCAAGCGCGAGAGTGACCTCTGCTCCCTCTCCCCCTGGGAGAGGGCGGGGTGAGGGTTCCTAAGGCTGGGCGGCGGGCGCAGCCCGCCGGGGCTGCGCCCGCCGGTAAGCATCGCGGAAGCGTTGGATGCGCGCGGCGTTGGCGCCCAGATCGCCGCGGCCGTCGCGCGATTTGGAGCGCAGGTCGAGACGCGCGCCGCCGCCGGCGTCAGCGCGGACGCGAATCACCACATCGTCCACAAAGCGAAACAAGCGCGTGCTGTGCTGCGCCTGAATAATGCCTGCCGCTTCGTCCACATGGGTCACCTGCCAGCCGAGTTGGCGCGCGGTCCTAGCGGCCAGCTCGAGCGCATGCGTCGGCGGGTGCGCGCTTTCGATCGGCGCGAGCGCCGGCCAGGCCGCGCGGATCTGCTCGCGCCAGTTCGGGGGATAGTTCGGCGGCGGGTAGGTCATGTCGCGCCCGCGCCCCGACGGGTCGCTCGCGAAGCGCGGCGGGTTTTCGAGATCGGTGCTGATGTCGTTCAGCGTCGGCAGCTCGGCGCGCAGCACCGGCAGCAGCGCTGCCAGCAGTGCGACGACGAGCACGCCGCCGGTCGCCACGCCGAAGAGCGCCAGCCGACGGCCGCTGCGCCCGCTGGCTGTGCGCGTGGTGTAGAGGCCGATGCCGCCGAGCAGCAGAGCGAGGAGTCCGCAAAGTGAGCCGAGTTGATAGAAGAGCGTGAAGCTCTGCATCGCCTCGATCCACCCGAGTTGCCGCAGCACCAGGCCGAGCAGCACCCAGCCAAGCCCGAAACATCCACAACAACCCGCAACCCACGCGAGTTTCGACTTCGCTCCGTCACGCATCATCCAGCCCCCGTTTTTGCCGCGGGTTTTAAGCCGGTCATAATGCTACCGCGTCTTGCGCGATTTCAGCGGCGGGCGACCATGTCCGGCTGCAACCCACGAGGAGGGCGCTGATGGCGCGCTTGCTGCTGACGGGAGCCGCCGGTTTCATCGGCGCGCATACGGCGCGCATGCTGCTCGAGCGGGGCGATCAGGTGGTGGGTGTGGACGCGCTCATCGGCCCGGCTTCCGGACTCGAGCGTCATCGCCTGGCCTGGCTGCGCGCGCACGAGCGTTTTCAATTCCTTCGCGCCGATGTGAGCGCGCGGGCGGCGCTCGAGGCCGCGTTGCCAGCCGGTGACTTCGACGCGGTTTTGCATCTGGCGGCGCACGCGGGTGTGCGCGCCAGTGTCGGAAACCCGCACGCGCATCTTGAGACCAACCTCGGCGGCACGCTGAACCTGCTCGAACTCTGTCGCACGCGCGGCGTTCCCAAACTGGTGCTGGCTTCGACCTCGAGCGTGTATGGCGACAGTCAGACGCTGCCCTTCGACGAAGCGCAGCATACGAGTCGGCCGCTGTCGCCCTACGCGGCGAGCAAGAAGGCCGCCGAGGCGCTGGCCTTCAGTTGGCACGCGTTGCATGGCCTCGATCTCAGTGTGCTGCGTTACTTCACGGTCTATGGCCCGGCCGGGCGTCCCGATATGGCGGTGTTCCGCTTCGTGCAGCGCATCGCCGAGGGTCGCACCGTCACCGTGTATGGCGATGGCGAGATGTCCCGCGACTTCAGTTATGTGGAGGATGTGGCGCGCGGCACCGTCGCTGCGCTGCGCCCGCTCGGTTACGAGATCATCAACCTCGGCGCCGCCGAACCGCACAGCGTGCGCGAGTTGCTCGAGATCACCACGCGCCATGTTGGACGCAAGGCGCGGATCGAGAAACAGCCAGCGCATTCCGCCGACCCGCCGCAGACCCTGGCCCGCATCGAAAAAGCCGAGCGCCTGCTCGACTGGCGTCCGCTCGTCAACCTCGACGAGGGCCTGCGCCGCACGGTCGCCTGGTACCGCGCCGAGCGCGCCTGGGCCAGCAAAATCCCGACGGAATAAAGCGAGAGGGCAGCTTCTTACTCGGCGGGTGGTGTAGCCCGCCGGAAGCGGCCGCGCTGCAGGAAGGTCAGCACCTGCTCTTGTACTTGCAGGTTGCGGGCGATGAAGGTGTGGGTGACGGGCAGGACGATGTGGGCCGTCATGCCGGGGAGGCGCGTGCTGGCGATGGAGACTTTGCCGTCGTCGTCGCCGGGGATGAGCCAGGACGAGACGGGGTCAATACTCCGGGAGCCGGCGATGACGCCGAGTTCGAAACTTATCGGGCCAAACAATCCGGCGCGGCTTGCGGGGTCGGTGGTGAGTTGCTGCCCCGCTGGCCCGTAAAAAGCGCGATAGAGGGCGAGCTTGTGCAGGCGGTCTGCCACTTCGCTGCCCCGGTTGGGTGGCGCCAGTTGCACGACGCGCCCGAGCTTCGGGGGACGGTGGCGGCTTGCGACGGCGCGCGCGACCAGTGCGCCCAGCGAGCAGCCGACCAGATGCGTGCGCGCGCCGGCTGCAACCTTCGCGCGGATTCGCTCGTGGATATGGCGGGCGAGTTCTTCGATGGGAAACTCGCGCGCGGGGTAGTCCAGGTTCAGCACCTCGTACCCCGCGTCCCGCAGCCGGTCTTCGAGGGGTCGCATCTGCCGGCTCGTGCGCCCGATGGCGTGCAGCAGGACGACGGTTTCAACCGCGCTGTGCTTCGCCGGCATGGCGGCCGCCGTCGTGTCCGCCGCCGGTGCGGACCACGCGCCGCTTTGGAAAGTAACGATGAGTATGAGCAGGGCGACGGGTGTTGCGCGCACGGGTTGAACGGTTTGATGCCGGTGTCAGCGGCGGGCGAAGTTCGCCAGGTAGGGCAGGGCGTTTGCGGTGCGTTCGATGGCGGGGCCCGCTTCGAGCAGGACGCGGGTGGCGTTCCAGTTGCCTTCGAGCAGCGCGGCGCGCACGCCGTCCCGCAGACCGCAGTTGTGCAAGCCGGCGCTCGAGCGAAGCGTGCAGTGCCCGATATCCAGTACCACCTGCTGCGCGGGGTTGCCCTCGAGCGCGTCCATCAGCGCAGCCAGATCTCCCGGTTCGAGCGTGGCGCAGGGCAGGCCCAGCGCGCTGCAGTTGCCGACAAAGATCTCGGCGAAGCTCTCGCCGATGAAGGCTCGGAAGCCTGCGCGCATCAGACTCTGCGGCGCGTGCTCGCGCGAGGAGCCGCAGCCGAAGTTCGCGCCCACCACCAGCAGGCGGGCCCCGGCAAAGCGCGGGTCGTCGAGCGGGTGATCACTTTTAACCCCCGCCGCCGCCACCGCCGCCGCCGCCTGCTTGCGGTCGTCCTCGAAGGCGTGCGCGCCGAGGCCATCGAAGGTGACGCAGCGCAGAAAGCGCGCGGGGATGATGCGGTCGGTGTCTATGTCGTTGCCCCGCAGTACGCAGGCGCGGCCCTCGACCCGGCGGATGCGCTCGCTCATCCGAGCAACTCCCGCACGTCGGTGACGCGGCCACGAAGCGCGGCGGCGGCGACCATCGCCGGCGACATCAGCAGCGTGCGCCCGGTCGGCGAGCCCTGTCGCCCCTTGAAGTTGCGATTGCTCGACGAGGCCGAGAGTTCGCGGCCGCGCAACTTGTCCGGGTTCATCGCGAGGCACATGGAGCAACCCGGTTCGCGCCACTCGAAGCCGGCGCTGCGGAAGATTTCGTCGAGCCCCTCGGCTTCGGCCTCCCGCGCCACGGCCTGCGAGCCCGGCACCACCAGCGTGCGCACCCCCGGCGCCACCTGTCCGGTGCGCGCCACCTTTGCCGCCTCGCGCAAATCGCTGATGCGCCCGTTGGTGCAGGAGCCGATGAAGGCGACATCAATCTTTGCGCCAAGAATAGGCTCCCCGGCGTGGAAGCCCATGAACGAAAGCGCCTCGCTGAAACCGCTGCGCTCCTCGTCCGGCACATCCGCCGGCAGCGGCAGCGCCTCGTTCACGCCGAGCGCCTGACCGGGGTTGATGCCCCAGGTCACGGTCGGCTCGATCTCCGCACCCGGGAAGGAAACCCGGTCGTCGAAGTCGGCGTCAGCGTCGCTTTTGAGTGAGCGCCACCAAGTGGCGGCGCGCTCGAAGGTCGCGCCCTCCGGCGGCGGCGCAAAAGCCCGCCCGCGCAGATACTCGATGCTGCGCTCGTCGGGGTTCGCATACCCGACCCGCGCGCCGCCCTCGATGGACATATTGCACACGGTCAACCGCTCTTCCATGCTCATCGCTTCGATAACGGGGCCCGCGTACTCGTAGGCGTACCCGACGCCGCCCTTCACGCCGAGCCGGCGGATGATGTGCAAGATGACGTCTTTTGCATACACGCCGCCGCCGAGGGCGCCGCCTATTTCGATGCGCCGCACGCGCGGCTTCGCAAGCGTCAGGCACTGGGTGGCGAGTACATCGCGCACCTGAGAAGTGCCGATGCCGAAGGCGATGGCGCCGAAGGCGCCGTGGGTCGAGGTGTGGCTGTCGCCGCAGGCCACGGTCATGCCCGGCTGCGTGAGCCCGAGCTCGGGGCCGATCACATGCACGATGCCCTGCTTCCCGCTGGCCGGGTCGAAGAGTTTGATGCCGTGCTCCCGGCAGTTGGCTTCGAGTGCGGCCATCATCTCTTCGCCCAGCGCGTCCTCGAGCGGGCGCTGCTGCGAATCCGTCGGCACGATGTGATCCACGGTTGCGAAGGTGCGCTCCGGGAAGCGCACCGGCAGCTCCATTTCGCGCAGCATCGCAAAAGCCTGCGGGCTCGTGACCTCGTGGATCAGGTGCAAGCCCACGAAGAGCTGGCTCTGGCCGTCCGGGAACTCGCGCACCGTGTGCGCTTCCCATACTTTGTCGAACAGGTTGCGCTGGCTGCTCATGCGCGGAAACTAGCATACCGGCAGCGTGGCGAGCCGCCCACGAAAGTCACCTGTTACGCTGCAACCATGGAGTTGCTCTACACCGCACACGTTCCGTCGGGCGCTGGCCCCTTCCCCACCATTCTCGCGCTGCACGGTTGGGGCGCATCGGCTCACGACCTGCTCGGCCTCGCGCCGCTCCTTCATCGGGGCGAGGCGCTGGTGCTCTGCCCGCAGGGGCCGGTCGGTTTCGAGATTGCGCCCGATCAACTGCCGGGGCAACTGGGATTCGGCTGGTGGCCGCTGCGCCAGAGCCGCGAGCTCGATCTCACAGCCTTCGCCCACGCGCGCGACCAGCTGCGCGCCTTCCTCGACGCCGCCTGCCAGCGCTATCCCGTTGACCCGCGCAAACTCGTCGTGCTCGGCTTCAGCCAGGGCGGGGTGCTGGCCTGCGATCTGGTGCTCGGCGAGCCCGAGCGCTTCGCCGGCCTGATTGCGCTTTCGACCTGGTTGCCGGAGGCCGCCCTGCGCGCGCACCCGGAGTGCTCTGCGCATCAGAACTTTCCCGCCCTGCTGTTGCACGGCAGCGAGGACCCGATGATTCCGGTCGAGCAGGCGCAGCGTGCGCGCGACGCCCTGACCGCGCGCGGCCTCGATGTTTCCTACCGCGAATATCCGATGCAACACGAAATCAATCAGGAGGCGCTGATTCAGATTGCGCGCTGGCTGGAGGAGAAGGTGTTCAACCTGATCCAACTGTTGTAGCCGGCGGGTGCGAAGCACCTCGGGGGGTTAGACTGGCGCGCACCGGGGTGTAGCTCAGCGGCCAGAGCCGGATCTTTGGGGGGTCCGTGTCGCGGGTTCGAATCCCGCCACCCCGACCAGCCCCATCTTTTTGACCGCGCCGCACCATTAAGGTTCGGTTCCCCTCTCCCTCCGGGAGAGGGGGTAGGGGAGAGGGTTTTTAAGGTTGGGCGGCGGGCGCAGCCCGCCGCGCTCCGCAAGCTGTTACCCTCGCCAACTTTCCGGGCCGCGCGTCCGGTGGAGGCCCGATGCAAACGCAGCCAACTCCGTCGCTGCGCAGCCGGATCGAGAACACCATCCGCGGGCTTGTGGTGGACGCCGTGCAGGCGGCGGGCATCGGGCACCTCGGTGCGCCGCTGGGCCTTGCGCGTCCGGTCTTCCAACTCTGGGATCAGCACCTGCGCTTCGACCCGCAGGATCCCGCGTGGCTGCTGCGCGACCGCTTCGTGCTTTCGGCGGGCCACGCCTCGATGCTGCTCTACGCGCTGCTGCATCTCTTCGAGACCGGCCTCGAGCTCGAGGAGATTGCGAACTTCCGGCAACTCGGCTCGCGCACGCCCGGTCACCCGGAGTTCGGCGTGACGCCGGGGGTCGAGGTGACCACCGGCCCCCTCGGTCAGGGCATCGGCAATGCGGTGGGCATGGCGCTGGCCGCGCGCGTCACCCGCTCGCGCTTCGAGGGCGCAGCGGCGGGTCCCGGCAACCACTTCGTCTATGTCGTCGCCAGCGATGGCGACCTGATGGAGGGCGTTGGCTACGAGGCCTGCTCGCTCGCCGGTCATCTCGGACTCGGCAACCTGATCGTGCTCTACGACGACAACCGGGTAACGATTGACGGCCCGACGAGTCTGTCCTTCAGCGAGGATGTAGCGGGCCGCTTCGGCGCGCAGGGCTTTCAGGTGGAAAGTATTGACGCCGAAGATGTGGCTGCCCTCGACGGCGCCCTCGAAACGGCGCGCGCGGCGCGTGACCAGCCCTCGCTGTTGATTCTGCGCAGCACCATCGGGCGGGGCAGCGGCTGGGCCGGTCAGTCCCGGGCGCACGGCGGCCCCTTCGACGACGAGGAAGCGCTGCGCACCCGGCGGCGGCTCGGCCTGCCCGAGGGCGAGCGCTTCGTCGTCGAGGACGAGGTGCGCGCCTACCTGCGCGCGCGCGCCCGCGCGAAGCACGCCGAGCGGCTCTCGCGCGAGGCCGACTTCGAGGGCTGGCGCAAAGCGAAGCCCGCTGCGGCAATACTTTTTGATCGCGCGCGCGCGGGGGCGTTGCCCGACGACTTCATCCCCCAACTCGTGCGCGGCTTCGAGGGTCAGGCCGACGCCACGCGCAAACATTCGGGCGCGGTGATTCAGCGTCTGGTCGAGATGGCGCCCGGGCGCTGGATTGGCGGCTCCGCCGACCTCGCCGGCTCCAACAACACGACCATCCGGGATGGCGGCTTCATCGGCGAGGGCGACGACCCCTTCGCCGGCGCCAACATTCACTTCGGCGTGCGCGAGCACGCGATGGGCGCCATCACCAATGGCATCGCACTCGACGGCACGCTGTTGCCCTTCGCCGGCACCTTCATGGTGTTCAGCGACTACCTGCGCCCCGCGCTGCGTCTGGCGGCGCTGATGCAAATTCCCTCGACCTTTGTGTTCACGCACGACTCGATTTTCGTCGGCGAGGATGGCCCGACGCACCAGCCGGTCGAGCAACTCGATGCGCTGCGGGCGATTCCGGGGCTCACCGTGTTCCGTCCGGCGGACGGCGTCGAAGCGGCGATGGCCTGGGCCTTTGCGGCGCAGCGCGAGCGCGGGCCGGTCGCCATCGTGTTGTCGCGGCAGAAAGTCGCGGCATTGAAACGCGAGGCGGACTTCAGGCCCGGCGATGTCTGGAAGGGCGGCTACCTGCTGCGCGAGCCGGTCGGGCCGCCGGCGGTGGCGCTGCTGGCGACCGGCTCGGAACTGCCGCTCGCCTGCGACGCCGCCGTGCTGCTGGCCGAGCAAAGTATCGCCGCGCGCGTGGTGTCGCTGCCGTGTCTTTCGCTGCTGCTCGCGCAGGACGCGGCCTACATCGAGGAACTGCTGCCGCGCGACTTGCCGGCCGTCGCCGTCGAGGCCGGGCTCGGCGAGAGCCTGCGCGTGCTGGTCGGTCGCGACGGGCTGATTTATGGGCAAAAAAGTTTTGGCGCGTCGGCGCCCTGGACCACGCTCGCCGAGCACTTCGGCTTCACGCCCGAAAAACTCGCGCAGGCGGTGCGCGACAAACTCGGTCGCTGAACGGCGCGGCGCGGCGACGCTACGACCGCCCACCAAGCGCGCCGCCGAGACTCTGGAAGGGCTCCTTCGCCGGCATCATGTAGTCCGAGGGTATTTCGCGGCGCGCGACATGGCTCTCGTGCGCGGCCTGCGCCACCACGCGCGCGACGGCGCGGTGCACATCGCGGCGCAGCGGGTTCGGCACCAGTTCATAGGGCCCGGCGTGCTTTGCGATGCAGCGGGCCGCCGCCAGATACATTTCGTCGCTGATCTGCCGCGCGCGGGTGTCAATGGCGCCGCGCAGCAGACCCGGGAAGCCGAGCAGGTTGTTGACCGAGCGCCCGTCGGCGGCGAAGGCGGCGCCCGCCTCGAGCGCCCGCTCGGGGTTGATCTCCGGATGCGGGTTGGTGAGCGCCAGAATGCACATCCCCTTGCGCACGCTCGAAGCTTCGATCAGGTCGCGGCGGCCGGTGACGGCGACCAGCAGGTCGCAGCGCTCCATCAATTCCCGCTGGCTCTCGAGCACCACGCCGCCTGCGGCGCTGAGCCGCGCGCGGGCTTCCGGGTTCGGGTCGTAGCCGAACACGGGTGACGCGACCGCGCGCTGCATCATGCGCGCAATGGCGTTGCCCGCCGCGCCCAGACCGAGCACTCCTATGGGCATCTCCTCGATGCGCCGCCCGGCGCGCGTCGCAGCGTTGCTGGCGGCAGCCAGCGCGACCACCGCGGTGCCGTGCTGGTCGTCGTGCAGCACCGGCATGTCGAGGGTTTCGATCAGGCGCTGTTCGACCTCGAAGCACACCGGCGATTCGATGTCCTCGAGTTGAATGGCCGCAAAGCCCTCGGCGATGGCGCTGACCGCGTCCACAATGGCCTGCGGCTCGCGCAGGTTCAGCACAATCGGCCAGGCGGAGATGCCGACGAACTGTTGCAGCAGCGCGGCCTTGCCCTCCATCACCGGCAGCGCGGCCACCGGGCCGACGTTGCCGAGGCCGAGCACGCGGGTGCCGTTGGTGACGATCGCCACGCTCTTGCCGCGCACCGTGAACACATAGGATTCCTCTGGTTGCCCGGCGATGGTGCGCACCACTTCGGCGACGCCCGGCGTATAGACGCGCCGCAGGTCGGCCACGCTTTGCACCGGATGTGTGGCGCGCACTTCGAGCTTTCCGTCTATGTGCAGGTCGTGAACATCGTCAATCACCTCGAGCAGCTCGATGACCTCGAGACGCCGCACCAGCTCGACGACCCGGCGCAGCATCGCCTCGTCCGCAACCAGCAGGTCGAGATCGCGCACGATGTGCTCGGGGCCGACCCAGATGGTGCGGATGTCGCCCAGATTCGCGCCCGCCTCGCCGATGCGGCTGGTGAGCAGGCCGAGCACGCCCGGCCGGTGCTTGTTGCGGACGCGCAGGGTGCGCAGCAGGCGGTCGGGCATCTTCAAGCTCTCCGGCGCGGCCAGACCCCGTTGGGGGAGGCGCTTACGCACCGGCAAAGATAACAGGGCCCGGCTCGAATTGCCCCTTTAAATCCCCCCGAATTGTGCGTCGCGCCCCGATTAATGGGGTATGATATGCAGAGCGCAATGGGTCGGACAGACCACGCATCACACCGCGCAGAGCGGAAGGAGATCAGAAGTGAAGGTATGGCATTTCGAGCGAGCCGTCTGGGAACTGGATGGCGTTCGCGTCGTCGTTCGCGCGCCCTGGGAGGCGCAGGTGGGGGCCTACGATTACACGAACGCCGTCAAGAGCAACGTCAATGTCAAGACATTTCTCGCAAAGAGGATCGAGAAGAAAGTCGTCCCCTATGAAGTGGTGGTCGTGGACGGCCACGGCAAACTGGTACACGGAAGGATGTATCTCTCGAACCTGAGAGAATCCTACGGCGGCTGATTTCCGAGAGCGCCGGCTGGCGCGGCGCATTTTGCATGCGGACATGGATGCTTTTTACGCATCCATCGAGCAGCGCGACCAGCCAGAGTTGCGCGGTCAACCGGTGGTGGTGGGCGGCACGGGGCCGCGTGGTGTGGTGTCGGCGGCGAGTTACGAGGCCCGCGTCTCTGGCGTGCGTTCCGCGATGCCCACCGCGCAGGCGCGCAAATTGTGTCCGGATGCAGTCTTCCTGCGCGGCGACATGCCGCGCTATGTGCGCGAGTCGAAGCGCATTTTTGAAATCTTTCGCACGCTGACACCGAAGGTCGAGGGCCTGTCGCTCGACGAGGCCTTTCTCGATCTGACGGGCAGCGAGCGCCTGCTCGGCCCGGCTGCCCAGGCGGCCGAGTTGCTGCGCGCGCGGGTGCGGCGCGAAACCGGGCTCGTGGTTTCCTGCGGTCTCGCGCCGGTAAAGCTGGTGGCGAAGATTGCGAGCGCGCTGGCCAAACCAGATGGTTTTATCGAAGTGCGTGAAGATGATGTCGCGCGCTTTCTCGAACCCCTGCCGGTCTGGCGGTTGTGGGGTGTCGGGCCGGTGGCGCGCGCCCGGCTCGAGCGGCTCGGCATCGAAACCGTGGGTGAACTGGCGCGCAGCGACGCAAAGCGGATCGAAGGCGCGCTCGGAAATGCGGGGCTCGAACTCGCGCGCCTCGCGCGGGGCGAGGGCCTGCGCGGAGATGAAAATGAAGAAGTTAAATCGGCCCGGGAAGCGGTGTCGCTGAGCGAAGAGAACACCTTCGAGCGCGATGTCTGCGATTCCCGCGTCCTCGAAGCGGCGCTGCGCACGCACGCGGAGGCGGTTGCGCGGCGGCTTCGTCGCAGTGGGTTGCTGGCGCGCAGCGTGGTGCTGAAATGTAAACTCGCGCGGCGCATAAAGACGGGGCCGCGCGGCTTTCGGCTGCGCACGCTCCGCGAAACCCTGCTCGAGCCAAGCGATGACGGCGCCGACATCGCCGGGGCCGCCCGTCGCCTGCTCGCGCGCGCACACATCGAGGAGCCGCTGCGATTGATCGGCGTCGGGGTGACCAACCTGATTCCAAACGAGAGCGAGCAACTCTCGCTGCTCGAACCGGCCCGCGCGCGCGAGCAGCGGCGTCGCCTGAACCGGAGCCTCGATGAAATCAGCGAGCGCTTCGGCCCCGGCGCCGTGCGTCGCGCCGCCGAGGACGAGATCATCCGCCAGGCGCCGTCGCTCCAGATCAAACGGGGCGAAGCCGAGCGCTGAGCGCCGCTTTGCAAGTTCACCCGCTGAGTGCGGCGCGCGCCGCCGTGCGATCACTCGGGCTTGATTTGCGTGTGCCCGTTGCTGATTTTGACGCGGCCCTCGGCGATCAAACGAATCGCTTCCGGAAGCAACTCGCGTTCGAGCGCCTGCACCCGCGCGGCCAGGGTCTCGGCGGTGTCCTCCGCTTCCACCGGCAGCGCGCGCTGCAACAGGATGGGGCCGGTGTCGTATTCGTCGTCAACAAAGTGCACGGTGACGCCGGTTACCTTGGCGCCGCGTTCGAGCACGGCCTCGTGCACGTGGCGACCGTACATTCCGGGGCCCGAGAAGGCGGGGATGAGCGAAGGGTGAACATTGATTACCCGCCCCTCGTAGCGGCCGCGCACCTGGAAGGGTGACAGGAAACCGAGCAGCGCGACGAGTTCCACTCCGTGCTCGCCGAGTGCTTTGTGGATGCGGTCGTTCATCGTGTCCACATCGAGTTCGCGGCGCGCCGCCGTAAGCGTCGGTACAGCCCGGCGCCGGGCGCGCGCGAGCCCGCCCGCTTCGCGCTTCGAAGAAATGACCACGACGACCCGGGCCGGCAGTCCGCGCGCCTCGATGTACTCGAACAAATTCTCGAGGCTCGTGCCCTCGCCCGAGAGCAGCACGCCGACGCGCAGCACGCGCTGCCCATTGTGCTTTGTCATCTGCCCTCGCTCCCGCGCAGGTTCTGGTGCACGCGGCGCGTCGCCGATGAGCGGTTCAAGGTATAGAAGTGGATGCCGGGGACGCCCTGCTCGAGCAGTTCCAGACACTGCCGCGTCGCCCACTCGACGCCGACTTCGAAGCCGCGCTGCGTGTCCTGGCCAGCGTCTTCGAGCGCGCGCGCGAGTTCGGCCGGCGTCTCCGAGCCGGGCGACAGCCGCATCACCGTTTGCAGGTTGCGGATCCCGGTCATCGGCATGATGCCCGGCACGATCGGCGCCACAATGCCTTCGGCGCGCGCCCGTTCGAGGAAGCGAAAGTAGTGCGCGTTGTTCAGAAACAACTGCGTCACCAGAAACTCTGCGCCGGCGTCGAGTTTGCGTTTCAGGTTGTCGAGGTCGGCCTCGGCACTCGGCGCCTCGTGGTGCGTCTCCGGGTAGCAGCCGCCCCCCACCGTGAAGTCCCAGTGCTCGTGAATGAAGGCGGTGAGCTCGCTGGCGTAGCGGAACTCGTCCGGCCCCGGCCGCCAGCCCGGCTGATCCGGCGGCGGGTCGCCGCGCAGCGCCATGATGTGGCGGATGCCGGCCTGCTGAAGCTGGTCGAGGGTGGCGCCGAGTTCGTCCCGGGTCTGCGTCGCACAGGGCAGATGCGCCATGGCCGTGATGCCGAGTTCGCGCTGAATCTGAATCACCAGCTCGGCGGTTCTGGCGCGGTTTTCGCCGCGCGCGTGGCTGGTCACCGAAACGAAGCCGGGGCCCAGGGTCTTGAGCTCGGCGATGCTGCGGTAGAGCGCGCGGTAGCCGGCGTCGCTCCTGGGCGGGAAGAACTCAAACGAGTAAATCGTCCGGCCACTCTGGTAGAGCCCGGGGATTCTCATCGCCCGAGTGTAGCGTTGACGGAAGCTGTGCGCGCGGGCAGACTGCCTGCGCCCGGGGAGGAGCCGCAATGACGATTCTGTGCAGCGGCTCGGTCGCCGTGGATCACATCATGGTCTATCGCGGTCGCTTTCGGGATGTGATTCGCCCCGAGCGCCTGGGCCTGCTCAACGTGTCCTTCCATGTGCCGCAGCTTCAGCGCAGCTTCGGCGGCTCCGCGGCGAACATCGCCTTCAACCTGCGCCTGCTCGGCGAAGCGCCGCGTCTGCTCGCCACGGTCGGCGGCGAGGACTTCGGGGCATATGCCGAGTGGCTCGACGCAAACGGCGTGTCGCGCGCGCATCTGCTGCCGCTCGCGGGTGAGGCGACCGCTGGCGCGTACATCATCACGGACGAGGAGGGCAACCAGATCACCGGCTTTCACGCCGGCGCCATGGAGCGCGCGCACGAGGCGGACTTCGAGCGCGCCGTGGCCGGCGCCGCGTTCGGCGTGGTGTCGCCCAACAGCAAGCGCGCCATGACCCTGCACGCGCGCGCCTGCAAGCACCGTGCGCTTCCCTGCGTGGTGGACCCCGGCCAGGGGCTGCCGCTCTTCGACGGCGCGGAGCTTCGGGAGTTGCTCACGGGCGCCGCCTGTTATGTGGTGAACGATTTCGAGTGGTCGCTGACGCGGGAGCGCACCGGCCTCGATGAAGCCGCCATCGGCGAGCGGGTCGGCGCATGGATCGTGACCCGTGGCGAAGAGGGCTCGACCCTGCACGAGGGCGGCGTCACCCGGCAGGTGGCGCCGGTGCGCGCGGCCCGCGTGGTGGACCCGACCGGCTGCGGCGACGCCTACCGCGCCGGTCTGCTGCGTGGTCTGCGGCGCGGCGCGTCCTTCGAGCTGGCCGCGCGGATGGGCAGCCTGATGGGCGCACTGCTCGTCGAGCGCCAGGGCACGCAGAGCCTGACCCTCGGCGAGGGCGAGTTCGCAGAGCGCTTCCGTCAGGCGTTCGGCGAAGACCCTGCCTAGAACGCCCGCTGGTAACGGAACAGAAGTGAGAACTCGGTGTGGTTGCTGCGCGCGTGCTCCGGGTTCAGGGTGGCGAGTGCGGCGATGTTGAACGCGCCGTCGCGCCAGCTTCTCGATACGAATCCCCGGCGCGCCCGGCTGGCGGGCAGTGCGTAGGCCAGCTCGAAGTCGAGTTGCCGCGCCGAGGGTGTGAGCGGCAGCGTCGCTTCCTCGATGTTCAACTCCCGGTAGCGTGTGCGCCCGCTGACCCAGCGCAGCGAGAGGTCTCCCGACTCGATGCGCAGCGGTTGCGACAACC
>JAHRAN010000062.1 GCA_020027245.1 Myxococcota bacterium
GCCTGAAACTCCAGCAGCGCGCCGCTGCTGACATCGGCCGCGCGCGACAGCGTTGCGAACGCGGGAGCAAGCGTTGTGACCTGCGCATGCAGGGCGGCTTCCGAATCCTCTGCGGGCGCGCACTCGATGAGCGGAGCGTCATCATCACCCAGCAGCGCGATGCAACGGCAACCCGGACAGACGGCAGCCATTTCCCGCAGCGCAGCGCGCTTTTGCCCATGCGCATCGGTCTCGGCTTCGCGCCGCTGCGCGCGCGCCAGCCGGGTGCGGAGTTGCCGCGCGGCGTCCGTGTGCCCCTGCCTTTCGAGCAGTTGCGCAACGGTCTCGTTGGCGAAGGGAGAATCCGCTGCGAGCGGCGCATCCTCGCCTTCCGTCTCGTCGAAAACCGACTCGTCGCCGAAGCCCTCGTCGGCGGCGTCGGGGCCAGCGGGCCAGTCGCGCGCTTCGCCGCTCATCGGCGCTCCCGTTCCCGGTCATTTTCTCCAGGCGGAAGCAGTTTCGCGGGCGACAGCGGCACCGTCACCGCGCGCCCGATGCCGCAGAGCGCGACGAAGTGCAGTCTTGCCCGCTGCATTTTCTTGTCGGCTTTGAGCGCGCGCAGGTACGACCTGCGCGGGTGCCTGGGCAACGCCGTCGGCAACCCCATCTGCAACAGCAGCGCTTCGAGACGCTCGCGGTCCGCGGCGGGACACAAACCCAGTTGCTCGGAGCGTCGCGCGGCGAAAGCCATGCCGATGGCGACCGCCTCGCCGTGCAGCACGCCGCGATACGCCGCGAGGGTCTCGACGGCATGGCCCAGGGTGTGGCCGAAGTTCAAGTGCCGCCGCAGGCCGGACTCCCGTTCATCGTCGCTGATGATTTCCGCCTTGATGCGGCAGGAGCGCTCGAGCACCGGCAGCAGCACGCCGGGGTCGCGGGCCAGCAGCGCTGCGCAGTTGCGCTCGAGGCGCCGGAACAATTTCGCGTCGCGGATGGCCGCGTGCTTCACCACCTCGGCGAGCCCGGCTCGATAGTGCCGGGCTGGCAGAGTGCGCAGCGTCGCCACATCCATCCAGACGAGCCGGGGCTGGTGAAAGGCGCCGACCAGATTCTTGCCACGCTTCAGGTTGACGCCGGTCTTGCCGCCGATACTCGAGTCGGCCATCGCCAGCAAAGTCGTCGGAACCTGAACCACGCGAAGACCGCGCAAAAAAGTCGAGGCGACGAAGCCGGCAAGGTCGCCCACCACGCCGCCGCCGAGCGCCACGACCACGGTGTCGCGGTCGGCGCCGGCGGCGAGCAGCCGGTCGTAGAGCCGCCCGGCCTCGCCGAGGCTCTTGCTGCGCTCGCCGTCGGGAACGGTGATGCGCTTTACGAAGACCCCCGCCTGTTTGAGTGAGCGCGCGACGCGCGCGGCGTAGTGCCGCGCCACCGGCGGTGTGGTGATCAGCACGGCGCGGGTGACCGCGGGCGCCGCGAGTTGTTTCACGAGCGCCGCGCCAAGCTCGTCGAGCGTGTCGAAGCCCAACTCGATGGGGTAACTGCGCGCGCCGAGCGCCACCCGGATGCGACGGCGGCGCGGCGCGCGGCCGGGATGTTGCATTTTACGACGCGGGCGCGCGCGCGTAGGCCGAGGACTCACGACGCCGACGCTGTCGTCACCGCGCGCAGCACCCGCTCGGCCACTTCATCGGGCCTGCAATCATCCGTCTCCACCTGGTAACGCGCCCGGGTATAAAATTTTTCACGCTCTGCCAGCAACGCGTCGAGGCGGGCGATGCGCTCCGCAGCACTGAGTCCCGCAAGCAGCGGGCGCTTCGCATCATTTTGCAAGCGCTCGTGCAAACGCGCGACGCTGGCGCGCAGGTAAACGCTGATGCCGCTCTGGTCGAGGCGCTCCGGCGTCCCCGGCTGCGCCATCGCGCCGCCACCGACGGCGACCACCTGCGCCACCACGCCGCTGCCCGGCGCGGCGACCGGCTGTGACGGCGCGGCTTCAGCGGCAGCGGCGCGGGCGCTCTCGTCACCACGCGCGGCCAGCGCTTCGATGACGCGGCGCTCGTGTGCGCGAAAGCCGGCTTCGCCGTCGCGCTCGAAGATTTCGGCCACACTTTTGCCCACCGCCTTCTCGACCTCCTCGTCCGTATCGAACACCGGCGTGCCAAGACGCGCGGCCAGCAGCCGCGCCACCGTTGACTTGCCGGCGCCCATCATCCCGACGAGCCAGAGTGTTCCCCGCATATACGCAACGATACCGAACGGACGCGCGCCGGGCGCTTCAGCCCTGCGGGTTCTCGCCCATGCGTGCGCGGGCGGCTTCGATGTCGCGCGCAATCTGCGCCGTAAGCGCCGCGCTGTCTTTGAAGCGCTGCTCGTCGCGCAGATGATGCGTGAAGCTGAACTCGACGCGCCGCCCATAGACATCGTCAGCGAAGTCGAGCAAGTGCGCTTCGGCCAGCACCGCCGCGCTGCCCTTGAAGGTGGGACGACGCCCGACGTTGGTGACGGCGTCAAAGCGCCGACCGGCCTCCGGGCCGCCGCCGCCATCTGGCCCCGCGTCGAGAAAGCGCACCTGCCCGGCATACACGCCGGGCGCCGGCAGAACCTCGTTCTCGGGCGCGAGGTTCAGGGTCGGGAAGCCGAGGGTGCGCCCGCGCCGGTCGCCCCGGGCCACGCGGCCCCGCACCGTGTAGGGGCGACCGAGCAGCACCCGGGCCTCTTCGACCCGCGCCGCAAAGAGCAGTTCCCGAATGCGCGTCGAGTTCACATCGCGCGCGCCGAGTTTCACCTCGGGGATGATCGTCACCGAGAAACCGAAGTGCGGGCCGCGCTCGATCAGCGTGCGCATCGAACCCTCGCGGTCGCGTCCGTAGTGGAAGTCGTAGCCGACATATACCTCGACCGGCCCGATGCGCCGGTGCAGCACATCGAGCACGAAACGCTCCGCCGGCAGGCGCGCGAACTCGCGGTCAAATGTTTCGACCACCACCACATCCACCCCCGCCGCCTCGAAGAGTTCGAGCTTCTGCTCCAGCGTGGTCAGCAGTTTGGGCGAGCGCGCAGGCTGCAGCACGCGACGCGGGTGCGGCTCAAAAGTATAGACAGCGGCCACGCCGGCGCGCGCCCGCGCCCGGCTGGTGATGGTCTGCATGATGGCCTGATGGCCGATGTGCAGACCATCGAAGTTGCCAACCGTCAGCACGCAACGCTCCAGAGGCTTCTCGAGCGTGGCGCTGCCTCTCACCACCTGCACCGGTTAGACTCCCGCTGTTGAAGACCCTGTGGATACACTACGCGACGCGTTTCCTGCGCGCCTTTGGGGCATCGCTGCTGATTCTTGCGCTGCTCGTGCTCGTCGTCGAGACGCTGCTCCACCTCGACGACCTGCTCGACGCCGGGCCGTTCGGCAGCGCGCTGCGCGGCCTGCTGCTCGACAGCCTCAGCAGCAACCTGCACTACCTGCTGCCGGTGGCGGCCTTCACAGGCGCGCTGCTGGTGGTGGGCCGCGCCGCGCGCGCGCGCGAAATGCTGGCGATTCGGGCGGCGGGGCTCGTACCCATCGTCGCGCTGCTGCCGATTCTGGTGATCGCGCTGCCGATCGGTCTCTCGAGCCTCGGACTTGCGGAGAGCGTCGGCGTGCGCGCCGCGCGCGAACTGGTCGAGACCTCGGGGCTGCATGCCGAGCGCATCGAACTTCGGGATGGCGTGGTCTGGTATCGCTCCGGGCGCGTGATCTACAGCGGCCGCGCAACCGGGGCCTCGGGCGCGCAGATTCGCGCGGTGCGGGTCTTCGAGCGCAACGCCAGCGGACGCTTGCTGCGCAGCGTGCAGGCGGCCCGCGCCGAGCGGCTCTCGCCAGAGCAGTGGGCTTTCGAGGACGCCGTGATTCGCCGCTTCGACCCCGAGCGACCGGAAGCGCCGCCGCAAATCACGCGCGCGGAAACCATCACCCTGGCGCTGCCCTCGAAGCGCGGTTTGCGTCTCGACAAGCGCGAACTCGCCGCGCTGCCGCTTGCCGCGCTGCGAAGCTACGCGGGGGAACTCGATGCGAAGGGCGCGGGAGCCGTCCGCGTGCTGCTGCACTCGCGTCTCACGCTTGCGGCGGTGGCGCTGCTCTTTGCGCTCTTTGCGCTGGCGCTCGGGCTCGAAGCCGAGCGCCAGCGCAGCCTCGCCCTGCCCGCGCTGCAAGGTGCGGGTCTGCTGACGGGTTTTCTGGTGCTGCGCGAGCGCGGCGCGGGCATCGCCTTCGAAATCGGCGGCGCGCTCTGGCTGCTGCCCTGGCTGCTACTCGCAGTCTTCGCCGCCCTCGGCGCACTGCTCCTCGCCCGCGCGCCGCGTTAGCGGTTAGCGGGCAGACGCGGCGGCGGTCAGCGGCCGCCGTTTTGCAGGGTCTGGAAGAACTCGTGGTCGGGAGGCAGCACCAGCGTGGTGCCCTCGCCGATGGTCTTGCGGTAGGCCTCGAGGTTGCGCACGAAGGCGTAAAAGTCTGGATCGGCGCTGTAGGACTCGGCAAAGATGCGCGCGGCTTCGGCGTCGCCCTTGCCCCGCAGCACCTCGGCGTCGCGCTGCGCTTCGGCCACGATCACGCGCGCCTCCCGGTCGGCCTCGGCCCGCAGCCGGCGCGCCTGCTCCTCGCCCTCGGCGCGATGCTTGCGCGCCAGCCGCTCGCGCTCGGAGCGCATGCGCGCATAGACATTTTCCTCGGTGCGTTTGGGCAACTCGGTGCGGTTCAGCCGCAGGTCGAGAATCTCGACGCCACGCGCGCGCAACTGCCGCGTCGCGCGCTGGGTGACGGCCTGCATGATCGCCACGCGCCGCTCGTCGAGCACCTGTTGCAGGGTGTGCTGGCCGACCAGGTCGCGCACCAGCGAGCGCGTCTGCCGGTCAATCTGCTGCTCGGCCTCGGACAGGTCACCACCGACGGTGCGCGGGTAGCTCTCGCGGAAGCGCAGCGGGTCGGCGATGCGCCAGATCACATAGTGATCCACGAACAGCCGCTCGCCGTCGCGGGTCTGCAGCGTGCTCGGCTCCGAGGAAAGGTGCAGCCAGCGCGCCTCGATGATGCGCGTCGGCGTGGTCGCGATGGCGAAGGCGACGCCCGGCTCGGTAACAACCGTCGGCTTGCCGAGCAGCAGCGCAATGCGCTGCTCGCCCTCGCGGTTGATCAAGAGCGGGCCGAAGCCGAGGCTGCTGCCGAGGACAGCGAGCAGCGCGAGCAGCAGCAGGAAGCCGAGCAGCGCCCTCACTTCGGCGCCTCGTCACCGGCACGCTGCGGGGCGGCTTCGTCCGCGGCGTCGGGGGCGGTTTTATCAACCGCCTCCTCCTCCGCAGCGGGCGGACGGGGCGGCGCCGCCCTGCCCTCGCGCGCACGCCGGCGCCCTGCTTCGCCAATCGGCAGATACGGCAGCACCGAGGTCGTGCCCGGCTCGATGATCACCTTCTCGACGCCCGGCAGCACCGCCTCCATGGTTTCGAGATACAGGCGCTTGCGCGTGATCGCCGGCGCCTTCTGGTACTCGACGAGCAGCGCGCTGAAGCGCTGCGCCGCGCCGCTCGCCGCTGCGACCTTCGCAACGCGGTAGGCCTCGGCGCTGGCGATGTGCTCGGCGGCGCTGGCGCGCGCCCGGGGCACGACCTCGTTCGCATAGCCCTCGGCGTCGTTGATCTTGCGGTTGCGGTCCTGGTTGGCGTTCACCACATCGTCGAAGGCGGCGCGCACCGGTTGCGGCGGCTGCACCTCCTGCAGATCCACTTCCGAAATCGCAAGCCCGAGCTGGTAGTCGTCGGCGATCTGCTGCAGGCGCTCGCGCACCTCGCTCTCGATCAGCTCGCGGCGGTCGCGCAGCACGCCGTCCACGCTGCTCTGGCCGACGATCTCGCGCATCGCGGCCTGCGAAGCCTCGCGCAGCATCGGCTCCGGGTCGCGCACGCGATACAGGTGCTCGAAGGGGTTGCTGCGCCGGTAGAGCACCGTGAACTCCAGATAGACGATGTTGTTGTCGCGGGTCTGCATGGCCGTTTCGTCGCGGCGCGCGAGGTCGTCCACATCGCCGAACTCCATGCGCAGCTCGCGGTTGCTCTCGATCACGGCGCGGGTTTCGATGGGCCAGGGCGCGTGCAGGTGCGGCCCCTCCGCGTGCACCGTGCGCTCAAAACTTCCGAGGCGCAGGATCACCGCCGACTCGCCGGGGCGCAGCGTGTAGTAGCCGGTCAGCACAACCCAGGCGGCGCCGGCGCCGAGCAGCAACAGCAACAGCGTGGCGCGCCGGAGGGTGCGCCCGATGCCTTGCTCGAGTTCATCCTCGGCCAACTACCGCTCCGGGTTCGGTTTGTCGCCCTTGCCGCCGCCAGCGGCCATCCGGTAGAGGGGGCGCAGGATGTCTATCGGAATCGGGAACACGATGGTGGAACTGTTCTCGGTGGCGATCTCCGAGAGCGTTTGCAGGTAGCGCAACTGCAGCGCCGTCGGCTCGGTGGCAATCACCCGCGAGGCCTCCGCCAGCCGCTCCGCCGCCAGCGCCTCACCCTCGGCGTGGATGATCTTGCTGCGCTTCTCGCGCTCCGCCTCGGCCTGCTTCGCCATCGCGCGCTGCATGTCCGGCGGCAGGTCAATCTGCTTCACCTCGACCGCGCGCACCTTCACACCCCAGGGCTCGGTCTGCAGGTCAATGATTTCCTGAAGCTGGCGGTTGATGGTCTCGCGCTCGGCCAGAAGCTCGTCGAGTTCGGCCTGACCACAGACGCTGCGCAGCGTGGTCTGCGAAAGTTGCGAGGTGGCATACAGGTAGTTCTCCACCTGAATCACGGCCTTCTCCGGGTGCAGCACGCGGAAGTAGATTACCGCGTTGACTTTCACCGAGACATTGTCCCGCGTGATCACCTCCTGCGCCGGCACATCCATCACGATTTCGCGCAGGCTCACCTTCACCATGCGATCAACCAGCGGGATCAGCCAGCGGAAGCCCGCCTCCCGCACGCCCGCGTAGCGACCGAGGCGGAAGATGACGCCGCGTTCGTACTCCTGCAGGATCCGCACGCCCGCGATGAAGAAAGCAAAGAGCAAGCCGACCAGAATCAACGGTGATGCCAACATGATGTCTCCCATGGCGACGGCTCAGTCCGACGCGCGTTTGACTTTGAGCCGCAGTCCCTCGACCGCGACCGTTTCGACCCGGGCCGACGCCTCGATGACCTCGTCCGCTTCCGCGTTCCAGTATTCACCGCGCAGGAACACGGTGCCCGTGGGCGAGAGCGCGGTTTCGGTCACGCCGACCATGCCGAGAAGCTCCGATGTCCCCGACTGCTGCGCCAGACGGCGGCTGCCCGAGAGCGCGAGAATCGCAACCCCGAGACACAGGCCGACGCCCAGAACCGCAGGGAACAGCACACCCCAGAAATCAATGTTCAGGTCCGAGAGGTCGGGGCGGTCGAAGATCATCGAGCCGCCGAGCAACAGAAAGGCGAGCCCGGAAAGCAGCAGCACTCCGAAGGCGCCGACGAAGACCTCGGCCACAATCAGCCCGACGCCGATCACGCCGAACACCAGCCCGGTCCACGAGAAGGGCAGCATCTGTATGGCGAGCAGGCCCAGAACGAGCAGCACCGCGCCTGTGATGCCCGGCAGAATCAGCCCCGGCTGGTTGAACTCGAAGTAGAGCAGCGCCATGCCGGCCAGCAGCAGAATGGCGGCGACGTTCGGCTCGCCGATGACCTGAAAGACGCGGGACATCAGGGTGGGGGCGACCTCGCGCACCACGCCGCTCTTTGTGTCGAGTTCAATCGGCGCGCCGGCGAGTTTCACGCGCATGCCGTGCAGGCGGGCAAGCAGTTCGGCGCGGTCGCGCGCGAGCAAATCAATTACGCCCAGCTCGAGCGCCTCTTCCGAAGTCACCGCCTCACTTTTGCGCACCGCGCGCTCGGCCCAGGCGACGTTGCGGTCGCGCTCCTGCGCAATCGCCTCGATGTAGGCGGCTGAAATGTTTTCAGCCTTCTCCATCATGTAGTCGCTCGGTTGGGTCTCGCCTTTTTCGTCCCGCTGCGGCAGCGGGTTCGGCCCGCCGAAGACCGGGTGCGCGGCGCCGATGGTGGTGCCCGGCGCCATGCTCGCAACATGCGCGGCCAGCGTGATGAAGGTGCCAGCGGAACCCGCCCAGGCGCCCTGCGGCGACACGAACACGACCACCGGCACGCGCGCGTTCAGCATCGCCGTGATGATGTCCTTGGTGAAATCGAGCCGCCCGCCCGGGGTGTCGAGTTCGATCAGCAGCAGTGCGGCGCCAGCGCGCTCCGCCTGTTCGATGGACTCGAGCACATGTGCGGCGCTCGCGCCGTTGATCGCGCCGTCCACGCGCGCCACCAGCACATCGCCGCTGCGCTTCGGCGCCGGCGCAGGCTCGTCGCCCAGCGCCGCAAAAGCGAGGCCAAGCGGCAGCAGCGCGAAGAGCGCCAGCGCCCGGATGCGCAGTGCGTTTCTCACCCTCACGCGCGCGCTCCGCGCATTTTTTCGACGCGGTCGAGGATGCGCGCCGCCAGCACGGGCTTGGGCAGCAACGGCAGCGCATCCACCTCGCCGTCGGGCGTCAACAGCAGCACGGCGTTGTCGTCGCTGTCGAAGCCGGCGTCGCGGCGCGAGATGTCGTTCGCCACCAGCAGGTCGCAGCCCTTGCGCGCGAGTTTGCGCCGGGCCGCAGCCAGCAGGTCGTGGCTCTCGGCGGCGAAGCCCACGACGAAGCGCGCGGACGAAGAGCGCTCGCGGCAGAGCTCGGCCAGAATGTCGGGGTTGCGCTGCAGCGTGATGTCGAGCGGCGCGTCCAACTCATCTTGACTGTCTAATTTTTCTTTTTTGATTTTGCGCGCCACGGGGTTCGCCGGCCGGAAGTCGGCCACCGCCGCGCACATCAGCACGATGCTCGCATCCGCTGCCGCCGCATGCACCGCAGCGCGCATTTCGAGCGCGGTCTCGACATCCTCGCGCTCGACGCCCGCGGGCGTCGGCAGGCTGGTCGGCGCGGAGATGAGCCGCACCGTGGCGCCGCGCCGCGCGGCTTCCGCAGCCAGCGCGTAGCCCATCTTCCCCGACGAGCGATTGCCCAGCACGCGCACCGCGTCGAGCGGCTCGCGCGTGCCGCCCGCGGTAACCACGACGCGCTCGCCCGCGAGACTCGAGGGGCCGAGCAGCAGAGCCAGGTGCGCGACGATGGCCTCGGGCGCGCTCATCCGCCCCGGCCCCTCGAAGCCGCAGGCCAGTTCGCCTTCGTCCGGCCCCACCACCTCGACGCCGCGCGCGCGAAGCGTGGTCAGGTTGGCGCGGGTGGCGGGGTGCTCCCACATGTTCAGGTTCATCGCCGGGGCAACCAGCACGGGCGCGCGGGTCGCGAGCAGCACCGTGCTCGGCAGGTCGTCCGCCAGGCCGTTCGCCATCCGCGCCAGAAAGCTCGCCGTCGCCGGTGCGACAAGCACTTGCTCGGCCCACTCCGCCAACTCGATGTGGCCGATCTGCCCCTCCTCGGAAGTGTCGAGCAGCGCGCTGCGCACGGGAGAACCGGAGAGGGTCTGAAGCACCAGCGGCGCGACGAAGGCGCGCGCCGCCTCGGTCATCACGCAGCGCACGCTGTGGCCTGCACGGCGCAGCGCGCGCAGCAACTCGGGCGCCTTGTAGGCGGCGATGCCACCCGAAACGACGAGCAGGATCCGAGATCCGTTCATGATGTTCTTAATCCCCCGGTGTCGGTAGCCGGGACGAACCCGGAGGATAACGCCCCCGGACGACGCGGCCAGCAGGCTCCCCGGCGCCTCAGCGCTTGCTGAACTTCTCGCGCAGGTGCTTCTCCACCACCGGCGGCACCCACTCGGAGACATCCACGCCGAAGCGCACCAGCTCTTTGAGGCGCGAGGAACTCAGGTAGAAGTACGCCTGACTCGTCATCAGGAACAGGGTTTCGATCTCGGGGCGCATGTGGCGGTTCATCAGCGCCATTTCGAACTCGTATTCGAAGTCCGCGTTGGCGCGCAGGCCGCGCACGATGGTGGCGGCGCTGATCTCGCGCGCGTAGTCCACCACCAGCCCCTCGAAGGCGGTGATGCGTACGCCGGGCAGGTCGCCGATGGCGCCGCGCAGCATTTCGAGCCGCTCCTCCACGCTGAAGGTACCCGCCTTCTCGATGTTGTGCGCCACGCTCACCACCAGGTTTGGAAACACCCGGCTGGCGCGCTGCACCAGATCGAGGTGCCCGTTGGTGACGGGATCAAAGCTGGCGGGAAAGAGCGCCAGGTTCCTGCTCGTGTCACGCACGCCTCGTTGCCTCCGGGTCTGATTTAACCATCTACCCCCCTGAGTATCTAACTGGCTGACCGTCCGCACTGTCCCGCCGGTAGAAGCTCAACAGGGTACCGCCATACGAGCGTTCGTCAGCGAGCAGCAGACCGGGAGCCGGCCCCGGGGGGCTGTGGCGGCTGGATTCGACCACCACGGCAGCGGCGGGCGCAAGCAGCCGCCCGCGCGCGAGCACCCCGAGCGCGCGGCGGGCGAGGCCGCTTTCGTAGGGCGGGTCGAGCAGCACCAGATCGAAGGGCGCCTCGCTTTGCAGCCGCCGCAGCGCGACAAAGAGCTCCGCGCCGACCACGCGACAGCTTGCGCGCGCACCCGTCGTCACAAGGTTGTGGCGCAGTCCGGCAAGCACCCGCGCGTGCTGCTCCACGAACACCACCCGCAGCGCGCCGCGCGACAACGCCTCGAGCCCCAGCGCGCCGCTGCCCGCACACAGGTCGAGTACGCGCGCGCCAGCGAGATCGCCCGTGATTGCGAACAGAGCCTCCCGCACCCGGTCGCTGGTTGGGCGCAGGCCGCCCGCCGGAACGCGCAGCCGTCGGCCCGCCCATTTTCCGCCGGTGATGCGCACGACTTCCCGTCCCACCCGCTGACCGCGGCTTGAAGCCGCCGTCGGATTCCGCCGCGCGGCGGGCCCGGGCTGCCGGTCGCCCTGCTCGCCCCTGCGACGGCGGCCCGAAAATTTGCACAAGAAACTTTGCCGCTGGCGGCATCGCTCGCTTACCATAGCGAGCCTTGAAGGCTGCACCGAGTGCACGAGTGAAGCCGAGCAACCGGTTGAACGGAGACCCCCCGAATGTCGAAGAAGCGCGAGCACCAGAAGAGCAAGCTGGCAGAACGACTCACCCTGGTGCGCGGCGGCCGCTCGCAACGAAGGTTCGCGCGCGACCTCGGCGTCTTCCAACAGAATGTGAACCGCTACGAAAACGGGACGACTCCACACACCGACTTCCTGATTCAACTCGCGTTGAAGGAGAAGGTGTCCATTGACTGGCTGCTGATCGGCAAGGGCGCCATGCGCCGCCGCCGCTAACCGGGCCGTCGCGCGCGGCTTAAAGCGCCCTCTCCGTCAGACAGCCCGGCGCGGCCTCCAGGCCGCTCTGCGGCCTTTCAGGGGGCCTGGCTGCCTCTCAGGGGCGGCTCGGGGCAGGCCGATTGGCGTCGCCCTTACCCGTCCGCGCCGACCAGGGCGGCGACGAAATGGTCCACCGCGTCCATTGCTGCGCGGTCGGAACTCTGGTGACCATCCACCAGCAGCGCGAACACAAACGCGCGGCCGTCGTGGTGTTGCGCGTACCCCGCCAGCGCAGTTATGCCTTTGAGGCTGCCGGTCTTCGCGCGCACACGCGCGCGCGCTGCAACACTTCGCTCGCGCAGGGTGCCATCCACCGCGGCGATGGGCAGCGCGGCGAGCAAGTCGGGGCCGAAGGCAAAGCGGCGGTCTGCAATGCGCAGCGCTTCGACCAGCGTGCGCGCCGAGACCCGGTTGGCGCGCGAAAGGCCCGAGCCATCTTTGATGCGCGCGCCATCGAGCGGCACGCCCAGCGCGCGCAGGCCGCCAGCCAGCGCGGCCACACCGTCCGGCCAGTTGCCGACGACGCCGCGTTGCGCGGCCAGCGCCTTCAGCAGACTCTCGGCCATCATGTTGTTGCTGTACTTCAGCAGCAGCGAAACATTGCGGTGCAGCGGGTGACCCTGGAAGCGCAGCACTTCGTGGCCGCCCTCGGGCGCGCGGCCAGCGCGGGCAACGCCGGCCAGCGCGATGCCGTTGGCCGCGAGTTGCCGCTGCAGCACGGCGCCCGCGTAGCCGAGCGGGTCGGCGACGCTGCGCCACACTTCTTCGGGTTCGCGCCCGAGGCGCACGCTGCCCGAAACCACGACGCGCTCGAAGCCATCGCCCGCGCGCCGCTCGACCCGCAGCGACGGCCCGGCGCGCGCGCGGGTGATGGCCTCTCCGCTCAGCCGGAAATACGAAAGCGGCGGGTCCACTCGAACCTGCGCCGGCTGACCGGCCTTCGCGCCGGGCGCGACGATCACCCGGAACGCGCCATAATTCGCACTCAGCGCGCCGACCGGCGCGTGATAGGCGCGGGCCGTGAGCGGCTGCCAGTCCGGGTGCCAGCGCGCGGCGTCAAAAAATTGATCGTCGAGCCAGAGGTCGCCGCGAATCTTTGTGATGCCGGCAGCGCGCAGGTCGGCGGCGAGTCGCCACCACTGCTCCGCGGTCAGGCTCGCGTCGCCGCCGCCCCGGACATAGAGCGCGTCCACGGCGCCGCTTTCGTCGGCGGGGGCGTCGGCCAGCAGCACGGTTTCGAAGCGATGGCCGGGGCCAAACACATCGAGCGCGACGATGCTGGTCAACAGCTTCTGCGTCGAAGCCGGCGTGCGCGGCTGCGACGGGTTGCGCGCGAAGACTTCGCGTCCCGATGCGCGCTCCACCACCAGCGCCGAAACATTCGCACCCGCAAAGGCGCGCACATCGAGGGCGCGGGCGAGCGCGCGCGGCAAGCGCTCCGGGGCATCCGCCGCCGCCACGGCCTGGCTCGCCACGAGCAGCGTGGCGATGACGACGAGCCGGACGGCGAAGCGCAGCGCTGCGGTTGCCACGGGGATGCGCACGAGCCTCCGTCCGGGGGCGGCGGGTTGACACAGCGGGGGCGACGGTTGACGGCTGCGAGCTTATCCGGAAGCTTGCTGCCCAGCAACGACGCGCGGTGGGCGCTGGCGTCGCGTGGGCAAGCCGGGTGATCGCAATGGGCGACGGCGCCAGCGCGCCAACGCGACAAGGACGCGGTTTCGACTTGTTCGCTCCGGCAGCGGCCCGGCGCGATCAAAAGGTGGGACGGGGCGCGCAAGCGCCCCGGTCAGCGGCTCGGCGCGGTCAAAGGATGGACGGGGTGCAGAGCACCTCCGGCAGCCGCTCGGGGCGGTCAAAAGGAGCGCCGGGGCGCGATAGCGCCCCGGCGCAAAAGGCGGGGCGGGGTGCGAAGCACCCCGGAGGAGCGCGGTGCTGAATGCCATCTGGATCGTGCTGGTGCTGGGCGCCGTGCTCTTTGCCGCGCTGTCGGGCACGATGGGCGAACTCTCCGTCGCCATCCTGCCAGCGGCCGAGGCGGCCATCGCACTCGTCATCAAGCTGACCGGCGCGATGATGCTGTTCCTCGGCTTGGTGCGCGTCGCCAGTGAGGGCGGCCTGCTGCGCGTGTTCGTGCGCGCGCTGCGGCCACTGCTGCGCCGGCTCTTTCCCGAAGTGCCCGAGGAACACCCCGCGATGGGTGCGATGCTGATGAACTTCGCCGCCAACATGCTCGGGCTCGGCAACGCGGCCACGCCTTTTGGCATCAAGGCCATCGTCGAACTCGACAAGCTGAACCCGCAGCGCGGCTCCGCCACCAATGCGATGGCGCTGTTCCTCGCCATCAACACTTCGTCCATCGTGCTGATGGCGCCGACCGGCACGGTGGCGGTGCGCATGGCAGCCGGCTCGGAGATTCCCTTCGCCATCTGGATTCCGACGCTTATCGCCACCGCCTGCTCCACCCTCTGCGCGGTGCTGGTGTGTCTGGCGCTGCAACGGCTCGCCTGGTTTCGCCCGCGCCCGGTCACCGACGACGCAGCGCCCGCGCCAGCCGCCGACGACGCGAGCGACGCGCCGGAGCTGCCGGACACCGCGCTGCCCACCGGTTCGGCGCCGCCGCTGTCGCGCTGGCGCGTGCTGCTGGTGCTTTGCGGCGCGGCGCTCATTGTCTGGCGCTCGGGGGTCGCCGCGCTTTCGCACCCCGAAGGCGTCTGGCCCTTCCTGCGCGATGTCTTCTCCACCCACTGGGTGCTGCCGATTCTGGTCTTCGCGCTCGTCGCCATCGGCTTCATGAGCCGCGTCGCCGTCTACGACGCGATGATCGCCGGCGCGCGCGAGGCGCTTCAGGTGGCGCTGCGCATCGCGCCCTATCTGGTTGCGATTCTGGTCGCCGTCGCCATGTTCCGCGCCTCCGGCGCACTCGACCTGCTGATCGGCTGGACGAGCCCGCTGCTCGCCTGGTTCGGCGTGCCCGCCGAGGTGCTGCCGCTGGCGCTGCTGCGCCCGCTCTCGGGCAGTGGCGCATTCGGCGTGATGACCGAAACCCTTCAGGCCCACGGCCCGGACTCCTTCATCGGCCTGCTCGCTTCGACGCTGATGGGCTCCACCGAGACCACCTTTTATGTGCTCGCGGTGTATCTCGGCGCGGTGGGCGTGCGCGATTCACGCCACATCCTGCCCGCCTGTCTGGCAGGCGACCTGGCCGGCTTCATCGGCGCCGTCGCCGCCGCCCACCTGTTCTTCGGTTGATCGCACGATGACAACGAGCAACGCAAGCCGCTCTGCGCAGTCAACAGGCGAGCCGACGGACAAAGCCCCCTCCGACAGCGGCCCGGCGCGGTCAAAAGGTGGAGCGACGGGCGAAGCCCGTCGCATCGGAGCCTGTGCGGCGCGCGCGACCGGTTGCGAAGTGCAAAGCGTCGAGGCCATTGCGCCGGGCCTCGGCCTGCGACGCTTTTACCGCGTGCATCTCGACGCGCCCCCCGGCTCGCTCATCGCGCGTGTCGAAGCGCCCGAGGACCCGGCTGGCCGGCCCGCGGGCGTGGCGCCGGAGCCCGCGCTCGAGCCGGTTCGCGCGCTGCTCGAAGCACACGGGCTACCGGTACCGGCGCGGCTCGGTGCGGAGCAGGACATCGAACTGCTCGAAGATGCGGGCGCAGTGAGCCTTTGCGATTTTGCAAAACGCGAGGGGGGCGCGCGCGCCGAGAAGCTCGTGATCCAGGCGCTCGACGCGCTGCCGCGCCTTCAGGCGATCCGCAACCCCGGCGGCGTCGCCGCTTTCGAGCGCCGGCTCGATGCTGCCACCTTCGCCTACAAGGCCGCACTCTTCACGCGCTACAGCCTGCCGCTGGCGCTTCGCCGCGCGCCGAAGGAAGCGGAGCAGCGGGCCGTCCAGCGCGCCTTTGCTTTCATCGCCGGGCTGGTGGCGGAGGCGCCCGCGCGTCTCGCCCACCGCGACTTTCAGAGCCGCAACCTGCTGGTGCAAAATGGCAAGCTCGTCTGGATTGACCTCCAAGGCGCCCTGCTCGCGCCGCCCGAGTACGACCCGGTCTGCCTGCTGCGCGACTCCCATGTGGACTGGGGCGAAGCGTTTATCGAGGCCCGGCTCGCTGACCTGCGCACGCAGTTGCCGGACGCGCCAGCGATGGAAATTTTCCGCCTGCGCTGCGATGCGCTGACCCTCGCGCGCAAGGGTAAAGATCACGCGCGCTTTTTGTACATCGCCCGCGAGCGTGGTGACGCAACGCTGCTGGCGGATGTTCCGCTGACGGTGCGCCACCTGCAGCGCGCTGCCAGCCGGCTGCTGGGCGTGGCGCCCGAACTCGACCCGCTCTGCGAGTGGCTCTTTGCCTTGCCGCAGCACGCGCCCGCGCCATGAGGGGCATGATCGTGGCCGCCGGTCTGGGCACGCGACTGCGTCCCTTCAGCGTCTGGCGTCCGAAGCCCGCGCTGCCGGTCGCTGGCCTGCCGCTCATCGCCTACCCGCTGGCCTGGCTCGCCCACGCCGGTGTGCGCGAGGTGATGATCAACCTGCACCACCTGCCCGCTCTGCTTCGCAAAGCGGCAGAGGCCTGCTGCCCGCCCGGCGTCACGCTGCACTTCTCGCACGAAGCGGAGCTGCTGCACACCGGCGGCGCGCTGCGCCGGGCTGCAAACTTCCTGCGCGAAAGTGAAACCGCACTCGTGCTCGGCGGCGACATGGTGGTGGATCTCGACCCCACCGCACTGCTCGCGCGGCACCGGGAATCCGGGCGCGCCGTAACCATGGTGCTCGGCGAGCACCCGCGCGCAGAGGACTTCGGCACGGTCGGGCTCGACGCCGGGGGGCGGCTGCTGCGCATCGGGCGGCGTCAACACATTGGCGACCTGGAACGCGAAGCGCAGGCGGGGGTGTACACCTGGGTGAACGTGCTCTCGGCGCGCGCCTTCGACACGCTGCCCGAAGCGCACATCTTCAATCACCTCGACGACTGGTGGGCGCCCTGGGCCCGGCGCGAGCCGGACGCGGTGGGGGGAGACTTTTTGCCACGCGCGCGCTGTTTCTGGGCGCCGGTCGGCACGCCCGCCGAGTATCTAGGCGTCAACTTCGAGCTTCCCCCGCTCGCCTGTTTCGATTTCGAGGCGGCGGCGCGCCTGGCGGGTGCGCGGCTCGAGCCGGGTCTGGTACTCGGCGCGGGCGCTTCACTGCCGGCGGGCGCGCAACTCGAACGGGTCGTCGTCTGGGATGGCGAGCGCGTGCCCGCTTCACTGCAAGCGCAAAACGGCGTCTTCGCCAACGGCGCCTTCCATTCCTGCGGCGGGACGGAACCATCGGCCAGCAAGCCCTGATGCGCGCTTTTTCGAGCTTCATGTGAAACTTGCAAAAGCCTCGTAAATATCTGTCTCAGTTGCGCTTTATCGCCTCTCGCTTGCCCGTTCCGGGCGGCGTCGAAGACCTGCACACCGGCCCTGCTCTGCTTCGAAGTGACGACGAACGAAGCGCGCGCACGCAGCGATATACTGGACGCTGCGCATCGCAAGGAGGCTGCATGCCCGGCGCGCTCGACGGCATTCGCGTCATTGACGCCACGCAGATGATCTCGGGGCCGGTGGCCACGCGCATTCTGGCCGATCAGGGCGCGGATGTGATCAAGCTCGAAACGCCGCGCGGCGATCTGGTGCGCTACATGGGCGTCGAGCGCGGCGGCGTGTCTGCCACCTTCGTCACCAGCAACCGCAACAAGCGCTCGCTGGCGCTCGACCTGAAGCAACCCGAGGCGCTGCGCTGGCTCTTGCGACTGGTGGCGACGGCGGATGTCTTCGTGCAGAACTTCCGTCCGGGAGCGGCCACGCGCCTCGGCATCGGCGAAGAAGCGCTGCGCGCCGTGCGGCAAGATCTGCTTTACGTTTCGATCAGCGGCTTTGGCGAGCGCGGGCCTTTTGCGCACAAGCGCGTGTACGACCCGGTGGTGCAGGCCCTCTCCGGTCTCGCGGCCATTCAGGCGGACCGCGAATCCGGACGTCCGCGCATGATCCGCCTGATCGTGCCCGACAAACTCACCGCGCTGACCGCCGCACAGGCCATCACGGCTGCGCTTTTTGCGCGCGAGCGCGGCGCGGGGGGACAACACCTGCGGCTCTCGATGCTCGACGCGACGGTGGCCTTCCTCTGGCCCGAGGGCATGGCCGGTCACACCTGGCTTGGGAAGAAGCGGCGCGGCGACAGCGCGCGTTTCGCGCAGGATCTCGTGTTCGAGACCCGCGACGGCTACATCACCGTCGGAGCCGTGTCCGATGACGAGTGGCGCGGCCTGTGTCGCGCCATAGACAAACTCGAATGGTTGGAGGACGAGCGCTTCGCCACGCCCGCAAGCCGCATCGTGCACGCGGGCGCGCGGCTCGAACTGCTTCAACAGGTGCTTGGCGCAGCCGGGAGCGCGCACTGGCTCGCGCGCTTCGAGGCCGAGGATGTACCCTGTGCGCCGGTGCTCGACCGCGAGACCCTGCTCGAGCATCCGCAGATTATCGAGAACGCGCTGGTCGTCGAAGGCGAGCATCCAACCGGCGGGCCGCTGCGGCAGGCGCGCCCCCCCGAGCAACTCGACCGCACGCCGAGCGCATTGCGTCGCCCCGCGCCCGGCCTCGGTGAGCACAGCGACGAAGTGCTCACCGAACTCGGCGCCGATGCGAAAACGCGCGCGCGATTGCGCGAAACCGGGGCGATGGTCTGAGCGAGCGCAAGGCCGACGGGTGACGCGCCGGCGCTTATAGGAAAAGCGGCGCCGCCACCCTCACCCTAGCCCTCTCCCTCAAAGGGAGAGGGAACCGAGCCCGAACCTTAATGGAGCGGCGCTTATTCTCTTCTTAATCCCTCTCCCTGTAAGGGAGAGGGGGGCGACGGGCGCTGAAGCCCGTCGCCGGGTGAAGGTGGCGGCCGCGCTCCATCTTCCCACTGCCGCTGCCGAACTGGATTCCCGCCTGCGCGGGAGTCATTCCCGCATAGGCGGGAATGACGACGCGGGCTCAACCGATCTGGCGCAGCCAGGCGACGATGGCGTTGCCGATGTCGTCGGGCGAGTCTTCCTGAAGGAAGTGCACGCCCTTCACCGTGACCTCGCTCGTGTTCGGCCAGGTGCGGCAGAATTCGCGTGCTTCGCCGCGCAGGATGGCGCCCGGCTCGGCGTTCACGAAGAGCTTCGGCAGGGGAGACTCCGCAAGCCACGCGCCGTACTCTTCTACAATTTTTACCACCTCGGCGGGCTCGCCCTCGATGGGAATCTGCCGCGGCCAGGTCAGCGTCGGGCGGCGTCCCTCGCCCGGCTCGGCGAAGGGGCGCCGGTACTCGGCCATCTCCGCCTCCGAGAGTTCGCGCAGCACCGAGCCCGGCAACACCTGCTCGACGAATACATTTTGCTCGAGCACCATTTTTTCACCCGCTGGAGAGCGGAAGGCCTTGAAGACATCGGTCGCCGCCTGCGGCCACTGCGCCCAACTGAGCGGCTGCACGATCGCCTCCATGAAAACGATGCCGCGCATGGCGTCGCGGTGGCGATTGGCCCAGTCGAAGCCCAGGGCCGAGCCCCAGTCGTGAACCACCAGCGTGACCCGCTCACGGGCGCCGAGTTGCCGCAGCAACTCATCCAGATAGCGACGGTGCTCGACGAAGCGGTAGCGCTCGGGGCCACTGTCCCGAAGTTTTGCGGAATCGCCCATGCCGATCAGGTCTGGCGCGATCAGGCGGCCCTGCGTTTCGAGGTGCGGCATCACGTTGCGCCACAGATAGGATGACGTCGGGTTGCCGTGAAGGAAGACGATGGGGTCGCCCGTTCCATGATCCACCACGGCCATCTCGAGGCCGTGCGCCAGGTGCCGATGCTTCGCGTAACGCGAAGCGGATGCGTTGCCGGACTGCGACATGATTCTCCTTTGCGCGAAGTCCGCGCGCGATTTGTTGTAGCACAATTAAAACGAGGACCCCGGCTGTTCGAGGAAAGCGCGCTCTTCGTCGGTCGAGGGGCGTCCCAGAATCCGGTTGCGATGGGGGAAGCGGCCGAAGCGGCGGATAATCTCGAAATGCCGGCGGGCGAAATCCAGGTAGCCATTGAACAGCTCCGCCTCATCGGCGGCGGCGCGTTGCGCCAGCGCTTCGTACAGCGCGATGGAGCGCCGCTGATCGGCCAGATTCTCGCTGTGCTCGAACGGCAGGTAGGCAAACACCCGCTCGATGGGCCGGAGTTGCGGTGCGGTGCCGCCGTCCACGCACTGCCTGGCGTAGCGCAGCGCCACCGCGTCGCCGGCGAATGCACCGGGTGTATCGCGGTGGATGTTGCGGGGAAACTGGTCGGTGCAGATGATGAGCGCCAGCAGGCCACGCGGAGACTTGACCCAGTGCGCGAGTTCACCGCTCGCGGCGGCATCGGCGGTGGCGGCGAAGCGGGCGGTGATCTGCCGGTCAACCGGCTCACTCTTGGACCACCACAGCGAGGTCTTTTCCGCCGCGACCTCGACGGCGGTACCGGCGGCGCCGAACCAGAATTCGAGCACCGCGCTGATCTCTTCGGGGCCGGCTCGGGTAATCGTGTCACTTTTTCGGGACATCGCAGTATTATTTGATACTCATTTAAACGCGACGGGATGCTCCCGGCTACCAGCGGCGCGGGTTGCGAGGCGGCGGGTTCAGGCCGGGCGGCGGCGACCAGTTGCTCTCCTTCATCAACTCCGCCACATGCACCATGTTCAGCAGATCGAGTTCGCTCGAGAAGCGACCCTCACCTGCGTAGGTCAGAATCGAAACGCCGGGCGCCTCGTAGAAGCTGTTGTCGGCGCGACGGCCGCCGAGGCGGTTCAGCCACAGCGCCACCAGACGGTCGCCCTCCACCACCGACCACTGGTGCGGGAAGCTCCAGTCTTCGAGGCCGACCATGCTCTCGTGGAGAAAGCGGCGGATGGCGTCGCGGCCTTCGATGCGGCCCCAGGCCGGGTCAATAAACACCGCGTCCTCGGTGAAGAAGTCCGCGAGCGCATCCCAGCCCACTTCGCCGGCCTCGATGCGGCGGCGCGTGTCGAGGTAACGCTCGTAGCAGGCGCGAATTTCCTCGGGAGGATGTGCGCTCATTCCGGCATCTCCAGCAACTCGAAGATGAGCACTGCGGCGGCGTTGTGCGCGTCGGCGCCCGGCGCTTCGAGATACGCCCAGGCGATTTCGGGCGAGAAGCGATGATACCAGATGGTCTGGTAGCCGGCGGCGTTCAACTCCGGGAGTTTTGCGTCGAGGTCATTCACCCGAAAGCGCAGGTGGTGCGCGCCCTGCCGCCCGGCGTCGAGGAACTCCCGATGCGGCGAGGCGCCGGACACCGGCTCGATCACTTCGATCTCGATGGGCCCGGAGCGGAAGAATGCCATCCGCAGCTTCACATCGGAGGGCTGGCCACGGAACAGCGTGCCCTTTGTGTCGGCGTCGAGACGCGTGCAGGCGCCGAACAGGGGCTCGAAGCAGGCGATGGCCGTTTCGAGATCGGGCACGACATACCCGACCTGATCCACTGCCCCGAGGTCGAAGCACTTTGCCAAGTCGGCGCTCATGGCTGATCCTCCCGCCTTCAGTGTAGGCTACAGGAGACGCGATGAGCGAGCGCGTGCGCTTCGATTTCAGCGGCTGCCGGGTCGTGGTGACCGGCGGCACGAGCGGCATCGGCCATGCCATTGCCCAGGCCTTCGCCGAAGCCGGCGCGCGCGTTCTGATAACGGGGCGAAAGCCCGAGGCCGCGCACTACGAACGCGACCTCACGCGCTTCGAATACTTTGCTCTCGAGTTGACGCAGCGCGCCGCCATCCAGCGCTTCGCCGCATCGCTCGAGCGCGTTGATGTGCTGGTCAACAACGGCGGCGCAAACTTTCCCTTCGAGCCGAGCGAATGGGAGCCTGAAACTTTCGAGCGCTCGCTGGCGCTCAACCTGAGCGCACCCTTCCACCTGAGCCTCGGCTGCCATGCGCTGCTCAAAGCGAGCCGCTGGCCGGGCGGCGCCGCCATCGTGAACCTGGCTTCGATGTCCTCGTACTTCGCCGTGCCGC
>JAHRAN010000092.1 GCA_020027245.1 Myxococcota bacterium
CGCTCGCCCATGTTCAGTCGGGCCGGGTGGACGCGAGGAGCGTGGAGCGCGTCATCGGCCGTCTGGACGAGCGCGTCACCGATGTCTTCGACTACAACGCGCGCGAGCGCATTCTGAAGGCGGCGCAAGCGTGAACCTTCTTCAGCGCATCACCAAACTGCAGTTCGGCAAGGCGCGCCAGCTCGAGTTTCTCGATGTGTTCTTCCGGCTCGCCAAGGACGGCATCGCCTTCCGGGATGCGCTCGAGTTGATGCGGCACACCAGCGACTCCGTTGACAAGGAGGTGGTGGTTCATTTGCAGCGCACGCTGCGCGAGGGCCGCACCGTCGCCAGCGGAATGGAGGGCTGGTTCGACCCGGTCATCTCCAGTGCGCTGGCCGCCGCCGAGCAGACCGACGACTTCGCCGAGTTCGGCGCGAAGCTGGTCGCCCAGCAGCGCGAGCAGAGTTCGGCGCTGGGCGCGCTGATGTCGGAGATCGGGGCGCCGCTGGCTTACATCGCGCTGGGCCTCTCGCTCAGCGCCTATTTTTCCCACAGTGTCTTCCCGCAGTTCGACGAGATGGTCTCGGCGGAACGCTGGGCGCCGCTGCCCCGCAACACCTACGCACTGGGTCAGGCCGTTCTCGACTACTGGTATGTGGCCCTCGCCGCCGTGGCGGGCGGGGGCGCCTTTCTGGTCTTCGCCTTCGTGAACTGGACCGGCCGGCTGCGCGAGTTATTGGACCGCGTCTGGCCTTTCAACTTCTACCGCCGGATGGCGGCCTCCGGCGTGATGGAGAGCCTGGGGCTGATGGTCTCCTCCGGGCACGACTTCCGCTCCGGTCTGGCCATGGTGCGCAAGAACGCCAGCCGCTATCAGCGGATGTACATCGTCAAGATGATCCGCCGCCTGCGCGAGGGCCGCACCATCCCGATGACCCTCGATGTCAACTTCTTCCCCAAGGCCGAGATGGCGCACCTCAAGATGCTCTCCGAGTACCACGGCCTGAATCAGGTCATCGTGCGCACGGGGGCCACGATGCGCGAGCGGGCGGTGAAGGACATCACGAAGATGGGGCCGCCCATCCGGCTGCTCTGCTATGCGGCGGTGGCGGGCCTGTATATTTCATTGATACTTTCCATCTACACGATTTCCAGCACCCTGCAGCAGGGAGCTCGCTAGTGTTTCTTCGGTTTCAGCGGCAACTGCCGGGGGGCGTCGCTGGAGCCATCAACACACTCACCCGGATCGAACAAGGAGAAAGCGCAATGAGTCGCTTGATTCGTCGCATGAAGGACTTGCAGTCCAAGGAACAGAAGGGCCTCACCCTTCTGGAGGTGGGCATCGTAATCGCCGTGTTCGCGCTGATCATCATCGGCGTGCTGACGGCGGTGGCGGTGGTGAACGCCTCGAGCCGCAACACCCAGGTCGTAAGCGACCTCGGTAACATCCGCTCGGCCATCGTCAAGTGGTCTGCCGGCGGGCCGGTCTTCATTCCGGCGCGCACGGTGCCGTCGTTCACCACGGCCGGCGGCGGTATGGCCGACATGATTGGCCGGGAGCTGATGGGCTGGAACCAGTTCGCCGGCTTCCTGCCCGGCCCGCTGCAGGCGGTGGGCGCGCTCACGCTGACGGGGCCGACGCTGGATAGCGCGAACCCGTGGGGGGGGCACTATCAGCTCATCGTGAGCTCAGCGAGGCCGCGCGACTTCTCTATCAACGTGGACAACGTGACCCCCAGCGAGATCGGCGCGGTCATCAACCAGTTGGCGACGGTCGGCGGTGGGGACATCACCGTGACGCCCTTTGCGGATGAGGTCACCAACACGACCTCGTCGTTCACGGTCGGCTACAAGCAGTAACAGGGCTGCGACTTGGATGACCCCGGCGACCCAGCACACCACGCCCGGTGGCCTTCACATCCAGACAAGTGAAGGCCACCGGGCCCGCCGGGGCCGCTCCGGCAGCGGCTCGGCGCGGTCAACGGGCTGGGGGAGTGCGAAGCACTCCGGCGTAACCCTGCTCGAGCTCGGCATTGTCATCGGCGTGGCCGGGGCGCTCATCCTGAGCAGCATGGCCTTCTCCGGAATGTGCTGGAGTTCGCTCGAAAACGAGCAGCGCATCTACAACATCGTGGATATCGTGCGCGCCCTTCAGAACGCCGGCCAGAAGTACTACTACGAGAAACTCTGCGGCCGCTACTACTACGGCGGCTTCGGCGAAGATCTGGGGGATTTTCTCGCGCGCGAGGCGGACGGACGCCTGCGTCCGGGGCAGATCACGATGCCGGCGGCGAATCTTATGGAGATGTATGGCGTTTCGCTCGGCGCGGGTGCACGAGAGGAACTCGAAGAATCCTTTGGCGCTGTAACCTGGATCTACCGGGCGGACAACACCGCGCAGTTGCGCATTGCATACGACCACACCGCAAGGCGCCTGGAGGGCGACGTGCCCGCCTCGGGCTTCACCGCCGCCGATGCGGCGGCGACGATTCAAGCGCGGCTGGAGGGCGGCGGGCTGCCCACCCGGGTTGACGGCTCGCCCACGCAGCTCGTCTTCGTCAGCCCCGTGGTCTTCAATTCCGCCGCCACCCCCGTTTCGAGCAGCTTCCTGAAGGAGTTGAACGAGGATGGACTCCCCGAAACCTGCCTGCTCTAGCCGCAGTCCGGCAGCGCGGCTTGGCGCGGTCAAAAGGCGTGGCGGGGTGCATCAGCCCCTCCGGCAGCGTCGGCGCGGTCAAAAGGCGTGCAGTGAAGGCGTGCGCGGCCTCCGGCAGCCGCTCGGGGCGGTCAAAAGGCTGGGCGGGGCGCGAAGCGCCCCGGGTTTCACACTGCTCGAGCTGGCCTTTGTCATCGGCATTTTCAGCTTGCTGGTGCTGTTTCTGGCGAGCCGGGAGACCTCGCTGTTGCAGACGCGCTTCGATCTGGCGCGCCAGGACCAGGCGATTTCCGACGCCAACAGCATCCTGGATGCCGCGCTGGCCTTTTATCGCCGGCCGTCATCCGGTAACCGCTGGCCGCACACCGTCATGATGCCAGCCGAGATCTCCATCGAGGGGCTTTCGGATGAGAATTTCCGCGATGCCGCCGGCAATATGCTCGACCCGATCCTCGCCCAGCTCCCCCTGAATGTGTACACCGAGGATTTCACCAGGGAGCCGACTGTGATTCCGGGCATCAACACGCTGGACGATCTGGAGTACATGCTCTCGGGCTGGGACACGCTGCCGGTGTGGAGGACGGAGACGCCGGGCGTGGTGGGCATGATGGGCAGCGTGATGGCGACGCCCATCACGGACCCCGCCGCCAAGTGGCTTTCCCTTTCCTTCTGGGTCGCATCGAAGGGGCGGCGCGAAGCCAACCTGATTGCAGCCAACCTGCCCCGTGGCGAAGTGATCGAGGAGCACGAAGTAGAAGCCGAGGAAAGAAAATTCTACTCACGGGTTCGCGCCTCCGTTCTGAACCCCCACGACCAGGCCTATCTGTCCAAAGATTGGCCCGGCGAAGCCACCGATCTGAATTTCCGAAAAAGCAGCGTGATGTTTGATTACGAACAGGCGGCCGACTCAGCCGCCAACCCCAGGGTGGCCCTTCACTTCGGCGAAGACATGGACGGCGACTACTTCAAGCTGGTGCGGCTGAATATGGATGGCAGCGTGGACCCGAGCAAGCCGGGCGTCGAGATCAACTTCAAAGACCTGACGGTGCCGGGCGACCTGACCGTGGACGGCATGGTTGAGGGCGATTTCGATCTCGATTTCGAGGACGGCATCTTCATCGGCGGTATGAAACTCACCCGCGACGACTACTGCTGGACGGAGCGACGGACGCGGGTCAGGCTGGCCGCCCTGCGTACGCGCGCTTACAGAGTTTTTATGAACAGGCCCGTGGGTATTCTGCGGTACACGCAAGATGCGTTCTGCGTCGGCTGGGTACCACCGTGATGCGCCCTGCTTGCCAAAACCACCGCAGCAGCCCTGGGTTCACCCTGCTCGAGATGGCCTTCGTTATCGGCCTGTTCGGCATTCTGGCGCTGTTCCTCGTCACCCGGGAGTCCGAGCTGCTGCAGACGCGCTTCGATACGGCGCGTCAGGAGCGGGTGATCTCCGACGCCAACACCATCATCGAGGCGGCGCTGGCCTTCTACCGCCTGTCGTCCCCCAATGAACGCTGGCCGCACACCGCCATGACGCCGACCGATATCTCCATCGAGGGGCTGATGGATATGGATGCGCTGCTGGATGAGAGCGGCAACATGATTGACAGCCTGCTCACGGACATCCCGATGAATGAATACCGGGCGAACCTGAAGAGCGTCCCGGCGCTGCCGGGCGTCACGATGCTGGAGGATCTGGACTACCGGCTTTCGGGCTGGGCCACGCTTCCGGTGCCGGCGGTGGAGATGGGGACGGGGATGGCGGCGGCGGCGCAGCCCGATCCGACGCAGGCCCGCTGGCTCTCCCTCTCGTTCTGGGTGGTCTCCGACGGGCCGGGTGAAGCCCAGTTCATCGCCGCCAGCCTGCCCCGTGGCGAAGTGTTCGAGGAGCATCAAATCCAGGAGGCTGGCGGCGAGAGGTTTTACTCACGGGTTCAGGCCGCCATCCTGAGCCCCCTCGACCAGGCCTATCTGCGCGTGGAGTGGCCCGAGCGCGCCGACGATCTGACTTTCAAAGACGGCATCGCGATATTTGGTTACATGCAGGCGGACGACTCGAACAAGGTGGACATTCGGTTCGGCGAAGACGCCGCTGGCGACTACTTCAAGCTGGTGCGGCTGGGGAGCCAGACGGGCGTCGAAATCAACTTCGACGATCTCAAGGTGCCGGGCGACCTGACCGTGGGCGGCGCGGTGATGGCGGATGTTGATTTTACGGATGGGGTTGATATTCAAGGCGGAACGCTCACTCGAGCGGACATCTGCAGGAAGGAGCGAC
>JAHRAN010000112.1 GCA_020027245.1 Myxococcota bacterium
ACCGGCGCCCCAGAGACCTGCGCGAAGCGCCTGCCATGTTGTCAACTGGCCGCGCCAAAGGCGCGGCCCAAGACGGGCTTAAGCGCTGATGGCGGTTGTCGCGCTGGCCGGTGGTGTCGGCGCCGCGCGTTTTCTGCGCGGACTTCTGGGCGTGCTGCCGGAGCGCGAACTCAGCGTCGTGGTGAACACGGGCGACGACCACGAGTTCTACGGCGTGCACGTTTCACCCGACCTCGACATCATCAGCTACACCCTCGCCAACCTCGTCAACGAAGACAAAGGCTATGGACTGCGCGGCGACCGCTTCGAGATCATCGAAACGCTGGCGCGGCACGGCCACGAAACCTGGTTCCGGCTCGGCGACCGCGACTTCGCAACCAGCCTTCATCGCACGTTGCGGCTGCGCGCGGGCGCGGGTCTGGCGGAGGTGAGCGAGGAAATCCGCCGCGCGCTCGGGCTCGGCCTGCGCGTGCTGCCGATGTCGGAAGCGCCCTGCCCCACCATTGTGACGCTGCGCGGCGGCCGGCGCGTGCACTTCGAGGCGTATCTGGCGCGCGACGGCGCACCGGACGAAGTCTCGGGCGTTGATCTCTCGGCCGCGGCGGCGGCGACGGCGGCGCCCGGCGTGCTCGAAGCGCTGACGCAAGCCGACACCGTGCTCGTCTGCCCGAGCAACCCGGTGGTCTCGATTGGCCCCATCCTCGAAGTACAGGGCGTGCGCGAAGCCATTCGCGCGAGTCGCGCCGCCGTGGTCGGCGTCTCGCCGATCATCGCTGGCGCGCCGGTCAAGGGGCCGGCGGATCGCCTGCTGCGCGGCATCGGCGTCGAGGTCTCGGCCCCGGGCGTCGCGGGCTTTTACCGCGACCTGCTGCACGGTTTCGTGATAGACGAGCGCGACCGCGCACTGCGCGAGCGGGTAGAAAGTATGGGCCTGCGCTGCCGGGTGACCGACACGCTGATGCGCAAAAGCGGCGTCGCCACCGCCCTCGCCCGCGAGACCCTCGCGTTCGCCCGGGAACTCGGACGACGACGATGAACACGGCGCTGGTGCCCGTCAAAGGTCTCGGTGAGGGGAAGTCGCGCCTGCTCGGCGCGCTCGCGCCCGACGACCCGCAGCGCGATCAGCGCGCGCGCGATGCGCTGACGCTCGCGATGCTCCGCGATGTGCTCGAAGCCATAAGCGAAGTCCGCGCCATCGAGCGCGTTGCGGTGGTGACGCCCGACGCCCATGTGGCGCGCGAAGCACGCGACGCGGGCGCCGTGGCGCTGCGCGTCCTCGAACCGGGGTTGAACCACGGCCTCGATGTCGCGCGCCGCGAACTCTGCGAGAAAGACGACGCGCTGCTGGTGCTGCTCGGCGATGTGGCCGGCGCGCGCGGCGCCGACCTCATACAACTTTTTGACGCGCTGCAAAACCTCGGCGGGCGCGGCGTGGTGCTGGCCCGCGCGCACGACGGCGGCACCGCAGCACTGCTGCGCGCGCCGGCGGACTGCATCCCGAACGGCTTCGGCGCGAACAGCGCCGCCCGTCACGCCGCTGCCGCGCACGCAGCGGGCCTGCCGCTGGTCGAACTACCGCTGCCCTCGCTGCGCCTCGACCTCGACCGGCGCGAGGATCTCGAAACCCTGCTGCGCGATCCCGCCTGCGGCCCTGCAGTCCGCACCCGCGCCCTGCTCGGCGCGCTCGGCATCGGCGCAGACGCCCGCGCGCGGACGCATGCATGAGCGCGCCGCTTCACTTCACGCCGCTTTCCGGCATACCGCTGGTCGAGCCGGGTGACGATCTGGTCGCGCTGCACCTCGAAGCCGCAACGCGCGCGGGGCTTCGGCTCGAAAACGGCGTGCTCGTCGTCTGCCAGAAAATTGTCTCGAAGGCCGAGGGGCGCCTGGTTTCGCTCAGCGATGTCAAACCCGGCGCAGCGGCGCGCGAGTTGGCGCGTGAATTTCAGGCTTTCGGGCGCGACCCGCGACACATCGAAGTGGTGCTGCGCGAAAGCAAACGCATCGTGCGCAAGGGGCACGGCGTGTTGATCTGCGAAACCGCGCAGGGCTTCGTCTGCGCGAACGCCGGTGTGGATCTCTCCAATGCGCCCGACGACGATGTCGCCGTGCTCCTGCCCGAAGACCCCGACGCCTCGGCGCGAAAGTTGCGCGACGGGCTGCTGCAAAAAGGCGCGGGCGCGCCGCTGGCGGTGATCATCAGCGACACTTTTGGCCGTCCCTGGCGCGAGGGGCTGGTGGATGTGGCGATCGGCGCGGCGGGCCTCGCGCCGCTGACCGATCTGCGCGGCGAGCGCGACCTGCGCGGGCGCACGCTGCAAGTCACCACGCTCGCAACCCCGGACGCCATCGCCGCCAGCGCCGGCCTTTTGATGCGCAAGGACTCGGCGATCCCCTCGGTGTGGGTCGAGGGCCTGCCACCAGGCGGCGACGGCGCGCTGCGCGATCTGCTGCGCGAGCCGGCGAGCGACTTGTTCCGTTAATCAACGCCGCCCGGCGCGCGCCGGGCGGCGTGAAGAACCCTCACCCGGAGGGAGAGGGGAACCGAGCCGTAATGGAGCGACGGTTGGGGCTCTTTCCCCTCTCCCTATGGGAGAGGGGGGCGGCGGGCCTTGAAGCCCGCCGCCGGGAGAGGGTTCCCAAGGCTGGTGACGCTTTGTTGTGACGGGCACCGCCCGTCACAGCAAAGCATCCAAGAGCCGCCAGAGTTCGGCGATGCCGATGCCGCTTCTGGCCGAGGTCGGCACCATCTGCTCACTGGTGACGGCGAACTCAGCGGCCAGCGCTTTGGGGCGACGCGCTCGCTCGCTGGCGTTCAACTTGTCGAACTTGGTCAGCGCCAGCAGCACCGGGATGTTGCGGGCGTGCAGCCACTCCACCAGCAGGGTCTCGTCCTCGCCCGGCGTGCGGCGCGCATCCTGAAGCAGCACTGCAGCGCGCAGCACGGCGCGGTCTTCGAGATAGCCCTCGACCAGCTTCTGCCACTGCTCCCGCTCACGACGCGGCACTTTGGCGTAGCCGTAGCCCGGCAAGTCCACCAGCAGCAGGGCGCCCCGGCTGCGCCGCACCCGGTAGAAGTGAAGCAGCCGCGTGCGACCGGGCGTGCGGCTCACGTGCGCGAGCTTCTGGCGCGCCACGAGCCGGTTCAGCAGGCTCGACTTGCCGACATTCGAGCGCCCCAGAAATGCAATCTCGGGCAGACCATCCCGGGGAAACTGGGACGGGCCAGCCGCCGTAGCGACGATCTCGGATGAGAGAATTTTAACCACCACCACCACCCCGCCCGCAGTCTACAACCCATCCCGCCCCATCGCGCGCAACTTCCAGCAGCCGCTCGGGGCGGTCAACAGGTGGGACGGGGTGCGGAAGCACCCCGGTCAGCGGCTCGGCGCGGTCAACCGGTGGGACTAGGTGCGGTAGCACTCCGGCAGCGGCTCGGCGCGGTCAACGGGCGGGTGAGGCGCGTAGCGCCTCACAACTGCAACGCGCCGCGCATCACCGGCTGCACCTTGCCGCCGACTTGCAGCGGGTCGCCGACGCGGATGTAAATGCGCGATGGGCGCTGGATTTCGACGCCCTGGTCCACCACCACCTGGCCGAGGTCACCCCGGTGTTTGCGGAGATACGCCGCCAGCGCGGCGCAGGCGGAGCCGGTGGCGGGGTCTTCGCGCGCGCCGGCGGCGTCGAAGAACATTCGCGCGGCGTAATCCGATTGCGCGCGATAGGCATCAGCGGTGAACAGGAACGCGCATTCCACACCGGGGTTTCGGGCGAGCAGGCGGCGGTGCTGCGCGACGTCCAAGGTCGCCTTGCGTAACGCCGGCAGATCTTTCACCGGCAGCAACGCGAACTTCGGGCCGACTTCCGCCAGCGCAATCGGCAGCGTCGGGTCGAAGTCGTCGGCGCGCAGCCCGACCAGCGCGGCGGCGGCGTCCGTAGCGAAGGCGCCGTGGAAGGTCACCGGCGGCGGCGTCATCCAGCCCATGCCGGCTGCGAAGGTCACGCCGACCGCGCCGGCTTCGAGCTCGAGGGTCAGCGCGCCGTCGCCGCCGCAGAGCACGAAGGCGGTGCCCAGCGTCGGATGGCCCGCGAAGGGCAACTCGGAGGCCGGCGTGAAGATGCGCACCTTCGCGCGCGCGATGGCGCCGTCTCCGTCGCTGACGCTGGCGGTGACGAAGGTGGTCTCCGAGAAGTTGGTCTCCCGCGCGATGGCTTGCATCTCGTCATCACCGAGCGTCGCCGCATCCAACACAACGGCCAGTTGGTTGCCGGCGAGCGCCCGCTCGGCGAACACATCAACGATGGCGACCTGGAAAGTTCGAATGGGTGTGGTGGGCATGGGTGATGGCCAGCAACGCGCGGTTGCTTAAAACCGAGGCTACCATACCCGCACGCCCGGAACGGGATCAAAGCCCCCGACAGCGGCTTTGCGCAGGAGTTAAAAAGGATGGACGAGGAGCGAAGCCCTTCTGGCAGCGTCGGCGCGGTCAAAGGGACGGGCGGGGTGCGAAGCACCCCGGTGAACATCATCGCGGGCTTTCTCGGCGCCGGGAAGACCACCCTGATCCGCGCGCAACTCGAGGCGCGGCGTGGCGAGAAGCTGGCCGTGATCGTGAACGACTTCGGCGAGGCTTCGCTCGACGAGGCCACGCTGAAAAGCGGCGCGCCCTTTCAACTCACCAGCATCCCCGGCGGTTGCCTGTGCTGCACCGCGCCCGAAGGTTTCGTCACCGCACTCGATGCCGTGCTCGAGACGGCGCCCGACCGGCTGCTGATCGAACCCACCGGGCTCGCGCGCCCGCAAGATCTGGTGGACACCATCCGCCGCTGCCCGCAGCGCGAACGGCTGGCGCTCGCGCCCGTGCTGGTGCTGGTTGACCCGGCGCGGCTCGACCGCCTGCGCCCCGAGGAGCGCGAGCTGGTGGAGCACGCTGCCGGCGTCGCCGATGTACTGATCGCAAGCCGCAGCGACCTCTGCGACGCCGCCGCGCTACGCCGCTTCGACGCCTTTGCGAAGACGCTCTGGCCGGGGCCGCTCGCCATCCACCACTGCAGCCAGGGGCAGGTTCCGCCGTCGCTGCTGGACTGGCCCGAGGGCGCAGACCGCAAGGCGCGTCAGGAGCGGCTGCGCGAACACGCGAACGCGCACCAGCCGAACGCCGCGTTTCAGGCGCGGAGTTTTCACTGGCCCGCCCACCTCGTGTTCTCGGGCGAGCGCTTGCGGCGCGCGTTGCAGCAGATGCAGGACGAACTCGATGCGGCAGGGCTCACGCGGATCAAAGGCATCTTCCGCACTCGCGAGGGCTTCGAGTTGATGGAACTCGCAGGCGGCAAGTTGCAAGCGCAGCGCAGCGCGCACCGTCGGGACAGCCGCGCCGATGTCATTCTTGAATGCGCCGAGGGCGAGCAGGCCGATGCTCGCTTCCGCCGCATCGCCGCCGACTTCGAGCGCGCGCTGCTCACGGAGCGCGAGCGCGCCGAAAGCGCCGAGCAGATCGAAGTGGTGCTGCCCGACGGAAGGGTGCGCGTGCTGCGGCGCGAGGATCTGGCCGCGCTGCCCGACGGCGTCGCCGACATCACGACACTCTTCCCCAAACGCAAGGGCAGCGCGGCGCGCGTCGCCGCACTCTGGTCGGCGCTGCAACTTCCCGCAGCGGGCAGCGCCGTGGTCTGCGCCGAGGATGGCTTCGCCAGCGAGCCGGTTCCGCTGCGCGCGCTGCGCCAGGGCTTTCTGCTGCACAGCGAGGGCAAGGCAGCCCTCCCGCGCGAGCGCGGCGGCCCCTTCCGCCTGCTGCTTCCCGAAAGTGCACAGGGCGCGGCAGCGAGTTGCGCCAATGTAAAGGGCGTCGTGCGCGTGGTGCTGCGCGATGGCTGACGCGCCGCTCGTCACGCGCTTTGCGCCTTCGCCGACGGGCCACTTGCATGTAGGTGGCGCGCGCACCGCACTCTTCTGCTGGGCGCTCGCGCGCCGGGCGGGCGGGCGCTTCCTGCTGCGCATCGAGGACACCGACCGCGCGCGCTCGGACGAAACAAATGTCAAGACCCTGCTCGAGGATCTGCGCTGGCTCGGCATCCACTGGGACGAGGGGCCGGTGCATGGCGACGCTGGCGGCGACCCGCGCGGTGTCGGCCCCTTTTTTCAGAGCGCGCGCGGCGCGCACTACGAGGCCGCGCTCCACGAGTTGCTGGAGCGCGACCTGGCCTACCCGGCTTTCGAAACCGAGGCGGAACTCAATGCGCTGCGCACCGAAGCCCAGCGTCAGAAGCGCGACTTCCGCTACCGCCGCCCGTCGGACTTCGACCGCGCAGCAGCCCTCGCGCGCTACCGGGAGGGCGAGCCCTGCGTGCTGCGCTTTAACAACGCGCCGCGCGAGGCGCTGACCGTCGAGGACGAGATTCTCGGCGCGGTGCACTTCGAGGCCGACACGCTCGACGACTTCGTGCTGCGCCGCCGCGACGGCTCCCCGACCTATCACCTGGCCGTCGTGGTGGACGATGAAAAGATGGGCGTTACCCATGTGCTGCGCGGTCAGGAGCACTTGAACAACACGCCGCGCCACCTGCTGCTGCAGCGCGCGCTGGGCTACCGCGTGCAGCGGTATGCGCACCTGCCGATCATTCTGAACGCCGACGGCTCGAAGATGTCGAAGCGCGACCGCGACAAGGCGGTGCGCGCCGCACTGCGCAAGCGGTCTGTTGATTTTTCCGAACTCCCGGTCGCCAGCGACAAACTCGAACACTGGCTCGCGAACAAACGCGCGCAACTCGAGAGCGCGGAACTCGACGCGCTGGCCACGGCCCTCGGGCTTCAGTTGCCCGAGATCAGCGTCGAGGATTTTCGACGCGCCGGTTACCTGCCCGAGGCGATGTTGAATGTGTTGGCCCTGCTCGGCTGGAGCCCCGGCGAGAAACTCGAAGACGGGCGCGACCTCGAGCGCTTCGACCCGGACTATCTGGCTGCGCACTTCTCGCTTGCGCGCGCGCGGCGCTCGAGTGCGCGCTTCGACCGCAACAAAATGCTGGCCTTCAACCAGCAGCATCTGACCGCCCTCGGTGACGAGGACTTCACGCGCCGCTTTCACGTCTGGGCCAAGCGTTACCCCGCACCGCCGCACGGGTTGTCATCGGCGCAAACGGGCGCGCTGCTGCAGATGTTGCGGCCGCGCTGTCAGACTTTTTCAAACTTTCTAAGCGTGGACGGCCCCGGTGGCTTCGCAGTGCGGGGCGACGCGGACTATCCCTTCGACCCGAAGGCTGTTACGCGCTGGCTCGCGACCGGCGAGCCCACGGGGCTCGAGTTGCTGCCCGCGCTGCGCGATGTGCTCGCCGCGCAGCGGGACTTCGAGCCGCAACCCGTTGAGCGCGCCATCGCCGCGTTCTGCGAAGCGCGCTCGCTCGAACTGAAAGTGGCGGCGCAGGCGCTGCGCGTCGCGGTCACCGGCAGCGCCAGAAGCCCCGGACTCGGCGAGACCCTGGCCGTGCTGGGCCGCGACGCGGTGCTCGCCCGCATCCGCCGCTGCCTTGCGGAGTGCCAGCGGGCGACGCCCGGCGGAAGACCTTGAGAATCCGCGCCTTCCCGTCATCCCCTCTTTCGCAGAGATGACGAAGGTACAGACACAGGCAACAACGAGGTAGCAGGCGGTCGCGATAGAGACGCCGGCAGCGTCGGCGCGGTCAAAAGGATGGGCGGGGCGCGGCAGCGCCCCCCGCGGGCTACCAGTCGAGCAGCAGCGCGAACAGCAGCGGCGCCACGATGGTCGCGTCGCTTTCGATCACGAAGCGCGGCGTGTCCACCTCGAGCTTGCCCCAGGTGATTTTTTCGTTCGGCACGGCGCCCGAGTAGGAGCCATAGCTGGTGGTGGAGTCGCTGATCTGGCAGAAGTAAGACCAGCTCGGCGTGTCTTCGAGTTTCAGGTCCTGCTTCAGCATCGGCACCACGCAGATCGGGAAGTCGCCGGCGATGCCGCCGCCAATTTGAAAGAAGCCCACCGGTTTCGAGGCGGCGGTCAACCGGTACCACTGCGACAGCTCCATCAGATATTCGACGCCGCCCTTCACCAGCGCGGGGGAGCGCAGCCGGCCCTTCAGCAACTCGGAGGCGAACATGTTGCCGAGGGTCGAGTCCTCCCAGCCCGGCACCACCATCGGCAGTTCCGCCTCGGCGGCGGCGACCATCCAGGAATCCGCCGGGTCAATCTGATAGTGCGGCTTCAACGCGCCGGAGCGCAGCACCCGGTAGAGATACTCGTGGGGAAAGGCGCGCTCGCCCTTCGCCTCGCTGCAAAGCCACTCTTCGAGCACCGCAGCTTCGACGCGCCGCATCGCCTCCTCTTCGGGGATGCAGGTGTCGGTCACGCGGTTCAGTTTGCGCGTGAGAAGCGCGCGCTCCGCTTCGGGGGTGAGGTCGCGGTAGTTCGGCACGCGCTCGTAGTGATCGTGCGCCACCAGGTTGAAGATGTCCTCTTCGAGGTTCGCGCCCGTGCAGGAAATCGCCTGCACCTTGCCGGCGCGGATCATCGCCGCAAGCGAGAGCCCGAGTTCCGCCGTGCTCATCGCACCCGCCAGCGCGATCAGCATCGAGCCGCCCGCATCGCTGAGCCGACGCCAGGCGTCGGCGGCGTCCACCAGCGTCGCCGCATTGAAGTGACGGTAGTGGCGGCGCAGAAACGCGGAGACCGGGGCGTCGTTCATGGCCGCGCGATTCTGCTGCGTCCGCGTCCAGAATGCCAGCGCCGGGTTGCGGCGCCGCGCTCAACTCCGCGATGCAACAATCGTCGGCGCGCTGACGGGGCGCTCGTGGCGATGCTGCGTCTCGGCGGAGCGCGGCGCGCTCTTCTCGGCGCGAGCGGAGAACTCCCAGAGCAACTCCCGCAGGGTGAGCAGCGCGCGCAGAACCGTGCGCGCGGCGGGATCGCTGGCGCCAGCGACGCTGCTGCGCTGCTCCTGACGGTGGATCTCGTCGTCGAGCGCGCGCTTCACGCTGGCGAGAATCGCCATCGGGTCGCTTGCGCCCGCGGGTTCGAGCCAGCGCCGGGCGCGGTCGAGTGCACTCTGCAAGCTTGCGGCGCTTTGCGCATCGAGCCCCGAGGGCACGCACGCCGCCGCATCCACCAGCGCCCGCAGCGCGGCGAGCGTTTCGATGGCGGCGGCACGGGCGTGCTGACGCGCCCGCGTCAACGCCTCCTCGACGCTCGGCTCGGGCTCGGGCGCAGACGGCGGCGTGGTCACGACATTAATCTCCCTGCCCCGCAGCGTAGCGCCCCCGGCGCATTTGATATACCCGCCGCCGCCACCCTCACCCTAACCCTCTCCCTCATAGGGAGAGGGGAACCGGAGAAGAAAGAAGGGGGAACCGAACCTTAATTGAGCGGCGCCGCCCATCTCTTCTTAACCCTCTCCCTGTAAGGGAGGGGGGGGGCGACGGGCCATAAAGCTCGTCGCCGCCAGTAAAGCCCGTCGCCGGGTGAGGGTGGCGGCTCCGCCGCTTCGACTACCCCCACTGCCACAACCGTGGCGGCGCGAGAATGCCACGAGGCAGCAAGCGGTTCGCAACGTAGCGCCGGTCGCGTCAGTGACCGGCGCCCCTTCCGGCAGCCGCTCGGGGCGGTCAACAGGATGGGACGGGGTGCGGAAGCACCCCGGTCAGCGGCTCGGGGCGGTCAAAAGGTGGGGCCGGCGGCTTACAAATCCAGATCGAACTTCAGCAGGATGCTGTGGTCGGTTGATGTGTTGGCGCGCTCTTCGCGCAGGGCTTCGAGGCTGGTGCGCCAGCGGTCGCCCGAACTGAGTTTGCTGCCGAAGCGCCAAGTGCGACCGGTGTCGTCGAGGGTCAGCTTGGTGTAGGGCGTCAGCAGCGACTGACGCCAGCCGAGGCCCAGGCCGTAGCCCAGCTCCAGCTCGAGCCGCTTGCCGACCGCCGCGCGGCGGTCGCCGTCGGCGTCGAGCTTCTGCTCCCACAACTCGTCCAGACTGCGCTCCGTGTAGCCGAGGCTTGGCTTCAGGCTGAACGAAAGGCCGGCGCCGTCGGCGTCGCCCAGCGTGACGCCGCCGCTGATGCCCCACTCGCTGTAGTCGCTGCGACCCAGCAGCCCGTGGCTGCGAAGTTCCACACTCAGCCTGCTCTCGGGGATGGCGTAACGCAGGCTGCCGCCGAGTTCCGCACCGTGGCCGCCCTCGCCGTCGCCGCCATCGTTGCGACCGCCCGCTTCCAGCGCCAGCGCCAGCGTGTTACCACTCGCCAGTTGCAAGTTGCGCGTCGCTTCGAGCGTCAGGTTCGCGCGGCTCACATTCAAGTCCAGCGCCGTGATGCCCTCGCCGCCGTCCACATCCAGCGCGCCCTGCGTCAGCCCCGCCTTGACGCGCACGGTGACGGTTTCATTGCGCCACAACTCGGCGCTGCCGCCGATGCCGAAGGTCGTGAGTTCCGCATCGCTGGATATCGTCGCGCGCCCCGCCGGGGTGACTTCCAGATCGCCCGTGCCGTAGCCGAGCGTCGCCCACAGGTCGA
>JAHRAN010000125.1 GCA_020027245.1 Myxococcota bacterium
AGCCCGGCCCGATGCCCCCGGCGGGCTCTCCGGTGCGCCGCTTCTGCCCATCGCACTCGATGTCCAGCGCTGGCTTGGCCAGTTGGCGCCCGGGCATCTGCGCATCGCCTGTGGCGGCGTGCTGCGCGCGGAAGATGCCGTGGCGCTGACGCACGCCGGCGCGCATCTGGTCGAAGTTTATACCGGGTTGATTTACCGCGGCCCCGGTTTCGTCGCCGAGTGCGCCGAAGCTCTGCGCGCCGGGCCGGGTTGAGTCAGCGCGCGCGGAGTCGTGGCGCCACGCCCGCTGCGCCGAGCGGGCCGGTGGGGTTGCCGATGCTCAGCACCATCACGGCCTTTGCGGTGTGCATGCGATTTTCCGCCTGTTCGAACACGCGGCTCTGCGGCCCTTCGAAAACTTCGTTCGCCACTTCGCAGATGTCGGGGTGCGCACGCGCAAAGCGGGTCGAGTAGTCGTGCAGTGCGGGCAGGCAGTGCAGGTAGATGGTGTCGTCACGCCCGGTCAACGCCAGCAGCTCCGGCGTCACCTTGAAGTTGCGCAGCAGCGCGATGCGCTCCTCGATCAGTTTTTCCTCGCCCATCGAAACCCATACATCGCCATACACGGCCTGACAATCTTCGAGCGCGGGCTCCGGCTTGTCGCCGACTGTTATGCGCGCGCCGACCGAGCCCTGCGTCATCAACTCCTTTAATAGTTCGGGAGCGGGTTGCAGCTCGGGCGGCGCGAGGATGCGCAGGTCAACGCCCATTCTGGCCGAGCCGATCATCAGCGAGGTGGCGAGGTTGTTGCGGCCATCGCCAATGTAGCAGAGCCGCGTGCCGCGGATGCGCCCGAAGACTTCGCGCAGCGTCAACAAATCGGCCAGCACCTGGGTTGGGTGATAGGTGTCGCAGAGCGCGTTCCACACCGGGATGCCGGCGTGCTCTGAAAGTTCGCGCAGCAACTCGTGCTCGAAACCGCGAAACACCACGCCATCGAACAAGCGCCCCAACTGGCGCGCGATGTCGCGCACGGACTCTTTTTGCCCGAAGCGGATGTCCTCGGGCGGCAGCACTTCGAGGTTCGCGCCCTCGTCCGCCGCCGCCACCGCAAAGGCCACGCGCGTGCGGAACGAGGGCTTCAGAAAAATCAGCGCGATGTTGCGGTGTTCGAGGCGGCGAGGGAAGACGCCGCGCAGCCGCGCCGCCTTCGCGTCGGCGGCCGTGTCGAGCAGGTGCTGAATCTCGTCCGCCCCGAAGTCGCGCAGAGTGAGAAGGCTGCGTCCGTGGAGATGATTCGGCATCGAGTCGGTGAAGCTAACCCCTCGCGCGCGACAGCGCACCCCGGCGGGCTGCGCCCGCCTCCAACCTTAAGTGCCCGCACCCCAAACCCCTCACCCCGAGGGAGAGGGGGATAAGAGAGACACCAACCGCCGCCTCATTAAGGTTCGCCGCCGCCACCCCCACTGCCGCTGACGGGCGGCGCGGGAGTTACGATTCGGCGCCAGCGCGGACGGTGACGGCGTGGACCCAGCGGCCGCTGCGAAAGCGCCAGATGTAGAGCGCGCCCTTCAGGATGTAGTCGGGGACGAGCATCGCATACACCCATTCCACATCCCACTTCAGTTCGAGCGTCACGAATGCGGTTGCGCAGAGGCGCAGCAGCAGGCCGCTCAACATGATGTAGAGCGGGGAGCGGGTGTCGCCAGCGCCGCGCAGCGCGCCGCCCAAAGTGAACTCCACCGCCATCAGCGGTTGCACCGAGCCGAGCAGGTAGATGAAGACCACGGTCAGGCGCACGACTTCCGGGTCGTCGCGCACGAAGAGCGAGGCAAAGGGCTCGGCGACGGCGATGATGCTGAGCCCGAAGCCGGTCATCACCAGGATGGCCAGCCACAGCGCGCGCCAGCCGGAGCGCGCCGCGCCCTCGGGATCGCGCGCGCCGAGTTGCTGGCCGACGAGGGTGCTGGCGGCGATCGAGAAGCCGAAGCCGAGCAGGAAGGAGAGCGCGAGAATGTCAACGCCGATGCCGTAGGCGGCGTTGGCCGCCGTGCCGTACTTCGTAACGAAGTACACGAAGCCAGCGATGCCGAGGCTGAAGGCGCCGTGCTCGAGGCCGGCGGGCAGGCCGATGCGAAAGAGCAGGCGGATGCGCTCGAGGTTCCAGTCGTCACCCGGCGCGCCGAAGCCGACCACAAAGCGGCCGCTCATCCAGAGTGCGGTGCAGAGCACGCCGCTTGCGCCAAAGGATGCCAGCAGCGAGAGGCCGACGCCGTTCATGCCGAGCATCGGCAGGCCGAAGGCGCCGCCGACCACGGCGTAGATGATGGCGACGCCGACCAGCGAGGTGATCCCCCCGAGCCACATCGGGGTGATGGTGTCGCCGGCGGCGCGCAACGCGGCCATCGGTACGAAGTTGAGCGCAAAGACAAGGGTGCCGGCGCCCGCCCAGCGAATGAAGATCGCGGCCATCCGGGTGGCCTCGGGCTCCATGTCGAAGAGCCCCGCCAGAAACTCCGCGCCCAGCACCACCGGGAAAGTGATCAGCAGCGAGATGATCAGCGACAACCAGAGCGAAGTGCGGGTCACGCGCACGGCTTCGTCGCGGTTGTCTGCGCCCCAGTGACGCGCCACCAGTGCGGTGGTGCCGGTGCTGACCGCCAGCAGAAACACTTCGAGGGTGAAGAAGACGCGCATGCCGACGTTGCGCGCGGCCAGCCCTTCGGCGCCGATCGCCGTGCCGATCACGACCAGCGACACCAGGCCGCCCACATTCTGCAGCAGGTTGGTGACGATGACCGGCCAGGCCAGTTTCCAGATGCGGCGCGTGGCGCCCGTGCGGCTCCTGAAGCGTCGCCGCGCCGCGCCGCTGCGTTGTGCGGCGGCGTCTTCCATCATCGGCGCGCAGTCCCTGCGGTCAATGCGCGCGCGCAATCATCCCGGCGAGGACAAAGCAAGCTGTGAGCAAGCCCCCCGCTGCGCTGATGACTGCTATGCGCCCGAGGATTCGATGCGCCCGCAGGGTGACCGGGCTGGCGGCGGGGTCGCTCGGGTCGCCGCTCACCCGCGCACTCTTCGCAAAGCGCATGGCCAGCGCCCAGGCCAACAGGCCGGAGAGCAGCATGACGATCACAAACGCTTCGTGGATGTAGAGGTTCCACTGCGCCAGCGCGCTCCAGTGGCTCTTGTCCTCGCCGCCGAGCCACCACAGTTTCAACAGGTAGGCGAGCAGAAAGGCCGCGACGAGCAGCCCGGCGACGCGCATCGAGCGGCGGTGCGCCTCGACCCGGCCCTGGCGAATCGCCCGCACGCCGTGGAGCGCGAGCCCCACCACCACGCCGAGGTTCACGAGCGACAGCGTCCAGAACACGAGCTTCGCGTCCATTAATTCCCCACCCGCCGTGATGAACGGACGCGGAGCCTACAGCACCCCGCGCCCGATGTCTCCCGCAACCGGCGTGGCGCGTCGTTGCGCCGGGCAGGGGAAGCTCCTACAAACCTTCGCCATGTCGCAGCGGGAAACTTCGGACGGGCGCGCGGTTGGCGCGGTGGTCGTGGTGCAGCTCGATGGCAAGCGGCACGATGTTCCGTATCGGGAAGGCCAGTCGCTGCTCGAAGCGGCGCGCGCCGCCGGGCTCCGTCCGCCCTTCGCCTGCGAGCAGGGGCACTGCGGCAGTTGCGCGGCGAAGTGTCTCGCGGGCTCGGTGACGATGGCGGTCAACGACGCCCTCGACGCCGATGAAGTGGCGGAGGGCTGGGTGCTCACCTGTCAGGGCCGCGCCGTGAGGGGCGCGCACTGCGTGGTGAGCTATGACGAGGAGTGAGCTGTCCGTCGGAGTGAGAGGTGGTTGCGGCAGTGGCGGGGGTCGAAGCGGCGGGGCCGCCACCCTCACCCGGCGACGGGCTACAAGGCCCGTCGCATCCCTCTCCCTTACAGGGAGAGGGTTAAGATGAGCTGGGCGGCGGTTGGTTTCTCTCTGGTTCCCCTCTCCCTATGAGGGAGAGGCGCCGTCTCCCCTATGGGAGCCGGCGGGGGTTCAGGTGGCGGCTGCGGAGTTGTTAAAGGATGGGATGGCGTATCATCACCGCGCCGGTTACTCCGCCGGTGTTTCTTCACAACCGGCGCGGCGACGCTCCGTTTCGTCGAAGGGCATCCGCCGTTGCCGCGCGAAGTTGTCGAGCAGTGCGCAGCGCTCTTCGCTGCTGCTGAAGCGCGGGTCGGCGGCGATTTGATCGAGAATCAACGCATGGGTCAGCGCGTCGGCGGACATTCTAAGGCCGCCGTCCGCCTCGCTGTCGAAGAGCAGGAAGCGGTCGGCGGTGGGGCGCGACTCGTCCCAGGGCGTCCACTCGGGCAACTCGCCGTCGCGTCCCCGGCCGGGGTCGCCCCGCCAGGCGAACGCGCTCCAGTAGGAGCGCATCTGCCGCGAAAGCTGCTCGCGGCTTTCGCGGGTGTCGTCGTCCCACAGCGCGCGGTTCAAGCGACCGAGGTCGAAGTTGCCGAACACGAAGGGGATCTCCAGCGCGTGCGCCGCGCCGAGCAGGTGCGGGAAATCCCACCACAAAAAGCTCGGCTCCTCGTCCCAGTCGAAGCGGTAGGCCCAGACCGGCCCGTGCGGATGAAGCACCCGCGCCGGTTCGTCAACGCCCGCGAGCTTCCACCACTTGCTCGAATACTCCGCCACCCGGTCGTAATGCACCGGGTCTTTGGAAAAGAAGGGCATGCCCAGCATCCAGGTCACCAGTTCGCGATCCGCAACTTGAAACAGCTTCGATTCGTCGCGGTTGCTGCCCAGAATGACGGGCACGCGCTGATGAAGCCCCGCCGCGAAGGCGCTCTTTGCGTCGCCCTCCGGCAGCACCACACCGTCGGCAAACAGCCGGGGCATTTCGATGATGTCGGTCTCCTGCTCCGCATAAGCGCGCAGCACATCATAGGCGGGCTTGGCGCGCAGCATGGCGGCGACTTGTGCGGCGGGTCGCTGCGCGTCTTTGTCGAGCAGGTGGCGGACGATCTCGCTCGAAGTATTACCACGCGCCGCGCCCGCTTCGGGAAACTCACCGGCGTCTGGCGGTAACAGCCGCGGCGTTCCACTTTGCGCGATGGCCCGGTGAAAGAGCCCCTCGCTCTTTGACGAAAGCAGCAGCGCGAAGATGTTGGTGCCGCCGGCGGACTCACCAAACAAGGTCACGTTGTTCGGGTCGCCGCCAAAGTGGCTGATGTTCTGCTGCACCCACTCGAGCGCGCGCAGCAGGTCGAGGGCGCCGAAGTTACCCGAGGCGCTCTGCGCGTCCGCGCCGTCGCGCAGGGCTTTGTGTCGGAACCAGCCAAAGGGGCCGAGCCGGTACTGCAGGGCGACAACCAGCACGTCGTTTTCCTGCGCGAGCCGGCTGCCGTCGTAGAGGCTGGCGTCGCCGACCACGTTGCCGCCGCCGTGAATCCAGACCATCACCGGGCGCGCAGCGGCGTCGGGCGTTGCTGCATGCGAGTGGTCGTGGTGGTGGTTAAAGATATTCAGCACGAGACAGTCCTCGCTGCCGTAGAAGTCGCCGAGGTCGAAGTCCGTGCGCCCGCCAAGGGGGCTTGCGATTTGCGGGCAGGGCGCGCCGTGCTCGAGCGCTTCGAATACGCCGTCCCAATTTTCGGGCGCTTCGGGCGCGCGCCAGCGCAACTTATTGAGTGGCGGTTTGGCAAAGGGGATGCCGAGCCAGACCTGCGCGCCGTGTGCGCCGAAGCCGCCCACCACTTCGCCGTTCTGAGTGCTGCGGCGCGTGGCCTCGTCGCGCTTCAGGGTTCTCGCATCGCCCTTGCCCACGCGCCCGCAGCCCGCGAGGGCGGCGCACAGCAGCAGCGCGAGGCCGATGGCCAGCAGTGCGCGCAGGCTGTCGGCGCCGGGCTGGCGCGGCTTCGGGGGCTTTGTCTCCAGCACGCGGCCAGTGTGGCACAACTGCCCTCGCCGTGGAGTCCCAATTCGCCGCCGGCGGGCTACGCCCGCCGCCCATCCCGTTGACCGCGCCGAGCCGCTGCCGGCAACCTTCCACCCCCACTGCCGCTGCCGCCTCTGCTTCCCTCCTTCGCGGAACACGAGGGCCGTAGCGGGGCGGGATGCCCCGGCCTCGCACCCGTGCCATGCTCGGGCGCCTGAAACCGCAAGTCGCGCGCCGTGCGCGCAGGAGCACACCGTGGACATTCATGAGGCGTTGTACACCACCCGCGCGATGCGCAGGGTCATCAAAGACCGGGCTATTCCCGAGGCGGTGCAGCAGCGCATCCTCGACGCTGCGATCCGCGCGCCCTCGGGTGGCAACACCCAGGCCTGGCGCTTCGGGTTGGTGGACGATCCCGGCATCCGCGCGCAACTCGGGCCGATTTACCGCGAGTGCATGGCCACGCTCTGGGCGACTGTCTATCGTGAGCGCATAGAACAAGCCAGGGCGACGCCGGACGACCCCGAGTCGGTCACCATGTTGCGCGTGCAGCGCTCGGCGCAGTGGTTGGCGGATAACTTCGAGCACTACCCGCTGCTGCTCTTCGCCTTCAGCCGCTTCGACACCACCGGCGGCTCGATCTTCCCGAGCGTCTGGAGCGCGATGCTCGCCGCGCGCGCCGAGGGCGTGGGCTCCGCTATCACCAGCGTCCTGCTGTTTCAACTCGAGCGCGTGCTCGATGTGCTCGAAGTGCCACGCGACGAGGACTGGAACTTCAACTGCTGCGTGACCTTCGGCTACCCGACCGGGCGCTGGGCGGTGGCGCCGCGTCGCCCGGTGCACGAAGTTTCGTTCCGCAACCGCTGGAGCGAGCCGCTGGGCTTCGAAATCCCCGCGCCACTCTGGCCCGCAAAGCGCTGACCGGGGCGCCAGGGGGCGCTGTCGCGCCCCGCCATCCTTTTGACCGCCCCGAGCGGCTGCCGGACGCGCCGACGGCGCTACTTGGTTTCTTGCGCGTCGCCGCAGCCGTCCCGGTGCAGCAGTGTGCGCATCATCGCCTCGGCGAAGGCGCGGGCGTTGGCGCGAATCTCGGGACGCGGGGTTGCGTCGCCCACCTCGTAGGTTGCGGTGGGAATGCCAAAACGGTGGTGGAAGTAGTTCTTGGCGTTGGGCTGCTCGCCCGTGCGCCGTGGTTCGCGCGGCACGCGGGCTGCGACCGCGCCGTCCGCATCGTGCAAGCGCAGGCAGGCGAACCAGTTGCGGTGAAAGCGCGCCGGGGTAGTGCGCTCCTCATCCTGCTGCGTGTAAATGAGGTCATTATAGGTCGAGTGGAAATCGAGCATCAGTTGCAGCGCCGCTGTCTGCGCGGGGTGTTCTTCCAGGAAGGTTTTAACCCCGCGGGTTTCCGGTTGCGTGAACGGCCCCCAGTCCCGGTTCAGGTCCACGCCACCCGCGCCATGACGCCAGTGGCCCCGCGCCACGCCGTCCGGGTTGAGCAGCGGCACGAGGTGAACGCGGAAGCGCGCGCGGAAAGTGGCGGCGAGGGCGTCCGGCTCGGTCAGCCGCTCGGTGAAGGCGAAGAGCGCGAACGCGCCGGTGACCTCCGGTGGATGCTGGCGACCGAGCAGCAGCAGCGTGCCGCGCGGTTCCCGCGTCGCGTCCAACCCGTTGACCGGCGTCGCCCGAACGCGCCGCCTGTCGGACGCGCCGAAGCGGCGCGTCCCCACCCCGTTGACCGGCACCGCCCGAGCGCGCCGCCTGCCGACCTCGCCGTCGCCGATTTCGAGCCGGAAGAGCGGTCGCCCCAGAGCGGAGCGCCCGAGTTCGGCCTGGCGCAGGCCGTGACGCCCGGCGAGTTCCGCAAGCCATTTCGTATATGCGTCGGGGAGCAGAAGTTCCTGCGCCGCCACCAGCACGGGCGCGTCTTCGAGAGCGACCTGCAAGCGCAGCGCGCCATCGGGCAGAGTCTCCACCTGGTCGAGCAATCGCCACGCGGCTTCCCCCGCTTTGAGTTCGCGAAACCAGGGCTTGTAGCGGTGCGTTCCGTTTTCGTAGCGCAGCGTAATCACCGCAAAGCCGGGCTGGTGCGGATCGAGACGGAAGGCATACCAGGCGCTGTCGTTGATGGGCGGCGCGTCCTCGGGCGCGATCAACACTTCGATGTGCGTCGCGCTTTGCCGCGTGCAGGCGCTCACGCGCCCACCCGGGAAGTCGCTGCGCAACGAGAAGCGCTCGGTCTCGCAGCCCTGTTGGAAGCGCGCCGGCGCATCGAGGGCGAGCGCCAGCGCCGGCAGCGCGCAGCAGAGCGCCGCAAACGCAAGCGCGCTACGCCGATGGACATTCATCGCGCAGCGCCTCCTCGCCGAAGAGCGCCGCGCCCGCGCGCCGCGCCATCCCGGCATGGTTGTGACCGACGCCCGCCACCGTCGCCACGCGCCAGGCAAAGGGCCAGCCCTGCGCGCGCGCAAGTGCTGCGCCAAAGGCGATGAAACGCCGCCCGCGCGCCAGCCGGTGCGCGCCCTGCGCGCGGGCCTCCTTCGTCGTGCGCAGGTTCGGGGCGACGGGGTCGTCGTCCTCGCAACCGAGCAGCACCACGAGCCTTTGCTCCAGCGCCGTCGTTAATGCCTGCTTCGAGAAACGCACGCCTCGCACACCGTAGGGCCAGTCGCTGCGCGGGTCGGGAAAGGTGTACCAGCCAGCGTTCGCCGCCACGGCCGAAAGCACGCGCAGGTCCGGCGTGAAGAGCAAGTAGCGCTGAACGAATTGCGCGCCGGCCGAGTGGCCGAACAAAAAGTAACCCGGTTGCTGAAGACCGAAGCGCTGCTGTGCGGCGTCAAAGAGCGGCTCGATGGCGGAGAATGACCAGATGTCGCGCGCCCGCACGCGCCCATGCCGATCAAAGATGTTGCCGAGGTTGTAACCGGCCGAGCGCGGGAAATCGTGCTCGCTGAAGCGCGGCGCCAGCACCAGCAGGTTGTAGCGGTCGGCCATCTCGAGCCAGTCGTCGCGGTAGTCGCGCGCATTGCGACGCAGGCCGTGCAGCACGACGAGCACGCGCTGTCCCTCACCCGGAGTTTCGGCGCGCGCGTAGTGCACTTGCACTGCGGGGCCAGCCCAGCCTTCGAAGCGAAACTGCCCGCTGGTGGCGGCGCTTGCGTTTGCGGCGAGAGCGCAGCCGAGTAACGCTGCGCCGCAGACGGTTCCAAGAAGCCGCCGCAACACAGCTACGGCGCCGCCGCAGCGAAGAGCGGAGTCAGAGCGAAGGGCGCGATGGCGCGGTTGTCGTGCCCCACGCCCTCGGCAATTTGCAACTCCCAGTGGAAGGGGAGGCCGCGCGCGTTTGCCTCCTTCCACGCACGCTCGAAGAGCAACTGGCCCCGGGCGAAGACATGCGGCCCCTGTGCGCGCGCCAGTGGGCCGTTGCTGAGCGGCTTGGTGCGCGGCGCCAGGTCCTGGTCACCGAGCAGAATGATAAGCGGCGCGGCGAACCACTGCGCCAACTGTTCAGGCGGAAGCGAAAGCCCCTCGAGACCAAAAGGGTAAGCGGTTTCCCGGTCGGGCAGCGTGACGAAGGCGGGGTTGGCTGCGACCACGCGCTGCACCTTCGCCTCCGGTTGGAAGAGCGGGAAGCGATGCGCGAAGCCGCCACCCGCAGAGTGACCGAACAGGTGATAACGCTCCGTCTGGAAACCGAAGCGCGCGCGAAAATCCTCGAACAAGGGCTCGATGGCGCTGAAGAGCCACTCTTCCTGCGGGCGCGCTTCGCCATTGGCGTTGACTACACCGCCGGCGTTGTACTCGTACTCCGTCGGAAAACGCGCGACGGGCGCGCCGATGGTCAGCACGACGAAGCCCCGGCGGTGCGCAACGGCCAGCCAAGTGGCATGGAAGCGCGGCGCGTCGCGGCTCGCGCCGGGGATGACGATCAGGATCGGCGCGTCCGCGCCGGCCTTGCGCGGCGTGTACCAGATCACATCAAGGGCAGGGCCGGCCCATCCCTCGAAGCGGTAGCTCCAGGGCGGCCCGGTCGGTCGAGCGGACGCTTCATCCGCTGCCAGCGCTGGCGCCGCTGCGACGAGCGAAAGCGCGAACAGCCCGTGCGCAATGCGGCGCCGCCCGGCGCGG
>JAHRAN010000145.1 GCA_020027245.1 Myxococcota bacterium
GGCCGGTGGCCACTCACCCGCTGGTAGCACTCGGCCACATCGGCGGCGCGCAGGAAGTCCTGCATCATCGGCGGCTGGTCTGCGCTGCCGAACAGGTCCTGAAAAAAGCTGTGGATGAAGATCAGCCAGCCGATGTCTATTTCGCGCGGGCCTATGCCAGCCATCTCCCAGTCGAAGAGCGCCAGCGGCTCGAAGCCATCGTACATGATGTTGCCGATCCGCGCGTCGCCCCAACTGATGACGGTGGAGTTCTCGTCCGGCCAGTTCGCTTCGAGAAAATCGAAACTGCGCTCGAGCAGCGGATGCGGCTCGCCCCCGGCGACCCAGTCGAAGTAGCGCCGCTGGTTCGCCAGGTGACGCGCGAGCGGCGTCGCGCCCGGAACATCAAACTCGAGAAAGCCGGTGTCGAGTTTCGTCACATCAATTGCGTGCAGCTTGGCGAGCACGGCGATGGTGGCGTCCTGAAGTTGCCGCTGCTCCATCGTCGTCGCGTCCCGCAGCCAGCCCTCAAAAAGGTACGGCGGAACATCGGCGGGCACGCGCCCACGCAGCCGCTCCATCACGAAGAAGGGCGCGCCGAGGGGCGCCGGGTCGGTCTCGACCCAGCGCACGCGGGGCGTCGGAACCCCGTGCTGCCCGGCGATGCGAATCACCTGCGCCTGCATCGCAAGGTCGTAACTCTGGAAGACCGGAACGTCCGCCCCTGCGGGCGCCATGCGCGCCACGCAGGCGAGACGCTGCGCGCGCCCGTCCTCGCGCCAATGGAGATCGAAGAGCAGCGTCTCGCTCGACATACCCGAGCCGACGGGGCTCGAAAGCTCGCCGACCCGCGGCTCGGCGCGCGGCGGCAGCCGGGTTGCAAACCAGTCGCAAAGTCGCGCGCGCAGCGCAGCGTCGTCGCGGGTGCTGCGCTGCGGTTCGGTGGCGTCCGCCGCGGATTCGCTCAGGACCTTCCCCTTCTTTTTTCGTCGCCCTGTTTCGGCGTGCCGCCTTCATCTTCGGCATGCGCTTCGACGGGGTTGCCGGCGGCGTCGAGTTGCGCGTCCGTCGGGCTGCCTGCAAACACCACCGGCCCCGGCTTGACGCTGCGCCAGACCTGATCACGCACCAACGCACGCGCGGCCTGCACGCCTTCCTGCTGCGCGTTGCGCTCACTTTCGCGGGCGGGCGGCGGCGCCGCTTCGGCGACAGGGCCAGCGCCGGGACTCATCACATGCACGGTGCGCGTCGGGAACGCAAAGTGCACGCCGAGCTGGTCGGCGAGGCGCAGGATGTCGAGGAACAGGCGCTCGCGCTCGCGCAACTCGGTGTTCCAGTCCGGCACGTCGAAGAAAATGTAGAGCAATACATCGAGGCTCGACGCGCTGAACTCGTTGCACCATACTTGATAGTAGTCCTTGCGCGTGTAGGGATGCGTGCGGATCAGCTCGCGAATGCCCTCGGTAAATGCAACTAATTTATCCGGCGGCGTGTCGTACTGAAGCCCCAGCGTGGTGTTCCAGCGTCGGTACTGGCGGCGGCCGTAGTTGTCCACCGAGGCCCGCACCAGGTTCGAGTTCGGCACCGTTATCTGCGAGTTGTAAAAAGTGCGAATGCGGGTCGAGCGGAAGCCCACCTGCTCGACGATGCCCTCGGTGCCGTCAATCACCACCCAGTCGCCGATGTCGAAGGGGCGGTCGAGCACCACGGCCACCGAGCCGAAAAAGTTTTCCACCGTGTCCTTGGCGGCGAAGGAAAAGCCAACGCCCGCCACCGTCAGCGATGCGAGCAGCGGCGTGATGGGAATGTTCAGCGCGTCGGCGGCGTAGATGACGCCCATGGCCAGCACGAAAAGTTTGAGCGCGCGCGAGACCAGCGGGATCAGCACGTCGTCAATGCGCGTCGCCGTGCGCGCGGCGCGCTGCGCGAGCACGCCAGCGCCGAGATCAATCAGCCGCCAGATGGAAAGGGTTCCCGCCAGCACCAGAAAGATGCGCAGCGCGCCGCCGATCACGCGCTCGACCAGCGGGTCGAGTTCCAGAAGACCAAGCGGCAGCATCCAGACAAGTGCGGCGGCGAAGAGGCCGATCGGGCGCAGGGCGGCGTGCAACAGCGAAGGGTCGCTTGCGTCGGCCGTGCGGCGCGTCACGCGCTCGGACAAACCGCGCAGCAGCGCGCGGGTCAGCAGGTCCGCCACCAGGCCGAGCAGAATCACCCCGAAGATGGCGAGCCAGGCCCAGTACTTCACGGTGAAGAAGCGATTCTCGACCAGCCAGACGGGCAGCCAGCTTTCGAGCCACTCGACGACGGTTACCAGCTCGCGCCCCGCCACCAGCGGCAGCGGTTCCAGTTGCGCATACAGCGCGGGCAGTGTGGCGACGGTGTCGGCGCTGAAGCGCCAGCCGCCGTCGTCGCCCCGGCGCAGGGCGATTCCTCCCCGGGGCGCGCCGATGCGGCGCAGCAGGGCGCGGTCGCGCTGCGGATCGGGGAAGTAGTGGTAGCGCGTGAGCGTTGTGGCAGAAGCGGCGTCGGGCAGACGCTCCGGCGCAACCAGCTCGATGCGATTCAGCACCGCGTAGAGTTGTCGCGCGCGCTCGCGCTGCACGAGCGCATCCGGCTCCAGGGTTTCGATTGTGGCGACGGCCCGCTGCCAGGCGTCCGGCTCGGACCAGAGTGCGTTCATCGCAACGAGCAACGTGCGCATCGTCGCGCGCGGACTCGCAAGGTCCGACGGCGCCAGCACTTCCGACAGCCGCTCGGGGCGGTCAACGGGATGGGCGGGTTCCGACAGCGGCTCGGCGCGGTCAACAGGAGTGGCGGGGCGCGGCAGCGCCCCGGTCAGCGGCTCGGACAGCCGCTCGGGGCGGTCAACGGGATGGGCGGGGGGCGTAGCACCCCGGTCGCGGTCAACGGAAGTGGCGGGGCGCGCAAGCGCCCCGGGCTCTTGCGCCAGCGCGGGCTGCATCTGGAGCAGCCACAGCAGCGCGAGTGCGACAGGCGCCGCGCGGCTCGAAACAAAACTCACCACTGTTCCTCCCGCGCGCGCAGGTCTTGCTTCAGCGTGCGCGCGCCGAGAAAGTAATGAACGGTTGACCAGAGCGCCCCGCCGGCGACGGTCCAGAGCAATGCATAGCGGATGGACTCGACGCCGTAGCGCGGCTCGAGCCAGTCGGAGAGCAGCCCCACGAACTGCGGCCCGAGACCGAGGCCGATGATGTTCAGAATGAAGAGCAGCACCGCCGATGCCTGCGCGCGAAACTGCGGCGCCACCAGCGCCTGCGTTACCGCAAAGGTCGGCCCCAGATACATGCCGCCCACCATCACCGTCACCGCGCCCATCAGCAGTGCGAGGTAGCGATCCGGCAGCAGGTAATAGAAAAACACAAACGGAATGGCGAGCGCCGTTGCGATGCCCGGCAGCCACGCATACCAGCGCCGGTCGCGCACTGCCAGACGGTCGGCGAAGTAGCCGCCGAAAAAGGTGCCGGCGACGCCGGCGCTGAGTGAGATCAGCCCCAGCCAGACGCCGAGTTCGCCGGGCGTGAAAGCGTGCAGACGCTCGAAGAAGGGCGCGACGAAACTCGCCGCGCCGTAGCCGTAAAAAGCGTGCAGCGCGCCCGCCAGCGCCAGATGCAAAAACGAAGGCAGGCGCGCCAGCGAGGCGATGAGCGCGCGGGTGCTCAGCTTTTGCGCCGCGCGCTGTGGCGTTGTGACATCGTAGTAGCCACGGGTCGGCTCGCGCAGCGTCAGCATCACCAGCACGGAGAGCAGCACACCGGGCAGGCCGACGATCAGGAAGGCCTCGCGCCAGCCCAGGGTTTCGCGGATCCAGCCGCCCGCGATCAGGCCGATGGCGCTGCCGATGGGAATGCCGGTGGCGTAAAGGCCGAGCGCGGTGGCGCGACGCGCGGGCGGGAAGTAGTCCGAGATCATCGAGTGCGCGGGCGGGCTGCAGCCGGCCTCGCCGACGCCGACGCCGATGCGCGCCAGCGCCAGCATCACAAAACTCTGCGCCAGCCCCTGCAGCGCGGTCATCAGGCTCCAGATGGTGAGCGCAAGTGCTATGACATTGCGGCGCACGCGGCCGTCGGCGAAGCGCGCGATGGGAATGCCGAGCGTGGCGTAAAAAATCCCGAACGCGGTGCCGCCGAAGAAGCCGAGTTGCGCGTCCGAAAGCTGAAACTCCTCGCGAATGCCCTCGATCAGAATGTTGACGATCTGACGGTCAATGAAGTTGAAGATGTACACCAGCAGCAGCAACCCCAGCGCGTAGCGCTGATAGCCGACGCCAAACTCGGGCGCTTTAACCGTCGCCACATCGGGCGCATTGTGAGCGCTCATCGCCGACCGTCCTCAGTAAGATTGCGCAGCCAGACCAGATGCGTCGTGTGCGTCGGTGGTCAGCCCGGAATCAGTCCGGGTCTGCGATCTTCAGCAACTGCTTGCCCAGGTTCTCGCCGCTGAACAGTCTGAGAAATGTCCGGGGCGCGTTCTCGAAACCCTGCTGAATGTCCTCGGCGTGCGCGATGCGCCCCTCGCTGAGCCAGCGCCGGAGTTCCGTTTGCGCCTTCCCGATGTGCTCGGCCCAGTCGAAGAGAATGAAGCCCTTCACGGTCAGCCGGCGCAGCACGATTTGCATGTAGTTGGCGGGGCCGGCTGGGCGCTCCGCTGTGTTGTACTGCGAGATGCCGCCGCACAAAACCACGCGGCCGTTCTGCGCCATGTGAAGCAGGGCGGTATCGAGGACATCGCCGCCGACGTTATCGAAGAAGAGCGAGATGCCGTCGGGGAATTCCTCGCGCAGGCGCTGGTTCAGGTTTTCGCTCCGGTAGTCGAGCGCCGCGTCGAGCTTGGCCTGCTCGGTGAGCCAGGCGCACTTGCGCGGACTGCCGGCGATGCCGACGACCTTTTCAGACTGTCCAATGCGCGCCAGTTGCGCCGCCACCGAGCCGGTTGCGCCAGCGGCCGCCGAGACCAGCACCGTGTCGCCCGCGCGCAGCTTGCCCACTTCGAGCATGCCGAAGTATGCAGTCAGGCCGGTGATGCCGAGCACGCTGAGCAGCCAGTGCGGCGGCACGCCATCGGGAACCCGGGTGATGTTCTGCGCGGCGTCCAGCGCGCCGTCCACGATGGCGTATTGCTGCCAGCCGAACATTCCCGAAATGATGTCGCCTGCCTTGAAGTCCGGGCGACGCGACTCGACCACCTGCGCGACGGCGGCCCCGCGCATCACCTCGCCGAGCTTCACCGGCGCGACATAACTTGCGGCGTCGTTCATCCAGCCGCGCATCGCAGGCTCGAAGGCCAGATACAAGGTGCGCACCAGCGCCTGCCCGTCTTTGAGTTCGGGCAGCGGCGCATCAAAGTACTCGAAGTTCGCCTCGCTGACCATGCCCTCCGGGCGCGAGTGCAACAGCCACTGTGCGTTGCGCGGCATCAGCGGCCCGCCTTGATGGCGCGCGCGAAGGTGGGGCGAGCGGTGCAGGCATCGAACCAGCGCGTGACATTTTTAAACTTTTCCACGCCCTCGTACTGCGCGGGCGACTTCATCGCCAGCACCGACGCCACATTCAGGTCGGCGATGGTGAATGCGTCACCCAGAAGATGTGTGCGCGCGCCGAGCTGCGCATCGAGCACACGCAGCGGGCGCTCGAGCGCCTCCCCGGCCTGCGTCGCCAGCTCGGGTTGGCGCTGCGCCTCGGGCAGTATCGCCTGGTGCAGCAGCAAAGTAATCAGGTGCGGTTCGATTTCGGTCATGCCCCAGAACGACCACTGCCAGGTGCGCGCCTCGGCGGCGGCGTCCGCCGGATAGAGCGCGCCGCCGTAACTGCGCGCGAGGTGCAAGTTGATGGCCATGGATTCGAAGAGCACGAGCTCGCCATCCACCAGCGCGGGGATGCGGCCGTTCGGATTGATTTTCAGAAACTCGGGCGCGCGCACATCTTCGCTGAAGTTCGTGGGCACCAACTCGTAGCTGGCGCCGACTTCCTCGAGCGCCCAGAGGCAGCGCATCGCGCGGGATGCCGGAACGCCATACAGGCGGATCGTGGACATGGTCTCTCCTCGGGGTGGGCGCGGGCTTGGCAACGCCGGGGCTTGCCCGTGCGCGCGATACCTGTAGCACGCTCACCGCCACCGCCACCGTCATCCTTGCCTATGCAAGGATGACCCCCGCCTATGCAGGGATGACCCCCGCGCTCGCCCTCAAAGGGGGCGACGGGCCATAAAGCCCGTCGCCGCCAGTAAGGCCTGTCGCCGGGTTCCGGCAGCGGCTCGGCGCGGTCAAAAGGCGGGGCGGGGCGCACAAGCGCCCCGGGTGGCGGCCCCGCGCAATCTTCCACCCCCACTGCCGCAACCACCCCAAGCCGCTGCCGGACTGGATTCCCGCCTTCGCGGGAGTCATTCCCTGTACAGCGGGAGTCATTCCTGCATAGGCAGGAATGACGGAGTGGGGAACTGCCGAGGCAACAGCCAGTCGCGACGAGAAGCGCCGGGCGCGTCAGCGACCGGCGCCCCTTCCGGCAGCCGCTCGGGGCGGTCAAAAGGCTGGGCGGTGCGCGCCAGCTTCCGGCAGCGGCTCGGCGCGGTCAACGGGTTGGGGAGGGGCGAAGCCCCTCGCGCGAAGCGCCACCCATGTTGTCAACTGGCCGCGCTCCCAGCGCGGCCCCAGACGTGCTTGCCGACGCCGCACTGCGCGCGGTATGCTCGCCGCATCATGCTCGCGCTTTCGCTGCTGCTCGTGCTCGGCGTGCTCGCTTGGCTGCTGCTGAGCCTCGCCGTGCCGAGCGCCACCCTGCCCTTCGGCCACGAGCAGTTGATCCACGCGCGCGTGCCCTGGCTGGTGCTCGGCGTGCTGTGGCTCGGCGGCGGTTTCGGCGTCGCCGCGTTGTGGCGCGGGCGCGGGCAAGGCGGCAAGCGGCGCTGGCTGCGCACCCCGCTCGTCGCGTTGAGCCTGCTGCTGGTTGCGCTGCTCTCGGCTTACTTCCTGCGGCAGAGTTTCGAACCCGAGGAGCGCGGCCTGCGCGTCGCCACCGGTGACGC
>JAHRAN010000194.1 GCA_020027245.1 Myxococcota bacterium
CGCCCCTTGCGGCGCGCCTTTCGGGCGCTCTTGCGCTTGTTCCGGGCCTGCGCTCGCGCCCGCGCGCGGCTCTGGCGGCGCAGTTGGCGGTTGCCGCCCTGGTCGCCGAGCGGCGTGGCGGGGTCTCCACCGCCGAGGCCCGGGATGCCGGCGAGCTCGGGCAATCCACCGCCACCGCCACCTCCGTTGCCGCCGAGTGCGCCCATCATTTTGCGCATCTTGCGGAAGCGCTGCTGCAGCCCGAGGACATCCGCCTTGCTGTGGCCGCTGCCACGCGCGATGCGCTCGGCCCGGCTCGGGTTGATGAGCTCCGGCGCGCGCCGCTCGGCGCGGGTCATGGACTGGATCATCGCCTCGACCCGGCCGAGTTCGCCCTCGTCCACCGGCGCGCGCAGGCCGCCGGGGATGGGCAGTTTGGCGAGCAGGTCTTCGAGCGGCCCCAGCTTCTGAAGCGCGCGCAACTGGCCGAGCAGATCCTCCATCGTGAACTGCCCCTTCAGCATCTGCTCGGCGGCGCGCTCGGCCTGCTGCGTGTCCACCACCTGCTCGAAGTCGCGCACCAGGCCGACGACATCGCCCATGCCGAGGATGCGGCTGGCGAGGCCCTCGGGGCGGAAGGGTTCGAGCCGGTCGAGGCCTTCGCCGGTGCTGAGGAACTGGATCGGCACGCCGGTCGCGCTGCGCATCGCCAGCGCCGCGCCGCCGCGCGCGTCGCCATCGAGCTTGGTCAGCGCCAGACCGCTCAGCGGGATGCGCGCGGCGAAGGCGGCGGCCACATTCACCGCGTCGCGTCCCATCAGCGCGTCGCAGACCAGCAGCGTGTTGGAGGGCGCGGCGGCGTGGCGGATGGCTTCGAGCTCGCGCATCAGCGCGTCGTCCAGCGCGAGCCGCCCGGCGCTGTCGTAGAGCAGCGCGTCGAAGCTTTCGTTGCGGGCGAGCGCACGCGCGCGGGCGCAGAGCGCCGGCGGTGTTTCCTGCGGCGCGCCGCGCAGCACGCGCACATCGAGCGTGCGGCCGAGTTGTTCGAGCTGCGCGGCTGCTGCCGGGCGTTGCAGATCGGCGGCCACCAGCAGGGGCCGCTTGCCCTCACTCTGGAGCCAGCGCGCGAGCTTGGCCGCGAGCGTGGTTTTGCCGACGCCCTGAAGCCCGATCAGCAGCACCGAGGTGACGCCATCGCGCGCCTCGAGCGCCGGCTCACCCGGCCCCAGCAGCGCCACCAACTCCCTCTCGCAGCAGGCCACGAAGTGCTGACCGGGCGATACTTTTCGCAACTGTCCGGTGGCGTCGCGCACCCGGGTTGCCTGCTTCTCGCCGAGCGCGCGCGCCGAAACCCGCGCCAGAAAGTCGTTGACCAGGGGCTGGTCGAGATCCGCTTCGAGCAGCGCGCGGCGCACCTGAGCCAGGGCCGTTTTGACATTCGCCGCGTCGAGCCGGCGGACGCCTGCGAGCCGCTCACGGGCGGCTTCGAACCCGCGCGTCAGGGTCTCGAGCATGGCGACGGAACATAGAGGAGCGCCGCCCACCGCTCAAGCGGTTATGTTTATGTTTCTGTTTAAGCCCCCCCGTCGGATGAAGAGGAGGTTCTTCAATGCCCACCGTGGTCGAAGCCGAGATCACCGGCACGGTCTGGAAAATCGAGAAGCAGGTCGGCGACCGGGTCGCCCGCGACGATGTGTTGTTGATTCTCGAATCCATGAAGATGGAGATTCCGGTCGAGGCGCCCTGCGACGCCGCCGTCGCCGAAATCCGCGTGAGCGAGGGCGAGAGCGTCGAAGAGGGAGCCGTGCTCGTCGTGCTCGAGTGAGCGTCCCGGCGGGCTGCGCCCGCCGTCCAGCCTTAAGAACCCTCTCCCCTAACCCCTCTCCCGGAGAGGGGAACCGAACCTTGAGCCCTTGTGAACGACGACGAATTAAATTCCCGGCAGGTGCGCGCGCTGCGCCTCGAGGAAGTCGAGGTGGCGCTGACGCACCTTTCGCGCGCGCCGCGTCTCAACCTGTGGCTGCTGGATCAGGTGCTGCACTTCGCCGAGGGGCCGTGGCGGCGGGCTGCTGCCCGTTCGCAGTTGCTGGCGGTCTGGCGCGGTGACCAACTGAAAGCACTCGCGCAACTGCGGCCGAGCTTCACCCTCGACGCCACCACCGACGAGGCGACGCTCGAAGCGCTGCTGCCGCATCTGGGCGACATCGTGAGCGGGATCGTCAAGGGCCGGTCGTCGCTGATGGGGCGGCTGCGCGCCCAGTTGGCGCTGCGTGGCCACCGCGCGCCGCTGCTCGACCGCATGGAACTCGGCTACGCGCTGCGGGCCGAGGACGCGCACTACGCCCCGCCGCCCGCTGGCTTGGAACTGCGCGCGGCGCGCGCCGGTGACCTCGACGCGCTGGTCGTGGCCGCACAGGGCAGCCTGCTCGCCGAGCAGCGCCCGGACCCGTTGCAGAAGAGCGCCCGCCGCTTCCGTCGCTGGGTGAAAACGCGGGTCGCACACGCCACGGTCGGCGTGCTCGACGGGCGCGTGGTGTTCGTCGGCTACAGCGATATCACCCGCCCCTGCGGCTGGCTGCTGCAGGGTGTGTTCACCTCCCCGGCGCAGCGGGGCCGGGGCATCGCCGCCGCCGGCGTCTCGATGATGGCCAGGCGCGCCTTCGAAGCCGGCGCCGGTCACCTGCAGTTGGCCGTGCTCGAGGACAACCTGGCGGGCCAGCGCCTGTACCAGCGGCTCGGCTTCGAGCCCTTCACGCGCCAGCGCGTCCTCGTCTTCGGGTGACGGCGGGCTGCGGCAGTGGCGGGGGAAGATGTCCGGCAGCGGCTCGGCGCGGTCAACGGGATGGGCGGGGTGCGCAAGCACCCCGGCTGCGGCAGTGGGGGGTGGTCGAAGCGGCGGCACCGCCCCCCTCTCCCTTACAGGGAGAGGGTTAAGAATGACCAACCGCCGCCTCACTGGGTCCGGGTTCGGTTCCCCTCTCCCTCCGGGAGAGGGGTCAGGGGAGAGGGCACTTAAGGTGGGAGGGGTGCGTAAGCACCCCTTGTGCTATGGGTTCGGCTCGCGCACACCGGCGTCGCCCGAAGGAGGCGCGAGC
>JAHRAN010000201.1 GCA_020027245.1 Myxococcota bacterium
TCGGTTTCGCCGAAGCCCAGGGCCAGGTTGAGGCACTGAACGCCCTGCCCGCCCGCGCCCTTCACCAGGTTGTCGAGGGCCGACAGAGCAATCAGCACGCCCGCCTTTTCATCCACCACGGCTGCGACATCGCAGAAATTGCTGCCGCGCACCTGCGAGAGTTGCGGCGTCTCGCCCGGCGGGCGCACGCGCACGAAGGGAGCCGCCGCGTAGGCCTCGGCCAGAATCTCGTGGGCCTGCGCGCTGTCAAGCGGCTGCGCGAGCCGCATATAGACCGTGGTGGCGATGCCCCGGATGGTCGGCAGCAGGTGGGGGACGAAGGTCACCGCCCAGGGCTCTCCCGTCGCCAGCGCGACTTCCTGCTCGATCTCGGGCGTGTGGCGGTGCGCGGCCACGTTGTAGGCAAAAGCGTTCTCGCCCTGCTCTGCCAGCAGCAGCCGCGCTTCGAGCTTGCGGCCCGCGCCCGAAACCCCCGACTTGGCGTCCACCACCAGCGGGCCGGGCTGCGCCACACCCGCGCGCAGGAAGGGCAGCAGCGGCAGCAGCGCGCCGGTTGGGTAGCAGCCGGGCGCTGCGATCAACCGGGAGCCGGGAAGCGCCGCCGCGTACACCTCGGGCAGGCCGTACACCGCCTGACCGAGCAACTCGGGCGCCTTGTGCGGGCCGTACCAACTCTCGTACAGCGCGCGGTCGCGCAGGCGGAAGTCGGCAGACAGATCCACCACCACGACATCCCGCGCGCGCAACGCCGCAACGGCAGGGGCGGCGCTTTCGTGGGGCAGACACACGAAGGCCGCCTGCACGCGCCGGGCCAGCGCGGCGGCGTCGAAGTTCTCAAAATGCTGATCGAACACGCCGCGCAGGGACGGGAAGGCATCGGCCACGGCCTGGCCGGCGCGCTCGGCGCTGGCGCAAAGCGCCGCCACCTCGAGCTGCGGATGGCGATGCAGGATGCGCAGCAACTCGAGCCCCGTATATCCACTGGCGCCGACGACAGCGACCTTCATACGCGCTCCACACCACGGCATTGTGGCGCTCGGGAGCATATCGCCCAGCGCCATTGCGCGCGACGCCGCCCGCTGTGACGGACGGGAGCGCGCCGGGGTGATGTGCGGCGGCGGGCTTAACGCTTCGAGAACTGGAAGCGCGCGCGCGCGCCGCGCTGGCCGTACTTCTTGCGCTCCACGCGCCGGGCGTCCCGCGTCAGCAGGCCCGCCTTCTTCAACGCCACGCGCTTGGTCTCGTCAACGCGCTCGATGGCGCGGGCGAGGGCATGGCGCAGCGCGCCCGCTTGCCCGGCCAGACCGCCGCCCTTCACATTGACCCGCACATCGAAGCGGTCTGCAGTGCCGGTCGCCTCGAAGGGCTGGGCGATCAGGGTGCGCAGGCTCTCGCGCGGAAAGTACTCGTCGAGCGTGCGGCCGTTCACGATGAACTGCCCGTTGCCCGGCTTGAGAAAGATGTGCGCGACGGCGCTCTTGCGCCTGCCGATGCTTTCGGTCTGGGGCGTGGCTACAACCATCAGAGCGACAGCGCCTCCGGCTTCTGCGCGCGGTGGGGATGCTCCGGCCCCGCATACACCTTCAACTTCGACAGCATTTTCCGACCGAGTGAATTGCGGGGCAGCATGCCGCGCACGGCGGACATCACCACGCGCTCCGGGTGCGGGCCGTCGAGCAGGCGCGCCGCCGTGACCACGCGCAGGCCGCCGGGCCAACCCGAGTGGCGGTAATAGGTCTTTGCCTCGCGCTTGCGACCGGTGAGCCGCACCTTCTCGGCGTTGACCACGATCACGAAGTCGCCCGTGTCCACATGGGGCGTGAAGATCGGCTTGTGCTTGCCGCGCAGCACGCTGGCCACTCTGGTGGCGAGGCGGCCGAGCACGGCGTCCTCGGCGTCCATCAGGTACCACGCCCGCTCGACATCGGCGGGGCGCGCGGACTGTGTGGCTTGGTGAGCGGAGGCTCCCATCCCTGTGAACTCCTGTGAACGCTCGATGCAAAAAGCGCGGCAACCGGCGGCGGCCCCGGTCGCCATCCAGACGCCGTGCAGTCCGTCGGGCGGGTGAGATAGCCGACACCCCCCGGCGCGTCAACCAGAAGCCGGCGGGCTGCGCCCGCCCGGAGGGGCTACGCCCCTCCCCATCTTTTTGACCGCGCCGAGCCGCTGCCGGAAGCGGGAGAGGGGAACCGAACCCTGGTGATGCGGCGCTTTATCTCATCTTAACCCTCTCCCTGTAAGGGGGAGGGAGGCGACGGGCCTTGTAGCCCGTCGCCGGGTGAGGGTGGCGGCCCCGCGCAATCTTCCACCGCCACTGCCGCAACCGTGGCGGTGTAAAAATGCCACGAGGTTGGCAGCCAGTAGCGCCGGTCGCGTCAGCGACCGGCGCCCCTTCCGGCAGCCGCTCGGGGCGGTCAAAAGGATGGGCGGGGTGCGGAGCACCCCGGTCGCGGTCAAAAGGATGCGGGAGTGCGAAGCATTCCGGCAGCGGCTTGGCGCGGTCAAAAGGATGCGGGAGTGCGAAGCACTCCCTCCCTTTTTGATATGATGCGCGGCGGGGTGAGCGTCTGGTGAGGATTCTCGGCATTGATCCGGGCTCGGCGGTGACGGGGTACGGCTTCGTCGAGCAGCAGGGCAGCGCGCTGCGGCACATTGCCCACGGCGTCTTTCGCCTCGACCGCAAGCTCCCTCCGGCGGCGCGTCTGGCGGAGCTTCAGCGCCTGCTGCTCGATGTCCTGCAGCACCACGAGCCCGGGGCGGCGGCGGTGGAGCAGAGCTTCGTGCGGCCCGGCAACCCGCACTCTGCGCTGGCGCTTGCGCAGGCGCGCGGCGTGGCGCTGGCGACGCTGGCCGGCGCCGGGCTTCCCGTCGGCGAGCCGACGCCGCAGCAGGTGAAGCGCGCCGTCACGGGTTCGGGAGCCGCTAAAAAGCCGCAGGTGCAGCAGATGGTGAAGCGCCTGCTGTCGCTCGACCAGGCGCCCGTGGCGGATGCATCGGACGCGCTGGCGGTGGCGATCTGCCACGCGCACCAGAGTCAGGGCGGCCTCGCCCGCTTGCCCATCGCCCCCCGCCGCCGTCCATCGTCCCGGGCGCGGGCGGGGCAGCGCTGGGTCGTGAGGCGCGCGCGGTGATCGCGCGGCTCGAGGGCGTGCTGCGCGAGCGCGCGCCGACGCGCGTCGTGATTGATGTCGTCGGCGTGGGCTACGAGGCGCACATTCCGCTCTCCACCTTCGGCAAGCTTCCGGCCGAGGGCGAGAAGGTCGCGCTGCGCATTCACACGCACGTGCGCGAGGAGGCGCTGCTGCTCTACGGCTTCGCCACCGAGCTCGAGTGCGCGAGTTTCGAGTTGCTGCTGCACGCGAGCCGCGTCGGGCCGAAGCTGGCGCAGACCATCCTCTCGGGGATTGATGCGCCCGCCCTGCTCGGGGCGATTAGGGACGGCGATGTGGATACGCTGAAGCGTGTTCCCGGCGTGGGCGCGCGCACCGCGGAGCGCATCATCGTGGAGTTGCGCGAGCGAGCGGGCGAGCTTCTGGCGCAGGGCGCTGGCGGAGCTGCGCAAGCAACGAGCGCCGCTTCCGCCGGCAGCGGCGTGCGCGCCGAGTTGCTCTCCGCGCTGCTGAACCTGCAGACGCCGAGGGGCCGCGCCGAGCGCGTCGCCGACGCCGTGCTCGCCGAAGAGGACGCCGAGGGCCAGGCCATTGAGGACCTGTTGCGCCAAGCGCTGCGCAGGCTCGCGCGATGAGCGACCTCGCGCGTGGCGATCTGTCGGGAGAGGCGCAGAGCGAGGAGCGCAGCCTCGAGGACACGCTGCGCCCCGCGCGGCTTGCGGAGATGGTCGGTCAGACCCGGCTGCGCGAAAACCTGTCGGTGTTCATCGAAGCCGCGGCGAGGCGGGACGAGTCGCTCGACCACCTGCTCTTTTACGGCCCGCCGGGGCTCGGCAAGACCTCGCTGGCGCGCATCGTCGCCCGCGAGATGGGGGCCGAGTTCCGCGCCACCAGCGGCCCGGTGCTCGAGCGCGCGGGCGATCTGGCGGCGCTGCTCTCCAACCTGGAGCGCGGCGATGTGCTGTTCATTGACGAAGTCCACCGGCTGCCCGCCGCCGTGGAGGAGATCCTCTACCCGGCGATGGAGGATTTTCAGATTGATGTGCTGGTGGGGCAGGGGCCTTCGGCGCGCTCGATCCGCCTCGATCTGCCGCGCTTCACGCTGGTCGCCGCCACCACCCGCGCCGGGCTTTTGAGTTCACCGCTGCGCGATCGCTTCGGCTGGTCGGCGCGTCTCGACTACTACCCGGCCAGCGACCTGACCAAGGTGCTCTTGCGCTCGGCGCGGCTGATGAAGATGGCGCTCGATCCGCCGGCGGCGGATGAGATCGCGCGCCGCTCCCGGGGCACGCCGCGCGTCGCCAACCGCCTGCTGCGCCGGGTGCGCGACTTCGCCTCGGTGAAGCAGGCTGCGACGGCGCGCATTGACGCCGAGCTGGCGCGCTATGCGCTCGAGCGCCTCGATGTGGATGAGGCCGGCTTCGACAAACTCGACCGCGTGCTGCTCGGCACGCTGATCGAAAAGTTCGAGGGTGGGCCGGTGGGCCTCGACACGCTGGCCGCCGCCATCGGCGAGGACCGGGGCACGCTCGAAGATCTGATCGAGCCCTTCCTGCTTCAGGGGGGCTACCTCGACCGCACCGCCCGGGGCCGGGTCGCCACCGCCCGTGCCTGGCGGCACTTCGGCCTCGAGCCGGGGCGTGGCGCAGCGGTGGACGCCGCCCAGAGCGGCCTCTTCGAAACGCCGTCGCGCGACCGCAAACCGTGACATATAAGTCACAGCCGTAACCGAAATGTTACTGCGTGTCGCCCGTCTCGGGCCGCGCTGCGCGCGACAGCGACCCGGTCAGCGACGCGGCGCGGTCAACGGGCGGGGCGGGGTGCGTTGGCACGCGACTTGCTTACTCTAGCGGGCTTCAGGCACGGCGTTGGCAACCCCCATGGCTCGATATGGCCACGCGGCGCAGAACCCGGGTCACCTGCCGGTGGCCCACAGAGCCGACAGCAAAGTGGAGGGGGAGACTTGTGAGCCAGCAGACCATCGCGGAGAAGATCAGTTGCACCGGCATCGGGCTCCATTCGGGAGAGCCGGTGCAGATGACGCTGTACCCGGCGCGCGCGGACAGCGGCGTCGTGTTTGTGCGCAGCGACCTGTCGCATCCGGTGGAGATACCGGCCCGTTATGATGCCATCACCGCCTGCACGCTGGCGACCAGCATCGGCTGCGGCGATGTGACGATCAGCACCGTGGAGCACCTGCTTTCGGCGCTCTACGCGCTCGGCATTGACAATGTGCGCGTCGAGGTGGATGCCGCCGAGCTGCCGATCATGGACGGTAGCGCCGCGCCTTTCGTGCACCTGCTGCGCAGCGCGGGCGCCTTTCACCAGAGCGCGCCGCGCCGCAGGCTGCGCATCGTGCAGCCCCTCGAAGTGCGGGAGGGCGCGCGCTTCATTCGCATCGAGCCGGGGGTTGGGGGCGGGATTAAAGGTCTCAGCGTCAGCTACTCGGTGGATTTCGAGCACCCGGCCATCGGTCGCCAGTCGCTCGAAGGTTTAAGCCTCGACGCCGAGTGCTTCGAGCGCGACATCGCGCGCGCCCGGACTTTTGGTTTTCTGCGCGATGTGCAGGCGCTGTGGAATCAGGGCCGCGCCCTCGGCGGCGACTTCGACAACGCCGTGGTGCTCGACGACGAGCGCGTGCTGAACGCCGAGGGCCTGCGCTGGCCCGACGAGTTCGTGCGCCACAAGGTGCTCGACCTGATTGGCGACCTCGCACTGCTCGATCACCGGCTCGAAGGGCGGGTGACGGTTTGCCGTGGCGGCCACAAGCTGCATCAGCAACTGCTGCGCGCCATCGCGCGGAACCCGCAAGCCTGGGTGATCGAAGCCGACGAGGCGCTGCGCGCCCCGCTCCATCCCGTTGCCCGCCCCGAGCGGCTGACCGGGGTGCTTGCGCACCCCGCCCCTCCCGTTGACCGCCCCGAGCGGCTGCCGGAAAGGCTGCCGGAGGCTCATGGCGTGGCTTTCGGCTAAGGCGCCCCGCCTTGGGCCGCGCTGCGCGCGGCCAGTTGACAACAAGGTTGGCGCTTCGCCCGGTGCGCTGGCGCGCACCCCCAGCCTTTTGACCGCCCCGAGCGGCTGCCGGAAGGGTGCCGTTCGCTGACGCGACCGGCGCTTCTCGTCGTCACCACTTGCCAGCTTGCGAGGAACGGCGCGGTTGCGTAGTTTCGGCGCGAGGGTACGGGTGGCCATGGCGAGTGATTCGGCTTCCGGTGTGAAGCACCTCGAGAAGCACCCCGGTCAGCGGCTTCCGGAGCAGGAGCAGAAGCGGCGTCGGCGCGACTGGTGGCTGGTGGCTGGCGTCATCGTGGTGGTGCTGGCCACCTTTCTGGTGCGGCGGCGCCTCACGCGCCTGCCCGACGCGCTGCCCTTCGCCGACAGCGCGCTGTTCCTGCTGCTGAATGTGAGCAGCGTGGTGCTGATCACGCTGCTGGTTTATCTGATCGGTCGGCAGTTCGTGAAGCTGGTGTTCGAGCGTCGCGCTGGCGCACTCGGCGCGCACCTGAACCTGAAGTTCGTGCTCGCGCTGTTTCTGGTTGCTGCGGTGCCGACCACCGCGCTCTTCCTCGTCTCCTCGAGCTTCATCAAGGGCTCCTTCGATTCCTGGTTCACGCTGCAGATGGACCGCGCCGTCGAGCAGAGCCGCGAGATCGCCGACGCCACCTATGCCACCTGGACCGACAGCACGCTGCACTTCGGTGAACAGATCGCCCGGCAGATCACCGAGCAGCGCATGCTGCGCGAGGACAACCTCGATGGACTCAACCGTTTTCTGAAAGAGAAGCAGAGCGAGTACAACCTGGGCGTGGTGCAGGTGTTTCCCTTCGTCGAGGGGCAGGCGCTGGCGACGCTGATCAACCCGGAGATTCCCTCGGCGGCGTTCGCAAGCCGCAGCAGCGCCCTTGTAACTTCGGCCTTCGAGGGCGAGCGCGTCTCGCTGGTGGAGAGCACCGGCAGCGAAATCGGCGATGTGATCCGTGGCGCGGTGCCGATTCTGTCGTCGGACCCGGCGCGCCCGAACGATGTCGTCGGCGTGGTGGTGGTGAACCATCTGGTGCCGCACCCGCTGCTGCAGCGCGTGACCAACATCCGCGCGGCGCGCGAGGAGTATGGCTTCTTCAAGTCGCTCGCAGGCGAGATCGTCGGCGTCTATCAGTTGGCGCTGCTGCTCTTTGCGCTCACCTTCGTGCTGCTCACCATCTGGTGGGGCTTGCGCATGGCGCACGGCGTCACCAACTCGATTCGCGTTCTGATCGAAGGCACCGAGCGCGTGGCGAAGGGCGACCTCGATGTGGCGCTGCCGCAGCGCAGCGACGACGAGATTGGCCTGCTGGTGCACTCCTTCAACCGCATGACCCACGACCTGAAGCAGGCGCTGACCAGCCTCGAGCACAGCAACACCGAACTCGAACAGCGGCGAAGCTACATGGAGGTGGTGCTGCACCATGTCAACGCGGGTGTGGTTTCGCTCAATGCCGAGGGCCGCATCAGCACCATCAACCCGGCGGCGCGAAGGTTGCTTGCCGTGACGCCGGGCGAGGGCGTCGGCAGCAAACTCGAAGAGCTGATGGATCACCCGACGCTGCTCGAAGTGATCGGTGATCTCGCACTGCAGGCGCGCGCCGGCGTGCGCGGCAGCATGCGGCGGCAGGTGCAACTGACCATTGGCGAGGAGACGCTGACGCTGGTGGTGACGCTCTCGCTGCTTCAGGACGAGGCGCGCCGCGCGCTCGGCTCGGTGATCGTGTTCGACGACTACACGCACGAAGTGCGCGCGCAGCGCATGGCGACCTGGCGCGAGGTGGCGCGGCACATCGCGCACGAGATCAAGAACCCGCTGACGCCGATCCGGCTCTCCGCGCAGCGTCTGCGGCGACGCTTCCGTGCGCACTTCGGCGGCGAGGACGCGCAGGTCTTCGACGAGGCCGTGGACACCATCACCAGCCATGTGGATGGGCTGAAGGTGCTGGTGAACGAATTCTCGCAGTTCGCGCGTCTGCCCCAGGCGAACCTGAAGTCCGAAGATCTGAACGGTCTGGTGCAGGAAGCGGTTTCGAGTTACGCCGGCACCGACGGTGTCGCGTTTCACGCCGAACTCGACGATACCCTGCCGCGCATTGATTTCGACCGCGAGCAGTTTCGCCGCGTGCTCAGCAACTTCTTCGAAAACGCGCGCGCCGCCTGCGCCACGACCCCCGGCACGGGGCACGTGGTGGTGCGCACGATGTATGATGCGCTGCGCGAAACCGCGCGCCTCGAAGTCGCCGACGATGGCGTGGGCATCCGGGACGAGGA
>JAHRAN010000212.1 GCA_020027245.1 Myxococcota bacterium
GGGCTGACCGGCTCGTGGAGGCGCCATGTTGCGCATCAGCAAGCTCACCGATTACGGCATCGTGCTACTGGCGCGGCTCGCGCAGGAGCCGTTGGGGGCGACGCTCACGGCGCGCGAGATGGCCGAGGCATCGGCGCTGCCGCTGCCGGTTGTGAGCAAGATGCTGAAGGCGCTGGTCGGCGCGGGTCTTCTTTGCAGCCAGCGCGGGGTGAAGGGTGGCTATCAACTGCGCCGCGAGCCGGCGACGCTTACGGTGGCCGCGCTGATCGAAGCGCTCGAAGGGCCGGTCGCGCTGGTTGCGTGCACGGCCGGCCCCGGCAACTGCGAGCAGGAAGGATGCTGCACCGTGCGCGAGCCGTGGCAGCGCATCAACAACGCAGTGCGCGCCACGCTCGAGAGCGTGACCCTTGCGGAGCTTTTGCCCGCGAATGTGAGCGCGAACGCGAAGCTGCTCGCCATCGAAGCGACGCGCGGCGGCGACGCGGGCCGCGACATCCACAACTCGAACATCCCGGTGAGACCATGAGTTCGCCCACCGAAACGAGCAGCACTTCGCGCGCGCAGATCGAGCAGGTTGCGGGGCGCAAGTACGCGCATGGCTTCGTCACCGACATCGAGCAGGAGCGCATTCCGAAGGGACTCTCGGAGCAGACGGTGCGTTTGATCTCGGCCAAGAAGGAGGAACCCGGCTGGCTGCTCGAGTGGCGGCTCAAGGCCTACCGGCGCTTTTTGCAAATGCTCGAAGAGGAGCGCGAGCCGACCTGGGCGCAGATCCGCTACCCGAAGATTGATTATCAGCAGATGTATTACTACGCGGCGCCGAAAGCGAAGCCGCAGCTCGAAAGCCTCGACGAACTCGACCCGGAAATCCGCGCGACATATGACAAGCTCGGCATCTCCATCGCCGAGCAGGAGCGGCTGGCGGGAGTGAAGGTGGCCGTGGATGCGGTCTTCGATTCCGTCTCCGTCGCCACGACCTACCGCGCCGAACTCGAAAAGCAGGGCATCATCTTCTGCTCCTTCTCGGAGGCGGTGCGCGAGCACCCGGAGTTGGTGCGGAAGTATCTGGGCTCGGTGGTGCCGTATTCGGACAACTTCTTCGCCACCCTCAACTCGGCGGTGTTCTCCGACGGCAGCTTCGCCTATGTGCCAAAGGGCGTGCACTGCCCGATGGAGCTCTCGACCTACTTCCGCATCAACGCGCAGGAGACGGGGCAGTTCGAGCGCACCCTGATCATCGCCGAGGAGGGCGCGCGCGTGTCCTACCTCGAAGGCTGCACGGCGCCGATGCGCGACGAGAACCAGTTGCACGCGGCGGTGGTGGAGCTGGTCGCGCTCGACGATGCCGAGATCAAGTACTCGACGGTGCAGAACTGGTACCCGGGTGATGAGCAGGGGCGCGGCGGCATCTACAACTTTGTGACCAAGCGCGGCGCCTGTCGCGGGCGGCGCTCGAAGATAAGCTGGACGCAGGTGGAGACCGGCTCGGCCATCACCTGGAAGTACCCGAGCTGCATTCTGCAGGGCGATGAGTCGGTGGGCGAGTTCTACAGCGTCGCGCTCACCAATCATCGGCAGCAGGCCGACACCGGCACCAAGATGATTCACATCGGCCGGGGCACGCGCTCGACGATTTTGTCAAAAGGCATCAGCGCGGGACGCGGGCAGCAGAGTTACCGGGGTCTGGTGCGCATCGGCCCGAAGGCGAAAGGCGCGCGCAACTACAGCCAGTGCGATTCGCTGCTGCTCGGCGATGCCTGCGGCGCGCACACCTTCCCTTACCTGGAAGTGAAGAATGCGAGCGCCACCGTCGAGCACGAGGCCACCACTTCGAAGATCGGCGAAGAGCAACTCTTCTACTGCCGCCAGCGCGGGCTCTCCGAGGAGGATGCGGTCTCGATGATCGTGAACGGTTTCTGCCGCGAGGTGCTGCGCGAGTTGCCGATGGAGTTTGCCGTCGAGGCGCAAAAATTACTCGGCATCTCCCTCGAAGGAGCGGTGGGGTGAGCGGCGACAGCGTGCTCAGCATCGAGAAGCTTCATGCCGAAGCCGGCGGCGCGCCGATTCTGAAGGGCGTGTCCCTCGAAATCAAAGCCGGCGAGGTGCACGCGCTGATGGGGCCGAACGGCTCCGGCAAGAGCACGCTGGCCGGTGTGTTGTGCGGGCGTCCAGATTGCGTGGTCACGAGCGGGCAGGTGCGCTACCGGGGCCGCGACCTGCTTGCGCTCGAAGCCGAGGCGCGCGCGCGCGCGGGCATCTTCCTCGCCTTTCAGTATCCGGTCGAGATTCCGGGCGTCACCAACAACTACTTTATGAAGGCGTCGCTGAACGCGCTGCGCGCGGAGCGTGGCGAAGACCCGCTCGACGCGCTCGACTTTCTCAGCCTAGCGCGCGAGAAAATGGCGCTGGTCGGTATGTCCGAAGAGCTGATGAGCCGCTCGGTCAACGAGGGTTTCTCCGGCGGAGAGAAGAAGCGCAACGAAGTGCTGCAACTGCTGATGCTCGAACCCACGCTCGCCATTCTGGACGAGACCGACTCGGGGCTCGACATAGACGCGCTGCGCGTGGTGGCCGACGGCGTGAACGCGCTGCGCGACGGGCGCCGCTCGATGCTGGTGATCACCCACTACCAGCGCCTGCTCGATTACATCGTGCCCGACCGCATCCACGTGCTGGCCGACGGCTGCATCGCGCGCTCCGGCGGCAGCGAGTTGGCCCTCGAACTCGAAGAGAAGGGGTATGGCTGGCTCACACCGGGTGCGGGTGCGGGTGCGGAGGCCTCGGCGTGAGCGCCACCGGGGAAACGACCGCGAAGCTCACGGCGCTTTGCCGCGATGCGGCGCGCGAGCCTGCGCCGCCTGCCTTCGCCGCGCTGCGCGCAAAAAGTTTTGACGCCTTTCTCGCCAGCGGCTTGCCGGACACCAGGCGCGAAGCGTGGCGCTACACCAGCCTCGCGCCGCTCGCGAAACTGGCGCTGCAGCGCCCCGCCGCCGAGCACGAGCCGCTTTTAAGCCGCGCGCACATCGAAGCGATCGCGCCGCCGGTCTTCGCCTGCGGTCTCGCGGTGTTTGCGAACGGGCGGCGTTGCCCGGAGCGGTCTGGTCTGCCGACGGATGACGCGAAGCTGCTGCCGCTCGAAAGCGTCGGCAGTCCCGTGCTCGGCGCGCTGGTGGATCCGAAGCTGCATCCCTTCGCCGCGTTGAACGGCGCGCTCGCCGAGCAGGGTGTGTTGCTGCGCATTCCCGAGGGAGTGGTGCTCGATCATCCGCTGCACCTGCTCTTCGTTTCCGCCGCCAGCGGGGCTGCGTCTGTTTCGAGCCCGCGCGTCGTCATCGAAGCTGGCGCCGGAAGCCGCGCGGTGGTGATTCAGGATCATGTCTCGGCTTCGAGCGGCACGCCGCAGTTTTGCAACGCGGTGACCGAGGTGCAGGTGGAAGCGAACGCCTCGCTCGATCTCGTGGTGCTGCAGCGCGAGGGGCCGGAGGATTTGCACATCGCCAACCTGGCGGTGCGGCAGGAGCAGGGCGCGCGCTTCGCATCAAAGGTGCTGAGCCTCGGCGGAAGGCTGGTGCGCAACGATCTCGGTGTGACACTCTCCGGTGTCGGCGCCGAATGCGAACTCGATGGTCTGTTTCTCGGCGCCGGCGAGCGCCTGATTGACAACCACACCATGGTGGATCACGCGGTTCCGAATGGCCGCAGCCGGCAGCTCTACAAGGGTGTGCTCCGCGATCGCGCGCGTGGCGTGTTTCGCGGGCGCGTCCGGGTGCGCCCGGACGCCCAGCACAGCGACGCCGCTCAGTCGAACCCGAACCTGCTGCTCTCGGACGGCGCCGAAGTGGACACCCGACCGCAACTCGAGATTCACGCCGATGATGTGAAGTGCCGCCACGGCTCCGCGACCGGGCGCATGGATGAAAATGCGCTCTTTTATCTGCGCTCGCGGGGCATCGGCGCGCAGGCGGCGCGCATGCTTCTGATCGAGGGCTTCGCCGCCGAGGTGCTTCAGAAAGTGCCAGGCGCTGCGCTCGCCGAATCGCTCCGCGACGAATTCCGAACGCGCCTGCAGCCAGCGAGCACGCCATGAGTTTCGATGTCGAACGCATCCGCAAGGACTTCCCGATTCTTCAGGTCGGCACGGGGCCTCCGCTCGCCTATCTCGACACCGCGGCCAGCGCCCAGAAACCGCAGCCGGTGGTTGATGCGCTCGGCGATTTTTACACGCGGCACTACGCGAATATACACCGTGGTGTGTATGAACTCTCAGCCGACGCCACCGCGCGCTACGAGGCGGCGCGCGACAAAGTGCGCGCGTTTCTCGGCGCCGCCGAGGCGCGCGAGATCGTCTTCGTGCGCGGTACCACCGAGGCGATCAATCTGGTCGCCGCGTGTTACGGACGCACGCACATCGGCACGGGCGACGAAGTGCTGATCACCGCGCTCGAACACCACGCGAATCTGGTGCCCTGGCAGCAGCTTTGCATCGAGCGCGGCGCAAAGCTTCGCGTAGCGCCGGTGGATGACGCGGCCCATCTCGACATCGAAGCCTTCGAGGCGCTGCTCGGCCCGCGCACCCGGCTGGTGGCTGCTACTCATGTTTCGAATGCGGTCGGCACCCGCGTCCCCGTGCGCGAACTCATCCGCCTTGCGCATGCGCGCGGCATCCCGGTGCTGCTCGACGGCGCGCAGGCGGCGCCGCGCTTCCCGGTGAATGTGCTCGAACTCGAAGTTGACTTCTATGCCTTCTCGGGGCACAAGCTCTACGGCCCGAGCGGCATCGGCGCACTCTATGGCCGCGCCGAGTTGCTCGACGCCATGCCGCCCTATCAAACCGGCGGCGGCATGATCGAGCGCGTGCGTTTCGAAGAGACCACCTTTGCCGCCGTTCCCGAGCGCTTCGAGGCCGGCACACCGAACATCGCCGGCGCCGTCGGGCTCGGCGTCGCATGCGATTACCTTTCGAGCATCGGCATGGAAGCGGTCGAGCGTCACGAGGCCGCGCTGCTTGCGCACGCGGAGCGTTTGCTCGGCGAGATTCCAGAGCTTCGCGTAATCGGGACGGCAGCAGCGAAAACAGGCGTGCTGTCCTTCGTGCTCGACGGTGTTCACCCCCACGATGTGGGCACGGTGCTCGACGGCAGCGGCGTGGCCGTGCGCGCCGGTCACCACTGCGCGCAGCCGCTGATGGAGCGCCTCGGTGTCCCCGCCACCGTGCGCGCCTCACTCGGCATCTACAACAACTTTGATGATCTCGAACGGCTGGCGGACGCCATCCGCCGCTGCCTGAAACTCTTCGCCTGATGTCGGCTGAACTTCGCGAGCTCTACCAGAGCACGATCCTCGACCACAACCGGGAGCCGCGTAACTTTCGCGTGCCCGCGACCCCGAGCCATCGGGCCGACGGCTACAACCCGCTGTGCGGCGACCGGGTGACCATTTACCTGACCCTCGACGGGGACGGCGCGATCGAGGATGTCGCCTTTCAAGGCTCGGGCTGCGCAATTTCAACGGCCTCGGCCTCGCTGATGACGCAGGCGCTCAAGGGCCTCGGCCGGGCCGAAGCCCTGGCGCTCTTCGACAACTTCCACGAACTTCTGACCGGCGCTCCCGACTCATCGCCACAGGACATCGGCAAGCTCGCCGTCTTTGCCGGCGTGCGCGAGTTTCCGATGCGCGTGAAGTGCGCGACCCTCGCCTGGCACGCCTTCCGCTCGGCCATCGAAGGCCGGAGCGAAACCGCAAAAACCGAGTAAATCAGGGTATTTTAACTTTCCCTTTCTCTTGGAGGCAACATGGCCAGCAGCGACGAAATCCGAAGCGAGGTCATCCAGACGCTGAAGACGGTGTACGACCCGGAGATTCCCGTTGACATCTACGAACTCGGGCTGATCTACGCCGTCGAGGTGGGCGAGGCGGGCGAAGTGGCGATTCGCATGACGCTGACCTCGCCGATGTGCCCGGTCGCAGAGACCCTGCCCCCCGAAGTGGAGAACAAGGCCCGTGGCGTGCCGGGCGTCAGCGATGTGACGCTCGACCTGGTCTGGGATCCGCCCTGGAACCCGGGCATGATGTCCGCCGCCGCGCGCCTCGAACTCGGCATGGAATAGCGGCAAGCCACCGCACTCGCGCGTCGGGTCCGACAGGCAGGACCAAGTACCGCAAAGGAAAGTGGAAAGGTTAAATCAGAATGGCAAGCAGCGCGAACGCTTCGAAGCTGGTCATCTATGCGGCGCTGTTCGGCAACGCCGCGATCGCAGTCGGCAAGTTCGTAGTCGCGGGCCTGACCGGCAGCTCGGTGATGTTTTCCGAGGGTGTGCACTCGCTCGTTGACACCGGCAATCAGGCGCTGCTGCTGCTCGGTCTGCGGCGCGCCGCGCGTCCACCGGACGCGGAGTTTCCCTTCGGCCACGGCAAGGAGATCTACTTCTGGAGTTTCGTGGTGGCGGTTTCGATCTTCGCACTCGGCGCCAGCGTCGCGCTCTACGAAGGCGTGCAGCGCCTGCGCGATCCGCACCCGCTCGAGAACGTCGGTTTCAGTTATGCGATTTTGAGCTTCGCGCTGCTGGTGGAAAGCGTGGCCTGGTTTCTGGCGTTCCGCGAGTTCAACAAGGTGCGCGGCGAGCGCGGCTTTCTGGATGCCATCCGCCGTGGCAAAGATCCGACGCTCTTCGTCGTGCTCTTCGAAGACAGCGCCGCGCTGCTGGGTCTTCTGGTCGCGCTGCTCGGCACCGCACTCACGGTGTACACGGGCGCCATCTGGATAGACGCGCTGGCCTCCATCGCCATCGGGCTGATTCTCGCCGGCACCGCTCTGTGGCTGGCGCGTGAAACCATGAGCCTGCTGATCGGCGAGAGCGCCAGCCCGGAAGTAATCGCCGAGATCCGCGAAACCACCCGCGCTGTCGTCGGTGTGCTGCGCGTGAACGAGGTGCTGACGCTGCACATGGGCCCCGATTTTCTGCTCGTGAACCTGTCGGTCAAGTTCGAGGAGCGGCTCGACGCGAGCACGCTGGAAGATGCAATCGAGCGCATAGATGCGGGCATCAAAGCGCGCTGCCCCGAGGTGAAGCGCGTCTTCGTCGAGGTCGAGGGTTTGAAGACGCAGCACCCGACGCCGACGCCCCCGGTTGCAAACCAGCCAGCGCGAGGGTGATACCTTGTGCAGGTGACGGATGCAGTTTCAAGTCCGCCGCTTCTGGTGAGCGGCGCCAACGGTCAGTTGGGCCGCGCGTTGCTGCGCGCGCTTTGTTCTCGTCCAGTGCGCGCGGTCGTTCGCTCCGAGCGCGCGGCGGACGCCGTCGCAAACATCAAGGAAGTACAGCAGCTCGAGATTCACATCGTGGACCCGAGCGACGAGCGCGCCCTTGCGACCATCGGCGCGGGTTGCCCGGACTGGGTGAACCTGGTCGGCATCCTGAAGGAGACCCGCCACGCCCGTTATGACGAAGCGCACGAATCTTATGCCAGCGTCGTTGCGCGCGCGGCGGCTGCTGCTGGCGCCCGGCGCGTGGTCGCACTCAGCATCCTCGGCGCCACGCCCGCTTCCGAAAACGCGTGTCTGTCTTCCCGGGGACGCGCCGACGAAATTCTGCTCGGCGGCAGCGTGCCAGCGACGGTATTGCGTTTGCCGATGGTGATTGGCCCGGGCGAGCGCGCAAGCCGCGCACTCGCGCGCAAGGCGGCGTCCCGTCTGGCCCTGCTGACGCGCGGCGGCGCCTCCATCGAGCAACCGATTGACCAGCGCGACGTGGCGGCCGCAATAAAGAGCGCGCTTGCGAAGCCGGGTGACGAGCGGCTTGCGCTCGATCTGGCTGGCCCCGTGGCGCTGCCCCATCGCGAACTCGTCGTGCGCATCGCCAAAGTTATGGGCTTTGCCCCGCGCGTGCTGCCACTGCCGCTCTTTCTGGTGCGCGGCTTCGCGACGCTCTTTGAGCGCATCACACCCGACCCGCCGCTCAGCCGCGCAATGCTCGGCGTGCTCGAGCGGGACGACTGCATAGACCCAGGCCCCGCGGCGCGAAAGCTCGGCATCACCCTGACCGCGCTCGACGAAATGCTCGCCTTCAACTTCGCGGCGCCGCCGCCGTCATGAGCGAAGCGCCGAAGACGCGCAGGCCCGGCGCGCAGCGGCTGCGCCGACACACCCTTCCCTGGATCATCAGCATCGCGTGCTTCGCGTACTTGTACGGGCGCATCGCCGCCGCCGCGGGCGAGCAGAGTGTGGCAGCGTATCTGGCGCAGGTGTTTGCGTCGGTGAACTGGCTCGCGTGGCTCGCGCTGATGGCGCCCTACTCATTGTTTTATCTATGCATAGATACGCTGGTGCTGTGGCGCGTGCTGAACTGGTTCAACGCGCGCATTCCCTACATGAGCCTGCTGCCGGTGCGCGCAAGCGCCTACATCATTTCGATTCTGAACGAGCAGGTGGGCAAGGGCGCCATCGCGCTGTACCTGAACCGCACGCGCCAGGTTCCGGGCTGGCAACTCGGTTCGAGCATGTTCTTCATCATGCTCTGCGAGTTCTACTGCCTGCTCACTTGGGCGCTGATCGGCTGGTGGCTTGCGGGCGATGCGTTGCCACAGGTCTTCGACGCGCTGCCGCGCATCGGCGCACTGGCCGCATTGATTTTCGTGGCGCTGCTGTTCTTTTTCAAAAGCGAGCACTTTGCGCGCTGGCAAGAGCGGGGCGCCCTGCACGCCTTCCGCCGCGCGCACGCCGGACATTATCTGACGCTCGTGCTGCTGCGTTCACCGGCGCTGCTGGCTGCGGTCGGAATCTACGCCGGGGCTGCTGCGCTGTTCGGCATCGAGGTAACGCTTCGCGAGATGCAGGCGCTGCTGCCGATCATCTTCTTCGGCACGCTGATTCCGGGCCCTTTCCGCGCCGCCGCCATCTCGCTCTGGGCCGTGCTGATGCCGGAGCAGGATGTCGCACGGGTAGCGGCCTTCGGCTTCGTCCAGCACAACTTCTTCGTACTCTTCAACGCAGCAGTCGGCCTGCTCTTCCTGCGCCGCGCCAACCGCGAGCTTTTTGGCGCGGGCTAGCGGGGAGCGTGCGGTGTGATCTGTCCCGTCCAGTTTTTTTGAATGGATTTGATAATTTTCGAGTGCAGTTCACGGTGCTTCGGTTGACTTCGATGAATCCCTTCGGCCATACGGCTTGGATTTAATTTCCAAGCCGTTGTCGGGGTCGAGGAATATGAAATCGCGATCTCGTGATCGTTCGAGAAGCGAGCGAAACCATTTGTCGCGCTCGGCGGCTTGATCCGGAACGAGCTCCCGAAAATATTTTGCATTTGGAATCGAAGTACTGGTCTTTCATTGTCGTGCTCGCAGCGTGACGCGCAGGCGGTCGGCCATCGAGAGCAGGGTTGAGGCGAGCAGCAGCCAGGCGAGCAGGGCGACGAGGCGCGCGTCCGGCCAGCCAAGGGCGAGTGCCTCGCGCACCACGGCGGCGCCGAGGAGGACGAAGTAGCCGATGCCGTTCCAGCGTCCGAGGGTGCTGCCGCGCAGTCGGCCACGGTCTGCGCCCCGGGAATCGAGTGCGTATTGAAAGAAGGCGAGGGCGACCGCCGGCGCGAGCCAGGGGGTGACTTCGCCCTCGAAGGCCAGCGCGGCGATGCCGGTGGCGACGAAGAGCGCGTCGCTGCCGTGGTCGAAGAGTTCACCCTGCGGGGTGACGCGGCCGCTCTGGCGCGCGAGCGGGCCATCGAGCAAGTCGCTCGCCACGGCCAGCACGAAGAGTGCGAGCGCGAGCGTGTGCGCGTCGAACAGTATTGCCGCCGCCAGCGCGGGCGCGGCCAGCAGCCGCACGCCGGTCAACACATTCGCGAAACTGCGCCAGCGCGCGGCGAC
>JAHRAN010000021.1 GCA_020027245.1 Myxococcota bacterium
CGCATCGGAGGTCACTTTGTCTCTGTATTCGCCCGCGCGTCTCTCGCTGCTGCTCTACTTCGCATTGCTGACGCTCATCGCCTGCAACCTGATGCTGGTGCTGGAGTTGTCGCTGTGGCTCGCGCCGCTGCCACTGGCGCTGGCCCTCGCTGCGAGCGGCGCGACCTGGTTTTTCGCCCCCGCCCGTCATGCGCTCTTCAACTGCCTGCTCGCCCTCGGCACGCTGGCGCTGCTGGCGGTGGCGCTGGTGCTTGCCGCGCCGGCCTGGCAGGTGATCGCCGCAGGCGGCAGCCGCTCACTGGCCGGGCAGATGGCGCCAATCTTCGTCGCCGCGCTGGCGCTGCACATCTGCAACCTGTGGCTCGCCACGGTGAACTCCGGTGAGCGCAGCGAGCGGATCGAACGGCTGGCGCGTCTGTTCTACGGCCCCGGTCTGCTGCCTTCGCTCATCACCGCGCTGATTTTGTGCAGCGGCGTAATCCTCGGTATGGAGTTGCTGGCGAAAAGCGGCGACGACGTGCAGGCGCTGACGCGGCGCTTTCTGGAGCGCGGCGTGATTCCGCCGCTCACCGTGTTGCTCTTCTTCTGGGGCGCGCTGCTGCTGCTCGGCAAGTGGTGGAACGGCTGGTACCTGCGCCGCCTGCTTTCGCACTGGCGCACGACAGAGGGCGCGCCGACCTCGCCCTTTGGCGAAAGTTTCACCGCCCTGACGCTGAGCAGCGGCGAGCTCGAGGAAGGGCTTCGCCTGTTGTGGCGTCGTCACGAGGAGTCCTGGTTGATTCCGCGCTACCTCGCCTGGGCCGTGCCGGTGCTGGGTTTCATCGGCACCGTGCTCGGCATCTCGCTGGCGGCCGAAGGCATCCGCCGCATCATGGCCACCGACGCCGGCATTTCGAGTATGTCGAGTGACATTGACGGCGCCATCGCCCCGCTCGGCATCGCCTTCGACACTACCTTGATCGCACTCTCGCTGAGCCTGGTGTTGACGCTGCTGCTCTCGCTGGTGCAGCGCGGCGAGGAGCGTTTGCTGACGACGCTGGAGCGCCAGCTTCGAGAGAAGCTGTGACCGACGCCGACGCCGGGCACGGCGCATCGGAGCGCGCTTCCGACGCTGCGCTTCAAGAGGAAAACAACGCGCCGATGATGGCGATCTTCGGCGGCGTGTTCGGCTTGCTGCTGGTGTTTCTGGTGGTGGTCAACCTGTACTCCGACGCCGCCCAGCGCGAGCGTCTGGAAAAAGCCGACGAGGATGGGCTGTATCGCATCGAGCGTCTCGATGGCGGCGCGGGCTTCGTGGTCATCGCCTTTCCGAGCGAGTTGCGCATCATCGAAACCGGGGTCGGCATTCCCAGCGCAAAAATCTGCGCGGCGGGCAGCCCCTTCACGAGCTACGCGCGCCGCGTCTATGAAAGCGACTCCGACCAACTGGTCTTCTTCATGCTGGAGGGCAGCGTGCCGACCATGGCCGTGGCGCGCGAGTGCCTGCGCCAGATGTGGCCGGAGCAGGTGCTGACCATCGGCTGGGTGATCGCCGACAACGAGCTCTTGAAATCGGTGGCGCTGAACGACATCCCCAACTACATACGCGACTACGCAGAGCAAACGCCGTGAAGCGCCGCCCTCGGCTGCCCGATCTCGCCGGCGTTGCGCTGGTGGACATTCTCGCCAACGGCGTGGCGATGCTGATCATCGTCATCGTGCTCAGCATTGCAGTGCGGATGGAGCGCGAAGAGCGCGCCGCCGAGCAGGTGGAGGAACTCTCGACGGTGATGAGCCGCCGCTTCAGCACCTCGCTGGTGCTCAGCAGCCTGGCGGCGAGCCCGCCGGCGCAGCTGCACGACTATCGGAACTCCGCACTCGATCAGGTGTATGACCCCGAGTTGCTGCCGATCATCGAGCTGCACCACGGCTTCGTGCGCGAGTTTTACTCGGGCGCGGTCTGGAGCCGTCAGGAGTTGCTGCGCGAGCCGAACGCGATGGACGCATGGCTCGCCGGCTTCAGCGAGAACCAGAAACTTCGCCTGCGCACCGATGTCTATGACATCGCGCAGTTCTATCTGGCCATGTCTATTTTGCGCGACCACGGTGTGCCGGCGCGTCACTGGCACTTTCTGTCCGGCGGTCTGGGGCTGGCCGCTGCGGGGCATTGTCCGCCAGCGACATCGGCGCAGGACTGCGCGGCGGGTGCGGGTGGCGGCGGCGCGGGCAGCGGCGCGCCGGAGTTCGCGCTGGGGGATGGCGCGGGTGCGGGCGCTGCTGGTGATGGCGCCGGCGAGGGCCTCGATGCGGCGTGGCCACCGACGGGTTTCCCCGGTGAGGATGGCAATGGTTTGGGCGGCGGCGGCGCGGCGCCATTCCCCGGCGGCGCGGCGGCCGGCGCGGGGCCACCCGGCGAGGCGTATTTCCCGGGCGCGGATGCCAGCGGCGCGGGCGGCGTCGGCGGCGGCGGGCCGGGTGGCGGCGCGGGCGGCGGATCAAAATCGCGTGGCTTGCTCGGCAGCGCCGGCGGTGGCGCCGGTGGCGGCGGCGGCATGGTGGGCTTTGGTCAACCCGGTTCCACGACGCGCTTCCGGCTCTCGTCACCGGACTCGCTGCGCGCGGACCGGGATTCGTTGTTCAGCCTGAGCGGCCCGCCGCCGACGATCGAGCAGGTGCTTTCGGTGCTGCTCGACTTTTTAGGCGCGCTGCAGGCGACGCTCGACGCCGGCGCCTCGCCGAGCGCGCAACTCCAGGGCTTCGAAGCGCACATGCAAAGCGCACTCGCAGCGCCGCCCGAACTCGAAGGCGAAGCAAACGACGCCATCCGCGACCTGGCGATGGAGATCGAGTGGTCCAGCTGGGAAGTGCAGGCGCACCGGCCCCTCGAACTCCGCCCGGTCGAACTCGATGCGCTTTCGGACACGGCGCTGATCGCCCAGCCGAACACGCGGTTGCGCAGCGTCGCCATCGGGCGCGCGGCGGCGGCCGCCACAAAGGCGCTTCCCGAAACGGGTCGCCCGGCGCTGCGCATGAACGCGCACCCCGGCGTCTGGCGTGGCCTCTCACTGCGCCTTGGCTGGAACTCGATTCTGCTTCTGCCCCTCGAACAGCAGCAGCCCGAGCAGTTTCGCTGGCGCGCCATTGCTTATGTAGCGCCCGCCCTCGATGACTTCATCGTCGGTTTCGCCTACGCCGCCATCGGCGAGGACGGGCAACTGCTGTTGCAGGCCGAGGGCAACCACGCGCGCCTCGACGGTCACCCGCTGCGGACGCCGTACCGCGAGGCGACCTTCGGCGCGCGCGGCTGGCTGGTGACGCTGTATGGCGGACTGCTGGCGAGCCTGCTCGCCGGGTTGTTGCTGATGCGCCGCCTTGTCGGGGAGCGACGCGCGTGAGGCGCTACCGGATTGCAGCGCTCGGCCTCGTCACTTTGTTGCTGCCGCTGCTGTTGCTCTCGCGCTTCGGCTGCACCACGCTGCGCGGCGACACGGTGACGGTGGAGCTCGGCTTCGAAGCGTCGCGCAGCAGCCGCGCCCGCGCGCTCGACAAAGTGCTCTTCGATGTACTCGAACAGGGGCGCTTCGGAACCGAGTTGCGGCGGCGGTTGAACCGCCCCGCGTCGAGCGTGCGCCTCGAGCGTTTCTTTGTGGACCGCTGCGAAGTGCGCCAACTCGACTTCGAGCGCTTCGCGCGCTACGAGCGACGCAGCGGCGGCAGGGCTGCGTTGCGCAGCGCTTCGAGTGGCCATCGCATCGCGGGGCTTTTGAAGTCGCCAGCGAGCGGCGTGCGCTACGACGACGCGGAAGCCTACTGCGCGGCGGCCGGGGGTCGCCTGCCCTGGGCGGAAGAGTGGGAGGCGCTGGCCGTCGGTAGCACAGGGCGGCTCTATCCCTGGGGCGATACTTTTGACGCGCGCGCCTGGCCCTATCAGGATCCACACCGCAACGCCTCGCAGCCCTGCGGCGCGCACCCGGAAGCGGCGACGCCCGAGGGCGTGCAGGATCTGGCGAATGGCGCGATGGAGTGGAGCCGTGGCCGTCGCGCGCGCAGCGCGCCCGAGTTGCGGCCCGCTGCGCACGGCGCGCCCGCGCTGCGGGCAACGGCGCGCGCGCTCTACGCGCTCGCCGCCGGCTGGATCGAAGTCGAAGCCGAGACGCGCAGTCATCATCTGGGTTTTCGCTGCGTCTATGACGCGCCGCCGGGTGCGCAGTTGCCCTGGGGTGCGACCGTCACCGCGCTGGAAATCCCGGCGGGCGAATACCCGCTCGGTCTACCCCGGGATTTGCGGCTGGCGCGTGTCGCGCTGCTCCTGCCTCAGGCGCAGCAGCGTGACGCGCGCAGACTGCTCGGCGATTCCCGCCGCGCGCCGGCGTGGCGCCGCATCGAGGCCGCGCGCTGCGAGGTCAGCCGCAGCGATTACCAGGTGTTCCTGCGCGACCCGCTGGTGCGGCTTGGTCTTTTCGCCAACGAGCACGAGCCCCGCTCGCAGAACTACACGCCGCAGAACTGGGCGCACCAACTCGAGCGACCCGGCCTGCCGGTGAGCGGCGTCAACTGGTGGGCTGCCGACGCCTTCGCGCGCTGGGCCGGCGGGCGCCTGCCCCGCGTCGAGGAGTGGCAACTTCTGGCCGCGGGGCCGGACGCGAACCCCTATCCCTGGGGTGATGCCTATGAGGCGGGCGCCGCCGCCACCGGCGACGGGCCCGAGCCGGGGCCGCGCCCCTGCGCCGAGGCAGCGCGTGACACGAGCGCACACGGCGTGCACGACCTGGCTGGCAATGTGTCGGAGTGGACACTTTCGATCAGCACGGAGCGGGGCGACTTCGCCGCCTGGGTGCAGGGCGGCAACTGGCTCCTGCCCGGCCCCGCCACCGCACAAAGCGCCTTCGGCCGCCCGGTGCCCCTGAACCACCGCTCCGAAGCCATCGGCTTCCGCGTGGTGTACGACTGACGCCGACGGCGGGCTTCGCCCGCCACACCTTAAGAACCCTCTCCCCTGACCCCTCTCCCGGGGGGAGAGGGGGACAAGAGGCACCCACCGCCCCATTAATTGTTCGGTGCCGCCACCCTCACCCCTACCCCCTCTCCCTCATAGGGAGAGGGGAACCGGAAAAGAGGGGAACCAAGCCTTAATTAAGCGGCGCCGCTTCATCTCATCTTAACCCTCTCCCTGTAAGGGAGAGGGATGCGACGGGCCTTGTAGCCCGTCGCCGGGTGAGGGTGGCGGCCGCGCGCAATCTTCCACCGCCACTGCCGCAACCACCCCAAGCCGCAACCGAACCGGCTTCCCGCCTTCGCAGAGGTGCGGGTGCAGGCAATGACGAGGTGGCAGCCAGTAGCGACACGAAGCACCGGGCGCGTCAGCGACCGGCGCCCTTTCCGGCAGCCGCTCGGGGCGGTCAAAAGGCTGGGACGGGGTGCGAAGCACCCCGGTCAGCCGCTCGGGGCGGTCAAAAGGTGGGGCGGGGTGCGAAGCACCCCGGCAGCCATTGATCCCTCCGCCAGCCACTTTGCGCGGTCGCAGCTAAACTCTTCCACCTTCGGAGGAAGACGGGATGAGTGAGCGGCCCCTTTCGGGGTTTCAGGTGGTGGATCTGGCTGACGAGCGGGGCGAGTTGATCGGTCGCCTGCTCGCCGACCTCGGCGCCGATGTCATTCGCGTCGAGCCGCCCGGTGGTGCGCGCTCGCGTGGCTTGCCGCCGCTGCATGCGCGCCACAGCCTCTACTTCGCCACCCGCAACGCCGGCAAGCGCGGCATCGTGCTCGACCTCGAGAGCGCAGACGGGCGCGCGCACTTGCACACGCTGCTCGCGGGCGCCGATGTGCTGATCGAAAGCTTCGCGCCCGGTCATCTCGAAGCGCTGGACCTCGGCGCCGAACCGTTGCTCGCGCGCCACCCGCATCTCGTCCTCACCCGCTTCAGCGACTTTGGCGGCTTCGGCCCCTGTCGAGACTGGGTGGCGACGGACGCGGTGCTCGAAGCCATGGGCGGCATGATGTCCAAGGCGGGCCGCCGCGACCGCGAGCCGTTGCTTCCGCCCGTGCCGCTCGCCTGGGATTCCGCCTCCATCGTGGCCGCGTTTGCGACGCTGCTCGCGCTCTATCAACGGCGCGAAACCGGCGCCGGTCAGCAAATTGATTTCTCGGCGCTGCTCGGCGTGGCGCAAACTACCGACTGGTCATACTCCAACGCGAGCATCAGCCGCGCCGCGGACGCGCCCTACGAAGAGTTGCGCAACGGCTCGACGCTCCTCTACCCGCTCTACCGCTGCAAGGATGGTTACGTGCGGCTGATCGTGCTCTCGGCGCGGCAGTGGCGCGCGATGTGGGAGTGGCTCGGTCGTCCCGAGGCTTTTGCCGACCCGCACTGGGAGCAGTTCATCAACCGTCTGGTCAACGCGGATGTGCTGAACGCCCTGTATGCGCCGCACTTCGCAGCGCTCGAGATGCAGACGGCTGCAGCCGAGGCGCAGCGACGGGGCATCGTCTGCACGCCGGTGCTCAAGCCGGGGGAAGTGCTGGCGAACAAACATTTGCGCTCGCGCGGTACCTTTGCCGAGCTCGAAGTTGCAGACGGCGTGACGGGCCCCGCACCCTCGGGTTTCTTTGAACTCGACGGCGTGCGCCTCGGCCCGCGGCGGGGCGCACCCGCTCTTGGCGGCGATACGGAGCAAGTGCTGGCTTCACCGACGCGGACTGAGCGGAGGACGGCGTCTGCCCTTCCGGCAGCGGCTCGGCGCGGTCAACGGGCGTGGCGGGGTGCGTCAGCACCCCGGTCGGCGCCGCTTGCCGGCTTGCGCGTGCTCGACTTCGGCATCGGCGGCGTCGGCGTCGAGTGTGGCCGGCTGCTCGCCGACTACGGCGCCGAGGTCATCAAGGTCGAGTCGCGCAGCTACCCGGATTTCATCCGCACCGTGACCGGCAGCGAGATGTCGCCCGCCTTCGCCAGCTCGAGCCGCACAAAGCAGAGCTTCGGCGTGAACGCGAAGACCGCCGAGGGGCTTTCGCTGCTGTACGAATTGCTGAAGCACTCAGACGTGGTGATCGAAAACAATTCCACCGGCACGATGGAAGAGCTGGGCCTCGGTTTTGCAAAGCTGCGCGAGTTGAACCCGCGTCTGGTGATGCTGTCCTCGCAACTGCTCGGCTCGCGCGGCGTCTGGTCGAAGTGGATCGGTTATGGCCCCTCGACCCAACCCCTCGGTGGTCTGACGCATTTGTGGAACTACGCCGACGAGGAAGAGCCGGCGGGTTGCGCCGCCATCTTTCCCGACCATCTGGCCGGTCGCGTCTCCGCGCTGCTGGTGATGGCGACCCTGATCCGTAGGCAGCGAAGCGGTGTCGGCGGGCACGCCGAGGTGGCGCAGATCGAAACCGTGACCGGCGTGCTGGGCGACCTGCTGCTGAAGGAGGGGCTCGCGCCGGGCAGCGTCCGCGCGCGTGGCAACCGAAGCGAGCGCGGCGCGCCCTGGGGCGCTTACCCCTGCGCGGGCGAGGAAAAGTGGTGCGTGATTACGGTGCGCGACGATGACGACTGGCGTCGCCTGCGGCAGGCGCTGGGCGAACCTTCGTGGGCAGAGGCTCCGGCCTGCGACCGGGCGGAAGGTCGCATCAACGCGCAGGATGAACTCGACGCGGCGCTCGGCGCCTGGACCCGCACGCGCGACCGCTATGAAATCGCGCACCTGCTTCAGGCGCACGGCGTACCCTGCGCTCCGATGCTGACGGGCGGCGACCAGCTCGACGATCCGCACTTCAAGGCCTGGGAGTATGGTCAGCCGATTCACCAGCCAGACTTGTTGGCGCGCTTCGATCTCGAGGGGCCCTGCTTTCGCGCGAGCGGCATGGCGCCGGTGGTGACCCGGCGCGCGCCGCAACTCGGTGAGCACACGCAGGCCATTGCAAAAGAGTTGCTGGGACTTTCCGACGCGGAGATCGCGCGCCTTTTCGAAGCGGGCGTGCTCGAGGGGCCCGGCGGTCGCTGACGCGACCGCCTCAAACCTTAAGTGCCCTCTCCCCGGCCCTCTCCCAAAGGGAGAGGGAGCAAACCGTTGCCCGTTCGCGCTTGGTTAATTCCCCTCTCCCTCCGGGAGAGGGGCGCGGGCTCTGAAGCCCACCGCTCAGTCCGCCTCGCTTTCGCCTTCCGCTTCTCCGTCTTCGATCATCAGCAGGCGCGTGGCTTCGCTCTCCGGCAGCGCCTCGAACCCGCGCAGTTTGCGCTCGATGTTGCGGCTCTTGCTCGACGCCTTGCCGATCGTGTTCGATGCTTCCTTCAGTTTCTTGTCCACCTTGTCGAGGATGCCGCCGAACTTGCCGAACTCGGCCTTCACGGCGGCGAGCAGTTTCCAGACCTCGGCCGAGCGCTTCTGGATCGCCAGCGTGCGAAAGCCCATCTGCAGCGAGTTCAAAAGCGCGAGCAGCGTGGTCGGGCCGGCGAGGGTGATCTGAAAGTCGCGCTGCAGGCGCTCCACCAAGCCGGGCCGGCGCAACACCTCGGCGTACAAACCCTCGACTGGCAGAAAGATCAGCGCGAAGTTGGTGGTGACGGGCGGGTGCAAATACTTGTCGCGCACGGAGCGCGCCTCGCTGATCACCCGCTGTTCGAGCGCGCGCCCGGCTTCCTGCTCGGCCTCGTGGTCGCCGCGCGCGTTCGCATCGAGCAGGCGCTCGAAATCTTCGCGCGGGAACTTGGAGTCAATCGGCAGCCAGCAGGGTTCGCCGTCGTCGGCCTCGGCGCCGGGCATGCGGATGGCGAAGTCCACCCGCTGCGCAGAGCCGGGCTTCAGTTGAACCTGCCGGCTCCACTGGCTGCTGGCGAGGGTTTGTTCGAGCAGCGCTTCGAGTTGCGTCTCGCCGAAGGCGCCACGGCTCTTCACATTCGTGAGCACGCGCTTCAGGTCACCGACGCTGCCCGCAAGGGTCTGCATTTCGCCAAGCCCCTTGTGCACCGCTTCGAGGCGCTCGCTGACCTGCTTGAATGACTCGTTGAGACGCTTTTCCAGGTTGCTCTGAAGTTTCTCGTCCACCGTGGCGCGCATCTCGTCGAGTTTCTGCTGATTTTCCTTCTGGATGTTGCGCAGCCGCTGCTCGACGGTGTCGCGCAGCAGCTCGAGGCGCTTGTCCACATTTTCGCCGACGGCGCGCACGCTGCCGCCGACTTCCTCGCGAAACTGCTGCGTCTGCAGGGCGTTTTCCTTGCGGTTGCGCTCCATCTCCTCGCGCAGCATCTGATCCGAGCGCTCCACCGCGCGCTGCAGTTCGTCGAAGCGCTGCGTCAGCGTGTCCGACGGCCCCTGCCGGCTGCGCTGCAGCAGCAGCACGAGCAGCACGACGCAGAGCAAAAGCAGGCCGACGGCGGCGAGCGCAACAAACCCATTTAAATTTTCCACGGTTAATTCCCCCCTGATTTAATTTTCGCGTTGTTCGGCGAAGAATCAACCGGCGAGGGCGTTGCCCCAGATGGTTGCGCCGCCGAGGGCGGTGCCGAGCAGGCTGCCGAGGGTGCTGAGCACGAAGACCAGAAGCAGCCGCAGCAGGCGGTTGCGCCACAGCCCCGAAAGCCGGCGCAGATCTTCGGGCGCGCTCCTGAACTCGCGCACCCGGGGCGGCACAAGCCAGGCTTGCAGAAAGCCGGTGACATAGCCGACGCCGATCACCGGGGTCAGGCTCGTGAGCGGCGCGGCGGCGAAGGCGGCGATGACCGTCAGCGGGTGGCCGAGCGCGAGCGCCGTGCCGAGCGCCGCCGGCACGCCGTTTGCGAGAATCCAGAACAGCAGGTTCTGTCCCGCCACATCGAGCCCCTGACGCAGGCCGATGGCGACGAGCCCGGCGATGATCAACGCCGGGATGGCCCAGCCGAAAAGGCGCAAGCGTGGCGAAGGCGGCGGCGTTTCGAGCAGCGCTTCGAGTTCCGGCGGCGCCTCGGCGCTTTGCAGTTTTTCGACGAGCCCCGGCACATGACCGGCGCCGACCACGGCGATCAGACGCGCGCCCGGCGCGCGGCGGATCTGCTCCGCCAGAAAGGTGTCGCGCTCGTCAATCAGCACCCGTTTGATCCCCGGGAAAGTCCGGCCGAGTTCGCTCAGCAGGTTCGAGAGCACATCGCTCTGGCGAAGCTGGCGCAGCGCGTCTTCGTCGAGTTTCGGGCGCTCGAAGAGGCTTGCGATCAGCGTCGAGAAGAGCAGCAGCTTTTTCCAGAAACCGAGGGCCTGCGCGGCGCGGCGCAGCGTTACATGGACATCGCGGTCGCAGAGATGCAGCGGGATGCCGCAGGCGGTGGCGGCGTTTGCGGCTTCGAGAAACTCTGCTCCCGGTCGCACGCCGAGTTTCAAACCGAGTGCGCGTTGATAGGCGGAGAGCACGAGCTGCAGCGCCAGCGTCGCCAGTTGGCGGTTGCGCAACACTTCGCGCAGGTCGAGGCCCTCGAAGTGCTGCGGCTCGGCGAGTGCGCGGTAGCGTTGCTCGTCGAGTTCGATGCAGACGCCATCCGCCCCCTGCGTCTCGATCACCCGGCGCACCAACTCGGCCGATTCCTTCGAGATGTGCGCGGTGCCGATGATGATGATCTCGCGCTCCCCGAGCGTCACCCGATGCAGGTCGGGCGAGCTTGCGCTGGCGGCGCTGGCGGCGTCGGCGGCGTCAGCGGGCGCTGCGGGGGCGGCGGTGGTGGGCGTGGTGGCGTGAATGACGGGCCTCGAAGCAATAGAGCCGTGCAGGCTAACGGGCTTCCGCGCCGCGCGCCGCCGGCGGTTGCGCGTCGAGCGCAGTCCGGCGAAACTTTGGGCTGCGCCCGTCCCACTCCGTCATCCCCGCCTGTGCGGGAATGACTCCCGCGAAGGCGGGAATCCAGTCCGGCAGCGGCTCGGCGCGGTCAAAAGGCTGGGCGGGGTGGCTTAAGGCACCCCGGGCGCGGGAGGTTCCAATGAAGCGCATCGGCCTGTTCCTGCTCACCAACCTGGCCGTGCTCGTCGTCGCCGGCGTGGTGCTGCAACTGCTCGGCGTCGAGAGCATTCTGGCGACGGGCGGCGTGGATCTGAATCTGCGCGCGCTGCTGGTCTTTTCGGCCGTGTTCGGCATGAGCGGCGCCTTCGTCTCGCTGGCGCTGTCCAAGTGGATGGCCAAGCGCGCGGTCGGGGCCGTGGTGATCGAACCGGGCAGCGACCCGCGCCATCAGTGGTTGCTTCAGACGGTGGCGCGGCACGCCGACGCCGCCGGCATCGGCGCGCCCGAAGTCGCGCTCTACGAGGATGCAACGCCCAACGCCTTCGCCACCGGCGCGCGCCGCAACAACGCGCTGGTCGCCGTTTCCACGGGGCTGCTGAAGAGCATGACCCGCGACGAGGTGGACGGCGTGCTGGCGCACGAAGTGAGCCACATCGCCAATGGCGACATGGTCACGATGGCGCTGCTCCAGGGCGTGCTCAACACCTTTGTCATTTTCCTGTCGCGCGTGGTCGGCTATCTGGTGGATCGTCTGGTGCTGAAGAACGAGCGCGGCCTCGGCATCGGCTACTTCGTGACCTCGATCATCGCGCAGATTGCGTTCGGCATTCTGGCGAGCTTCGTCGTGATGTGGTTCTCGCGGCGCCGCGAGTTCCGGGCCGACGCCGGCGCCGCGCGTCTTGCGGGAGCGCCCAACATGATCGCCGCCCTCGAGCGTCTGAAGCGCGGGCCGGCCGAGCCGCTGCCCGAGAGCCTCGCCGCATACGGCGTGAACGGCGGCGAAGTGCATGGCTGGCGGCGGCTGATGTTGTCGCACCCTCCCCTCGAAGCGCGCATCGAGGCGCTGAAGCACGCGCGCCACCTGCAGGCCTGAGAGCAGCCCGTCGCCACCGTCCGCATCATGCCTGGCCTTCGTATCTGCGCGCTGCTGCTCCTGCTGCTGCCCGCCACGGCTGCGGCGTCCGACGAGTGTCAGCGCTGGTCGCAGGGCGCGGTTTCGCTGCAGGGCCTGTTGACCCTCGAAACCTTCCCCGGCCCGCCGAACTTCCATTCGATTCACCGTGGCGACCGGGCGCAGCGCGAGTTTGTGCTCGTGCTCGAAGCGCCGCTGTGTCTGCGCGCCGATTCCGAAACCGAAACCGGGAGCGCGGCGGCGGCGTCTGACGCTTCGCCCCCCGCGCTGCTGGATGTGCGCCGCGTGCAAGCGCTGATGGCCGACGCGCGGGTCGAGGTGAGCGCACTCGGAAACCTCGACACCGTGCTCTGGCTGCACGGCCGCTTCGAGCGCCCCACTTCGCGCAGCCACTACCTGCCGGTGCTGCTGCGCACGGTCCGCATCAGCGCCCTGCCCGACCGGGCGCCGTCGCCAGACCACGGTGCTGTCGCACCCCGACCACCCCGTTGACCGCCCCGAGCGGCTGACCGGGGTGCTCCGCACCCCGCCACTCCCGTTGACCGCGCAAAGCCGCTGTCGGAAGCGGCTCATAGAGTGGCTTTTGGGTAGACGCGCCCGCCTTGGGCCGCGCCTTTGGCGCGGCCAGTTGACAACATGGTTGGCGCTGGCGCGCCTGCCTGGTGCGCCGGTCGCTGACGCGACCGGCGCTTTGTATCGAACCGCTTGCTGCCTCCGTTATTGCCTATGTCCGCACCTTCGTCATTCCTGCCCATGCGGGAATCCAGTCCGGCAGCGGCAAGGAGTCGAAGCGGCGGCACCGCCACCCTCACCCCTAACCCCTCTCCCTGTAAGGGAGAGGGATGCGGCGGGCCTTGTAGCCCGCCGCCGGGTGAGGGTGGGCGACGGGCCATAAAGCCCGTCGCCGCCGCTTCGACCCCCGCCACTGTCGCAGCCTCGTCGTCGCCAGGTTCCGGCAGCGGCTCGGCGCGGTCAAAAAGCGTGCCGGGGGCGCGTAGGCGCCCCCGGATCTACTTCCCCCGCCGCCCCTTGCGGCGCGCCTTTCGGGCGCTCTTGCGCTTGTTCCGGGCCTGCGCTCGCGCCCGCGCGCGGCTCTGGCGGCGCAGTTGGCGGTTGCCGCCCTGGTCGCCGAGCGGCGTGGCGGGGTCTC
>JAHRAN010000036.1 GCA_020027245.1 Myxococcota bacterium
CCCGCCACCTACGGCATAGACCTGAGCTTCGAGTTCTAATCCGGAGCCGCCACGCCACCCTCGGCGCGGTCAAAAGGCTGGGGAGGGGCGCTTAAAGCCCCTCGACTTTGCGTTCGCCTTGGTGCAGCAGCCGGGTTTCGGGCAGCGGGTGGGCGTCCGCCCGCACCCAGCGGAAGCCCATGATGCCCCGGCTGTGGCCGGCGGTATCGAGCCAGTTCGGGTGGCCGGGGTCTTCGTGCGCGACGATGATGCGCACCCGCCCGTCGGCTTCGAGTTGCGCGCTGCCGCAGTTCAGGTGCGTCTGCCGGCCACGGGCGTCCAGGGACTCGGCCCAGATGTTGGCGAGTTGCACATTCCAGTAGTCGCAGCGCGGCGGCTTCACTTCGATCAGCAGCGCTTCGTCCGCTGCGAGTTCGAAGCGCCCGAGGGGGATGACGATGTTCGGGTCGCCGCCGAGCAGCCGGTGGTTCTCCGCCCCGGGCAGGTGGAAGCGGTTCACGCCGCCGCCCTTCGCATCGAAGCCGAGCACCCAGTCGGCGAACCAGTTGGCGCAGCCGATGGCGTAGTGGGCCGCGCCGAGCAGTTGGCCGGTCACGCGCGCCGGGTCGAGCGGCGCCGGCGGCCCCTCGGCGTCGAGACACTCGATGTCGAGCGACACCGGCTGCTCCCGCTCCCGGTCGAGGTAGGTCTGCCGCACCAGAATCTGCGTGGTGTCGGCTGCCAGCGGCAGCCAGTTCCGCCGCGCGCCCGCTTGGCCATCAACCCCATCGGGTTTTTCGAGGCTCGCGATGATTTCGAACGCGCCGTCGTCGCTGAGCGCGAGCTCGGCGTCATTCAGATGCCCGGCGCCGCCGGTGATGCGCTCGCGCGCGGCGAAGTTCTGGCTCTGCGCGGCGAAGGAGAGGTAGTGGATCGTGCCGCGCCGGCCCCGGATGCGGTAGCGCCGCCGCCCGCTCACCGAAGCCGACAGGTAGTAGTTGTCCGGGTTGTCGAGCCCCATCTTGACGAGCCGGGGCAGCGTGCGGAACTCGGGGTGCAGCGGCCCCGGATGCTCGGCAAAAGACTCGAAGCCAGCCCGGAGCAGCCGCGTCAGGTAGCGGTGCCCCTCGGCGCGCTCGAAGTCGCTGGCGCCGATGTCCTCGCGCAGCAGCACCGCGCCCGCCTGCTTCAGCACATCGCAGAACTCGGCCCAGGCCGCAGCGCTGCGAATCTTCTGGATGGGGTCGTCGCTCATGCAGGTCTTATTTAACCATCTATTCTTGCGTATGCGCTGCCCGGCACAAACGGCGCGCGCGGGAGGATCGCAGCCATGCGCACCCGGGGTGTTTCGCACCCCGCCCCACCTTTTGACCGCCCCGAGCGGCTGACCGGGGTGCTTCGCACCCCGTCCCAGCCTTTTGACCGCCCCGAACCTTAATGGGGCGACGGTTGGTTTCTCTCCGGTTCCCCTCTCCCTCCGGGAGAGGGGCGGCGGGCCATAAAGCCCGCCGCCGGGGAGAGGGTTCTTAAGGCTGGCGGCGGACGATTTCGAGCAGGCCGGCGCCGTAGCGTTTGCGCTTGCTGGGGCCGATGCCGTGGACCTGCTCCAGCTCCGCCTCGCTGCCGGGGCGTTGCTGTGCGATTTCGCGCAAAGTGCGGTCGCTTGCGACCACATAGGGCGGCACGCCTTCCGCACGCGACCGTTCGAGCCGGTACTTGCGCAGCGCATCGAAGAGCAAACGCTCGACGTCAGACAGCGCCCCGCCTTCTGACCGCGCCCCGCCGCCCGCAGCAGATTCCGACAGCCGCTCGGGGCGGTCAACGGGGATGGCGGGGCGCGTCAGCGCCCCGGGCAAAAGCAGGCGCGCTGGCTGCTCGCCTCGCATCACGGCGCGGCCGGTCGGCGTCAGCGTGACCGTCGGGCGCTCGCCGCCGCCGAGTTCGACGAAGCCCGCCACCACGCAGCGGCGCAGCAGGCGCGCGAGCCAGTGCTCCTCGTATTCGGACAGCGCGCCGAAGGTAGGAGTGCGGTGCAAGCCGCTGCGTTCGAGGCGGGCGTCCGCTTTGCCGCGCAGCAGGCTCACGCCCGCCGTCAGCCCGAAGCGCCCGTGAATGCGCGCGACGGCGGACAGCGCCTTGCGCACGATCAGCGTCACCTGCTCCGGGTCGTGCCCGTCGCCCCGCGCATCGAGCGCGCTGCAGACATCGCAGTGGCCGCAGCCGGCCAGCGTTTCCGCGTCGTCGCCGAAGTAGCGCAGGATAGAGTCGTGCCGGCAGCTTCCCCCCTCGGCCCAGCGCATCAGTTCGAGGAACTGCCCCCAGCGGTGGCGCAGCAACTCCGGGTTGGCGGACTCGCTCTCGGCGTCGCGCTCGAGCAGCGCGCGCCGCTGCGCCAGATCGCCCGGTGAGAGGAGCATCAGCCCGAGCGCTGGCGCGCCGTCGCGTCCCGCGCGCCCCACCTCCTGGTAGTAGGCCTCGATCGAGCCGGGCGGCGCGAGATGCACCACGGCGCGCACATCGGCGCGGTCAATGCCCATGCCGAAGGCGTTGGTCGCCACCACCAGGTCGAGCGCGCCGGAGGCGAAGTCGCGGCTCACGGCTTCGCGCTGCGCGCCCGAAAGCCCCGCGTGATAACCGGCGGCGCGGAAGCCCAGCGCGCCGAGGCGCAGGGCCTCCGCTTCGGTCGCGCGGCGCGTCGGCGCATAGACGATGGCCGCGCCCCGGGGTTTCACGCCCTTTGCGCCACCGAGCGCTTCGTCGAGCAGCGCGTCCACCGCGTTCTTTGCTTCTTTGCCGCCCCGCACCTCGAGGGCGCGCAGCGCCAGGTTGGGGCGCGCAAAGCCGCGAACGATCTGCGGCGTTTCGGGGTCGAGTCCGAGTTGCGCCAGAATTTCGTCGCGCACCACCGGCGTTGCGGTGGCGGTGCAGGCGAGCACCCGTGCTTTGGGCAGCGCTTTGATCACATCACCCAGGGCCAGATATTCGGGGCGGAAGTCGTGCCCCCAGGCGCTGATGCAGTGGGCTTCGTCTATGGCGATGAGCGGACACTCGATGCGCTGCAACAGCGCGCGCAGGCCGCCCGCCACGAGCCGCTCGGGCGCGGCATAGACGAGTTGGAACGCACCCCGCTCGAGCGCCGCCATGCGCTGGCCGAGTTCATCGGCGGGCAGGGTCGAGGCCAGATAGGTGGCGGCGACGCCGCGCGCGGCCAGCGCATCCACCTGATCGTGCATCAGCGAGATCAGCGGCGACACGACCAGCGTGGTACCGGGCAGCAGGGTGGCCGGGAGCTGGTAGCTGAGGCTCTTGCCGCCGCCGGTTGGCGCGACCAGAAGCAGCCGCCC
>JAHRAN010000039.1 GCA_020027245.1 Myxococcota bacterium
CGCCCCACCTGGGCCACGGCGCCGTTTTCGAGCACCAGAATTTTGTCGGCGTGTTGAATGGCTTTCAGCCGGTGGGTGATGATGAACACCGTGCGCCCCGCCAGCAACTGCTCGATGGCCTGCTGCACATAGCGCTCGCTCTCGGCGTCGAGCGAACTGGTGGCCTCGTCGAGCAGCAGCACGCGCGGGTTGCGCAGGATGGCGCGCGCGATGGTGATGCGCTGCCGCTGCCCGCCCGAAAGCGCAAGCCCGGCCTCGCCGACATCGGTGTCGAGGCCAGCGGGCAGGCGCCGGGCGAACTCGTCCACATGCGCGGCACGCGCGGCGGCGCGCACATCCTCGTCCGTTGCCTCCGGTCGGCCGTAGCGGATGTTCTCACGGATGGTGCCGCTGAACAGAAAGGGCTCCTGCGTCACCACCGCCGTTTGCGCAAGCCAGCTTTCCCGCCGCACCCGCCGCAGATCCACGCCGTTCACTTCGATTGCGCCTTCGTCCGGGTCGTAAAAGCGCAGCAGCAGGTCGGCCAGCGTGGTCTTGCCGCTGCCGGTTCGCCCGACGATGGCCACCACTTCGCCAGCGGCGACATCGAGGGACACATCCCGCAGCACGGCTTCGCGCCCGTAGGAAAAGCTGACCTTCTGGAAGCGGATGCCGCGCTGCAAGTCATCGAGCACGATTTCGCCGTCGTCGCTCTCCGGCGCGGTGTCGAGCAGTTCGAAAAAGCGCTTCGCCGAGGGTGTTGATTCCTGCAACGCTGTCCACGCGCGCACCAACTCTTTCCAGCCCCGGTAGCAGGAGCCCTGCATCACCAGCACGAAGGCGAACAGGCTGCCGAAGTTCAAGCCGAAGGCGCCGCTCAGCACCAGCGGGATGCCGAGCAGAATCAGCAGCACGCCAGCGCTGTTGTTCACGCCCTCGACGAAGGCGCGCGCCAGCGCCTGATACCAGACCACTTTAAGGTTGCGGCGGAAGTAGCGCCGGTTCTCACGGCCGAAGGCTTCCTCCTCGCTTTGCTGCGCGCCGAAAACCTTGATCACTTTGACGCCGCTCAGTATCTGCTGCAGGCGGTGCATCATTCCGCCCTGGCTTTCCTGTCTTTGCAATGCGTTGTGGCTGATGCGACGACCAAAGTAGTTGGTGATGATGGGGATGGCGGGCGCGACCACAGCGACGGCCAGCGTCAGTTGCCAGGAGATGAGGAACAGAAAGCTGATGCCGATGAGCAGCAGCACCGCCGCCTGCGCCAGATCCGAGAACAGAAGCTGCAGCGAGCGGTGCGCCAGCGCGGCGTCGTTGTTCACCCTGCTCATGGTTTCGCCCCGGCTCGCGTGATGATGAAAGCCGAGCGGCAGCGCCAGCAACTTCGCCGCAAGCTGCTGCTGAATGTCCACCAGCACCCGGCCCATCGTGTACTGCGAGATGTACACCTGACCGAGGTAAGAGACCGGCAGCAGCAGCAGCACCAGCGCCACGGCCAGCAGCAACTTCGGCAACGACTCCCGCACCCGGCCAGCGAGCAATTCGTCGTCTGGCGCAGCCGGGGCCGCCAGCGCATCGGTGTCGCCGGGCGCGTCGTCGTCCCGGTTCAGCACGGCGTCGAACCAGTCGCCGAGGCTGGTTTCGTGGCCACTCCGCAGTTGCTCCTCGGCCAGCTCGTCCCAGAGCGGCTTGACCAGATACGAGCGCACGGTGCGCGCGCCCGCATACACACTCGAAAGGAGTATTGCCAGCACCAGCAGGCCGATGTACGGGCGCAGGTAGCGCAGCAGTCTGGCAAAGACGCGAACGCTGCTGCCGCTGCGCGACGGCTCGGTCATGCTGCGCTCCTCCGGGTGACGGCGGGCTGGCGGACGATTGACATCGGGGACTATATCGCCGCCACCACCCTCACCCCGTCGCCGGGTGAGGGTGGCGGTCGCGGGATGCTTCCGCACCCTCGGTCAGCGCAGCTTCTGGCGGATGGCGTCGCTGGCGGTGATGCCGAGCAGCAACTCACCCTCGGCGCCGAGGCCGGCGACGGCGCTGCGGGGCAGGTGATAGAAAAATCCACGCCGGTTGTCGGCGCGGATTTCGACGGGGTTCGGCCAGCCCTCCCCCCGCCCGGGATCACACCGGCTCGCATCGTCGTCCCACAGCGGACGCTCGTGAAGCTCGGCGCTGCGGGTGGCGCCGTCGAGGGGCAGGATTTCCCCGGCGGCTTCGAGCAAGCGCGCCACGAGTTCTTTGTCCGGCGTGTCGCCCGCCACAAAGGTACTCGCCAGCACCAGTTCCTCGAATTCGCCGCCACGGGTCGAAGGGTGACGCGCGATCTCGACCGGGTTCGGCACATCACCGCGGTCGGGCCACCAGAGTGCGCGCGGCGCAAGCGGCTCCGGCAGGGTCTTGTGTGGCGCCTGCAGTTGCAACGCCACGCGTCGCGCCGGCGCCGGTGTTCGCGCGGCTTCGAGAAAGGGCGGAACGCCGTGTCCCGATGCCTCGCAGGCTGCGCGCAAGCGCTCGGCGGGCGCGTTCAGGACCAGCGCGCGCCCGAGGCAGATGCTCTCCCGTGGCCCGCCCAGCACGATGCCCGGCGCCCCCTTTTCGGTGAACTCGAAAGCGCCCTCGTGCGCGCGCACTTCGCCGTGCAGCGCTTCGAGTCGCTGCATCAACAGTTGACGCAGCGAACTGCCCGCCTCGATGAAACGCAGACCACCGCTGAGCGCGCTGCCGAGCAGCCGCGCGCAGGCTTCGGATGTCGGGCGCTCGCCCGCGCCGCTTGCGCACGCACGCCACTGCGCCTCGAAGAAGCGGGCCAGGCCGCCGCGCGCGTTCTGCACCGCCCGGGGCAGGCCGCGTTGCCCGGCGCCCGGCGCGCCCGTCGCTTCCCGGCTCACCGGCGCCTCGCTGGCGCGCAGGAGCCCCGGGTTGAGCAGGGCCTCACCCTCGCTGCGCGCGGCCTCGAACAACTCGCGCAGCAGGGCCGTCGCCGCGTCGGGCTCCGCGAGTCGCCAGGTTGCGAGATCCTCGGCGGTGAGCGCCTGTCCGTTGATCTCGACGCGCGCTTCCGGCAGCACAACTTGATAAGAGGAGGCATCCTGCGCGACCAGACGCTGGTCCATCGCGCGCACACCGAGGGCGCCGAGGCAGTGCTGAAGCACCGGGCCGGTGGGCAGAAAGAAGGGGTCGCGCAGGCGACCGGTGCTGCGCGCGGCCACTTCCTCTTCCACGAGCAGCACGCGCAGACCGGCCATGGCCAGGCGCACCGCGGCGACGAGTCCCGGCAGCGCGCTGCCGAGCACCACCACATCCCAGCGCTTTGCGCGAAGATGCAGACTGCCGGGGAGCTTGCGCGCCATCAGCCGCCTGCGCCGCCCGCGTTGTCTGCGCCGCCCGCCGGGACGTCGGGGTCGAAGACCAGCGCCGCCGCGTCACGGCTGCGCGCCTCGATGCAGCCGATCCGGTAGCCGCGCTCGCCGATGGCCTGAAGCTGTTGCAGCACTTCCTCGGCTACGGAGCGGTGCACGACGAGCACCAGACCGATGCCGCAGTTGAAGACGCGGCGCATCTCGGTTTCGGCGATCTCGCCGTGCCTGGCCAGAAAGTCGAAGATCGGCGGCCGGGGCCACGCGCTCGGGTCAATGCGCGCGCGCACGCCGCGCGGCAGCACGCGCGGAATGTTGCCCTCGAAACCGCCCCCCGTAATGTGAATGACGCTCTTCAGATCGAAGCTGCGCATCAGGTTCAGGACCGTCTTCACATAGATGCGGGTCGGTGTGAGCACAACGCCAGCGAGTGAGGTCTTGAAGTTCGGCGGCGTGTCATCGAGTGTGAAGCGGCTGGCTGCGATGCCCGTTTCGAGCACCCGGCGCACCAGTGAGAAGCCGTTGGCGTGCAGGCCACTCGAGGCCAGGCCGATCAGCACATCGCCCCGGGCGATGCTCGAGCCGTCAATCACCTGCTCGCGCTCGACCACGCCGACGCCGAAGCCCACCAGTTCGAGGTCACCGCTCTGGTACAAGCCGGGCATGCTTGCGGTCTCGCCGCCGAGCAGTGCGCAGCCCGCGCGCCGGCAACCCTCGGCGACGCCGCGCAGGGCTTCCGTCGCAGCGCTCTTGTCGAACGCGCCCATGGCCAGGTAGTCGAGGAAGACCAGCGGCTCCGCGCCTTGCACGATCAGGTCGTTCACGACCATGGCCACGCAGTCCATCCCCACGGTGTCGTAGCGCCCGAGTTCGGCTGCGAGCTTCAGCTTGGTGCCGACGCCGTCGGCGCCCGCCACGAACACGGGGTCGCGGTAGCGCCCGGGCGTCTTGAAGAGCCCCGCGAAGCCGCCGACCCCGGACAGCACTTCGGCGCGCTGGGCGCCGCGCGCAATTTCTTTTATTTCGCTGACAAAAGTTTCGTCGCGCTCGAGGTCAACCCCCGCGCGCGCGTAGTTCGGCGCGCTGGCTTTCTGTTGCTTCTTCTTCGCCGGCATGGTCAGGCGCCAAGCACGAGTTCGGCAATCTGCTGCAACTGCGCCTTGTCGCGCGCGGAGCAGAGCAGGTGGGTGACCGGTGTGTCGCGCCAGGCCTCGAGGCGCTCGCGGATGCGCGCCGGCGGGCCGACCAGCGAAATCTCGTCGCAGAACTGATCCGGCACGACCGCTATCGCCTCGGCGCGCTTGCCCTCGAAGAAGAGCTGCTGGATTTTATCCGCCTCCGCCTCGAAGCCCATGCGCGCCATCAACTCCTTGTGAAAGTTGCGCTTCCTCGAACCCATGCCGCCGATGTAAAACGCGAGCATGGTCTTCAAAGGCTGGAAGCCCTGCTGCAAGTCGTCGGTGACCTCGATGCTGCAGGTCGCCATCGTTTCGAAGCCGGGCTTGGCCCGCGCAAGCGAATCCATATACACCTCGGGGCGATAGGGCGAATAGTAAAGCGGCAGCCAGCCGTCGCAGAGTTCGGCGGCGAGCGCCACATTCTTCGGCCCCTCTGCGCCGAGCAGCAGCTTGACATCGGCGCGCAGCGGGTGCGTGATCGGGCGCAGCGGCTTGCCCATCCCCCAGGAACCCGGTGCGTCAGCGGGGTAGGGCAGCGGGTAGTGCGGCCCCGGGTTCGTAACCGGCGCCCCCCGCGCCAGCACCTGACGGATGATGCTGATGTACTCGCGCGTGCGCGCCAGCGGTTTCGCAAAAGGCTGGCCATACCAGCCCTCGACCACCTGCGGCCCCGAGACGCCGAGCCCGAGCGTGACCCGCCCCTTCGACAGGTGGTCGAGGGTGAGGGTGTGCATCGCAGTCGCCGCTGGCGTGCGCGCCGACAATTGCGCCACTGCGGTGCCGAGCCGGATGCGCTTCGTGTGCGCCGCAATCCAGGTGAGCGGGGTGAAGACATCCGAGCCCCAGGCTTCCGCCGTGAAGGCGATGTCGTAGCCGAGCCGTTCACCCTCCTGCGCCAGTTCGACGAAGTTCGGCGGCGGCGCGGCCTGCCAGTAGCCGAACTGCATGCCGAGCTTGATTTCGCTGGTCATTTTTTAACCTTCCATCCTTTCTTTCTCTCCCCTCCGCAGCCCGCACAGGATAGAATTCCGCGACGGAATCGTCATGAATATCGAGAGCATCAACATCCACGACCCCGATGGCTACATCGAGCGCGCGCCCCACGAGGTCTTTCGCTGGCTGCGTCGGGAGCAGCCGGTGTTCTTTCAGGCGTTGCCCGAGGGACGCGGCTACTGGGCGCTGACCCGCTATGCGGATGTGGTCGCGGTTTCGAAGGACCCGGCGACCTTCTCGGCGGAGCGCGGCGGGGTGATCATCGAGGACAGCCGGGACGCGACCCTCAACCGCTCGATGATGTTGTCCATGGATCCGCCCCGCCACGCGGCCTATCGCAAGCTGGTGCTGGCCGCATTCACGCCGAAGATGGTGGCAAAGCTTGCGGCGCCGATCCGCCGCATCACGCGCTCCCTTCTGGACGAGGCGGCCGCGCGTGGCGAGGTGGATGTCGTGAGCGACCTGGCCGCGCGGCTGCCGATGGAGGTGATCGGCGAGTTGATGGATGTGCCGCCTGCGGATCGCCCGAAGCTCAGCCACTGGGCCGAACGCAATGTGGGCTTCGATGATCCGGAACTCGGGGCCACGCCCGCTGAAGTGCGCAAGGCGGGCGAGGCGATGGGCGCGTACGGTTTTGCGCTTGCGCGCGAGCGCAAAGGCGGCGCGGGCACGGACCTGATCACCGCGATCATCAACGCCGAAGCCCCCGGCGTGCAGATGGACGAAGTCGGCTTCGGGTACTTCTTCAACCAGATCGCCACCGCCGCCAACGAAACCACGCGCACGCTGCTGGCGTATGGCCTCTACGAGTTGCTCGAACGCCCCGCAGTGCTGGCGACACTGCGGGCAGACCCCGCGCTGATTCCCGGCGCCGTCGAGGAGATGCTGCGCTACATCACCCCGCTTCACTACTTCCGCCGCACCGTCCAGCGCGACACGACCGTGCGTGGCCAGAAACTGCGCGAGGGCGAGCGGGTGGTGATGCTCTACAGCTCGGCGAACCGCGACGAGGAAGTCTTTGAGCGCCCCGATGTGTTCGACATCCACCGCCGCCCGAACCCGCATCTCGCGTTCGGCATCGGCGAGCACTTCTGCGTGGGCGCAAAGCTCGCGCGTCTCGAGGCCTGCATCTTCTTCGAGGCGCTGCTGCAGCGCTTCGCGCAGATCGAGCGCATCGGCCCCATCCGCCGCCAGCGCTCGAACCTGAGCAACGCGCTGAAAGAACTGCCCGTCCGGCTCGGCGCATAAGCTCCGTTTTGGCTAGACTTCGGGCCGTGCGGATCGCAGTCGTGATTCCCGCCCGCAACGAGGCGGCCCGCATCGCCGCCGCCGTCACAAGCGCCCGGGCCGCGGCCCCGGTCGAGAGAGCCGATGATGTCGCGGAGCGTTTGGGTGGGCAGACCCGGGAAGGCGGTGGTGTCGAAGTGCTCGTAGTGGACGGCGGCAGCCACGACGCGACCGTGCAGCGCGCTCTGGAGGCTGGCGCGCGCGTGCGCACATCAAAGCCGGGGCGCGCGCAGCAACTCGCCTGTGGCGTCGCCGCAACGAAGAGCCCGCTGCTGGTCTTTTTGCACGCCGATAGCAGGCTGCCCGGAGGCTACGCCGCCGCCATTCGCCAGGCCCTCGCTGCGCCCGATGTCGTCGGCGGCGCGTTCGCGTTGCGTTTCGACGAGGCCGGCGCTGCCCTGCGCATCGTCGAGTGGGGCGTGCGCATGAGGCTGCGGCTGCTGCGCCTGCCCTTTGGCGATCAGGCCCTGTTCCTGCGCCGCACGGCGCTCGACGCCATCGGCGGTGTGCCGCAGGCGCCGATCATGGAAGATGTGGATCTGGTTCAGGCGCTGAAGCGTCAAGGCCGGCTGGTGTTTCTGCCGGCGTCGGTGCGAAGCTCGGCCCGTCGCTACCTCGAGCGCGGCGTATTCCGCACCGTGCTGCGCAACGCCATCGCCCTGCTGGCCCGCGCGCTCGGCGTTCCGCGCGCGCGCATCGCGGCCTGGTATCAGCGGTGACGGAGGCCAGCGACTTCGTTCAGGATCGCGCGACCATCGCCGAGGGTCGCCGCCGAATGTTCCGCTTGCTCGTTCCGTACCTGTTGCGCAACCGGCGCGACTATCTGGTCGGCGTCGTCGTCACCATCGTCTATGCGCTCTTCTTTGCGCTCTTTCCCAAAACCGTGCAGTGGGCGATGGAGGCGCTGGTCGAGGGCGAAGGGGCGCGCGCTGTTCTCTGGTCCTGCGCGCTGATCGCAGGCGTGGCGCTGCTGCGCTCCTTCTTCCGCTTTTTTTCGAGGGTGCGCATCTTCAACGCCGCCCGCGAAATCGAGTTTCAGTTGCGCGACGATCTCTTCGCCCACCTGCAACGGCTGCCGCAGTCTTTTTATTTCACGCGCCGCACCGGCGATTTGATGAGCCGTTGCGTGAACGACCTGACAACCATCCGGCTGATGCTCGGCGTGGGCCTGCTGCAGTTGGCGCAGACGCCGGTGATGATCGTCGTGGCGCTGACCATGATGACCATTATGGACCCGGTGCTGACATTCTGGATGGTGCTGCCGCTGCCGATCTTCATTCTCATCGCGCGCAGCCTCGGGCCGCCGATGCATGCGAGCAACCTGGCGGTGCAGGTCGGCTTGGCCGATATGTCGAACTACTTGCAGGAAAATGTGACCGGCGTCGCTGTTGTGCGCGCCTACGCGATGGAGGCCGTTTCCAAGCGCCGCTTCGACGCGCTGAGCCAGCAACTCTACGAGCGCTGGATGCGCGCGGTGCGGGTGCAGGCCGGCCTGCCCGCGCTCGCCGGTTTGCTGCCGAACATCGGCGTGCTGCTGCTCTTTGTCATCGGCGGCTCGAAATTGATTGCCGGTGAACTCGGCATCGGCGAGTTCTTTGCGTTCTTTCTGTTCAACGCGGAGTTGACCATGCCGCTGTTTCTGATCGGCTGGATGTTCAACCTGGTGCAGCGCGGCACGGCCTCGATGCAGCGCGTCGAAGAAGTGCTCGCCACCGAGCCCACCATCGCCGACCGCAAAGATGTGCTCGATGTGCGGGAGCTGCGCGGCGAGATCGAGTTTCGCAATCTCAGCTTTCAGTACCCCGCAACCGGCGCGCAGCGCCCCGCCGCCCTGCGCGATGTAACCTTTCGCGTGCCCGCGGGCTCTGTCGTCGGTGTGGTCGGCCCGGTGGGCGCGGGCAAGACCACGCTCGCGTCGCTGATTCCGCGTCTTTACGAAGTGGACGATGGCATGGTGCGGCTCGACGGGCACGATGTGAACCGGCTGCCGCTCGCCACCCTGCGCCGCGCCATCGCGATGGTGCCGCAGGATTCCTTCCTGTTCTCGCTGTCGCTCGCCGACAACATCGCCTATGGCCTGCCCGCGACCGAGATGAATGCGGTGCGCCGCGCCGCCGCGCGCGCCGGGCTCGACCGCGACCTCGCGGAACTTGCGGATGGCTTTGCCACGCCCGTCGGCGAGCGCGGCGTCAAACTCTCGGGCGGGCAACGGCAGCGCGCGGCGCTGGCGCGCGCCCTCATCCTCGACCCGAAGGTGCTGATTCTCGACGACACGCTCTCTGCCGTTGACGCCGAAACCGAGGCCGCGATTCAACGCGAACTGCGGCAGGTGTTCGAGGGCCGCACCGTGGTGATGGTGGCCTCGAGAGTTTCGGCGGTGCGCGCGGCCGACCTGATCGTCGTGCTCGACGAGGGGCGCGTGGTCGAGCGCGGCGTTCACGAGCAGCTCATCGCGGCGGGTGGTCTCTATGCGCGGCTCGCGCGGGATCAGGAGGCCGAGCGCGAGCGCGCGCAGCGCGTCGTGGCGGGTGGGCGCGAGTGAGCGCGCCCGAACCTCGTCACCGCCCGCCGCCCCGGAGCAGCCTCGACGCCGTGCTCGAGGAAGAAGAACTCGGCCGCGCCATTGACCGCGCACTGCTGGCGCGGCTCTGGCGCTGGGTGCGCCCTTACAAGGGACGGCTGCTCTTCACCCTGCTGCTCGCGTATCCCCTCTGGGCGATGCAGGTCGCGCCCTCGTGGATCGTGATGACCGGGCTCGACCGCGAGATCGTGCCCGGGTTGCAGCAGCGGGGTCTCATCGCCGAGGCGCCGCCGCCGCGCGACACGGTTGGCGAACTCGAATGGCTCGACGCGCTGCTGACGCCGCCCGCCGGCGTGCCCGTGCTCTGGTGGTTCGGCCTGCTGATGGTCATCGGTTACCTGATCGCCGCGAGTCTCGAATACATCCAGACGCTGGTGATGGTCAGCACCGGACAGGCGGCGATGCGCAGCCTGCGGCGCGAAGTATTTGCGCACATTCAGAAACTCCACCTCGGTTTTTTCGACAACTATCCGGTGGGGCGTCTGGTCACGCGCGCCACCAGCGATGTCGAGCATCTTGCCGAGATGTTCAGCGCCGGGCTGGTGCTGCTGGTCACCGACCTGCTGCGCATGGTCGGCTTCGCGGCGTTGCTGTTCTGGCTCGACGCGCGGCTGGCATTCTGGGCTTTCGTCATCGTGCCGCCGCTCTCGCTGGCGCTGGTGATCTTCCGCTTCAAGGTGCGCGAGGCGTTTCGCGCGAGCCGCGTGCTGCTGGCGCGGCTCAACGCGACCATTCAGGAGAGCATCACCGGTATGAAAGTGGTGCAGCTCTTTTCGCGGGAAGCGCGCAACCAGCGCGCGTTTTCAACTCTTAATGGCGCGCACCGCGACGCCTGGCTGCGCAGCATCTGGTACGACTCGGCGCTGTTCTCGGTGGTGGATGTGGCGACGGGTCTGATCACCGCGCTGGTGATTGCGCAAGCCGTCGGCTCCGTGTCGGTGGGCATGATCTTTTTCTTCCTGCGCGCGATGACCCTGTTCTTCATGCCGCTGCGCGATCTGTCGCAAAAATACTCGGTCATGCAGTCTGCCATGGCGAGCCTGGAGCGGATTTTGCAACTGCTCGACACGGCGCCCGCCATCCGCGATCCGGCCCCCGCGCCCGCACCGACGGTGCAGGTGGTGGGTGTTCCGGCAGCGGCTTTGCGCGGTCAAAAGACTGGGGAAATGCGAAGGCCAAGCGGCGAGATCGAGTTTCAGGATGTGTGGTTCGCCTACCCGGGCGACGACTTTGTGCTGCGCGGCGTCTCGTTCCGCATCGCCAGCGGCGAGAAGGTCGCCGTGGTGGGAGCCACCGGCGCGGGCAAGACAACACTCATCAACCTGCTGGCGCGTTTTCACGAGGTCACAAAGGGGCGCATTCTGCTGGATGGCGTGGACATTCGCGAAATGCCGCAGGAGCTTTTGCACCGTCGCATCGGGCTGGTGTTGCAGGATGTGTTTCTGTTCAGCGGCACGGTCGAGGACAACCTGACGCTCGGCCGCAGCGACCTCCGCCATGAGTCCGTGCTCGCGGCGGCGCGCGCGGTTGCGCTGGATGGTTTCATCGAGCGCCTGCCCGAGGGTTTTGCGACTGAGATCCGCGAGCGCGGCGCAAACTTTTCCACCGGTCAAAAGCAGTTGCTTTCCTTCGCGCGCGCGCTGACCCACGGCGGCGATGTGCTGGTGCTCGACGAGGCCACCAGCGCCATTGATCCAGAAACCGAAGCGCTGGTTCAGGACGGCATTTATGTACTGACGCAGAGCCGCACCTCGCTGGTCATCGCCCACCGGCTTTCGACCATCCGGGATATGGATCGCATTCATGTTCTGCATCATGGCCGCGTGGTCGAGACCGGCGACCACCAGGCGTTGCTGCGCCAGGACGGCCTCTACGCCCGTCTGCACCGCCTTCAGAACAAAGCCCCGGAGGGAATCGTCACCGGTCACGCATGATTAAATAACCTCCGGATAATAATTATAAAGGTTAAATAAAACCTGAAAGGCGCAGCCACCAGACTTCGTAGAAAAACTCAACCAGGTCTTTGACGCCGAGCTTGGTCTGCCCCTGCTCGCGCTCGCGGAAGTAGATGGGCTCTTCCACGATGCGCGCGCCCGTGTGCAGCAGGCGGTGCAGCAGCACGACCTGAAAGGCATAACCCTGCGCGCGGATTTTCTCCACCCGGGCTTTGCGCAGCGCGCTGGAGCGGATCGCCTTGAAGCCGGAGGTGCAGTCGCGCACCGCACGCAGCCCGGCGATAAAGCGCGCCAGATTGTTGCCCCAGCGCGACAGCAGCCGTCGCCTGAGCGACCAGCGCCGGTCTATTGCGCCGCCGCCGATGTAGCGGCTGCCGAGTGCGAAGTCGGCGCCCGCCTCGATGTGCGCCAGCAGTTTGCGCGCGTCGGCGGGGTCGTGCGAGAAGTCGGCGTCCATCTGCACCACCACATCGGCGTCGAGCGCGCCGAGCGCATGGCCGATGCCCCGCACATAGGCGTCCCCCAGCCCGCGCCGCTGCCCGAGGAGCAGGTGGACGCGGCGCTCGCTGCGGGCGAAGTCGCGCACGCGCTGTGCGGTGCCGTCCGGGCTTTCATCGTCAACGACGAGGAACAGGGTGTTGTCGTCGTCATACAACTCGGTCAGGCGCGTGAGCAGCGGCGTCACATTCGCCGCCTCATTGTAAGT
>JAHRAN010000050.1 GCA_020027245.1 Myxococcota bacterium
CGTCGCAACGAGGCTGGCGAGCGCGAGCGCGGTAAGCACCCCCCCCCATCTTGCTGGTGCGCGCTTTGCTCTCGCCGATGCTGCCTGCAACCATGATCCATTCTCCTTCCGAGGCGCTCCCGTCGAGCGGAGACCCGGACGCTGGGCCATTCGAGTTTTAGCTGGCGCCTATCAAACCCGGTCAGGCCGGGGTTGTCAACGAGTAATAAAGAAAAACCCCCGGGGCGCCGTTGCTGGCGAAGGCCCGGGGGTGGTTAGGACTCCGGTTATAGAGGCCCGGTAGTGGGGTGTCAACATCCCCGTATCCCAATCCGCACCCGGCTTCGACGGCTGTGGCGACGCTTCCGGCGCGCCGGGCTGCCGGGCCTACTCGCTGTCGCTGTCCCGGAGGACGGACGCGCTTTCTTTTGACATTTGTTCGAACTTGCCTTCGAGCTTCGACTGCCGATTCTCGATCACCACGATTTTGTCCGTCAGGTGGCTGATCTGCGCGCTGAGTTCATCATGAACCCTGTCTATCTTCGCATTCAGTTCATCGCGGACCTTGTAAAGGTCTGCCCGCAGCGCCTTGTTGTCCTCGTGCATCTCTGCCCGCAGCGACTTGTTGTCTTCGCGCATCTCCGCCCGCAGCCCGTAAATGTCCTCGCGCATCTCCGCCCGCAGCACCTTGTTGTCCTCACGGAGTGCGTTCTGGCCGCGAATGAGCAGACCCATCAACGCGAGGATGAGGCCGGCAAGCCCGACGCCCACGCTGATGATGGAAATAGCCGCAGAGTCCATGCCCACACCTTACCATCAGCAGCCGGGAATGTCATCCGGTCGGAGGGCTGCCCTGTGGGTGTGGCGACCAACACGCGCCGGCGGCATTTGTGAAGTTGCCGCTTGACGGCGACGCCTCCCAAACCGATAATCAGTGCGTTGACTGGCTTCGGTCAGTTGACTTTTGGCTCCCCGGGGGTGCGTGCACCCCCGGGTTTTTTTGTGATGCACAGGGCAAGGTAACACGCCAAGCCGTCGGGCCCGGTCCTGCCCTGCCCCGCCGCCCCGAAGTGGCGTCCCCAACGGGACTCGAACCCGTGTTGCCGCCTTGAAAGGGCGGAGTCCTGGACCACTAGACGATGGGGACGCAGCGGCGGCCGCGCTTCGAGTATCGCGCAAACGCTGCAAAGTGCGAGCCGGCTCGCAAGCGTCAGTGTCTGGCGCGCAGCCTGCGCACTTTGGGAACCAACAGCACCAGCAGCGTTGGCGCGAAGATCAGCAGGGCCGCCGCCTTGAGGGTGGCGGGGGCGCCGAAGCTGGCGACGCACTGGCCCGCCAGCGCCTCGCCGAGCGGGGCAAAGAGCATCGAGCCGACGACATCGTATGCGCTCACCCGCGAGAGCGCTTCCGGCGCGACGTGCGTATGCAAGCTGGTGGACCAGTTGACGCTGAAGAACTCGAGCCCCGCGCCGCCCAGAAACGCGGCCAGCACGATGAGCGGAAGCCCCTGCGGCGCGACCAGCGAGAGGGGCAGCAGCGCGAGCGGCATCACACAGAGCGTGCCGGCCAGCATCGGGCGCGCGACGCGAACCCGCATGGCGACCAGCCCGCCCAGCACCAGCCCCACGCCGAAGCCGAGGGAGACCACGCCCCAATCTTGCACGCCGGCCAGCGCGCGCGCGGCCACGATCGGGCCGATAACGGCATACGTGGCCTGAAACCCCATCACCAGCACCGAGAACTGCGCCACGATGGTCCACAACCAGCGGTGCGAGATGAACTCGCGGAAGCCCTCGCGGATTTCCCGCAGCAGGCTGCTCGCCGTTTCCTGCGGTTGCGCGGCGCTCCTGAGCGTGGCGATCAGCAGCGCGGAGAGGGCGAATGTCAGCGCGTCGCCGGCGATGACAACACCCGCGCCGTAGCGCGCGGAGACGACGCCGCCCACCGCCGCGCCGAGACCCCAGGCCATCGTGTGCGCCACCGAGATCAGCGCGTTGGCGGGTTGAAGTTTGTGCTTGGGCACCACCAGCGGCACCAGCGCAAACGCCGCTGGCCAGTGCAGCGCGAAGCAGACGCCGATGATGGCGCAGGCGACCATCATGCGCGGCACGGTGGCGACGCCGCCGAGGATCATCGCCGCCAGCGCCGCCTGCGCCAGCGCGGCGAACAGATCCGCCACCACCATCATCCGCCGCCGCGAGTAGCGGTCGGCGAGCGCGCCGGCGAAGAGCTGCACGCAGAGTTGCGAGAGCGAGGCCGACGCGATGACATAGCCCACGTACTGCGGCGCATCGGCGCCCACCAGTTCGAGCACCGCGAAGGGCAGCGCCACGAAGACCATCGAGGAGCCAAAAGTCGAAATGCCCCGCGCGACGAAGAGGCGCAGAAAGGCGCCCTCGCGCAGCAGCCTGAACCCATCTCGAAAGCGCGTTGACTCCGGCACGG
>JAHRAN010000063.1 GCA_020027245.1 Myxococcota bacterium
CCGCGGCTCTTGATCTCGATCTTCTCGACATTGGGCGACTCGACCGGGAAGATGCGCTCGACGCCGACGCCGTAGGAAATCTTGCGGACGGTGAAGGTGGCGCTCGCACCGCCCCGGCGGCGGCGGATCACCACGCCCTCGAACACCTGCGTGCGCTCCTTCTCCCCCTCCTTGATCTTCACGTGCACGCGCACGGTGTCGCCGGAGCGGAAGGGCGGCAGGTCGCGGCGCCGGTCACGGCGCTCGATCATGTCCACGGATTGCATCACTCGTCTCCTCGATCGCCCAGAAGATCCGGGCGTCTATGTCGGGTTCGTTCCAGCGCCTGCGCTTCGCGCCAACTTTGAATCCGGGCGTGGTCACCGGAGCGCAGCACCGGCGGCACTTCGAGCCCCCGATACGAAAGCGGTCGCGTGTACTGCGGCCCCTCGAGCCTCCCCCGTTGAAAGGATTCGTCTCGCGCGCTGACCGGGTTGCCGAGCACGCCGGGGATGAAGCGGACGAGCGCCTCGATCACCACCAGCGCGGGCAGCTCGCCGCCCGAGAGCACGTAGTCGCCAATTGAAATCTCCTGATCCACCGCGAGTTCGCTGACCCGCTGATCCACACCTTCGTAGCGCCCGCACACGAGCAGCAACTGCGATTCCCCGGCCAGCGCCTCCGCCAGCGGCTGCGAAAAAGGGCGCCCCTGCGGCGTGAGCAACACCACCCGGGCCTTGCGTCCGGGGCCGCGCGGCCCGGCCAGCGTCTCGATGGCCGTAACCAGCGGCTCCGGCTTCATCACCATCCCGGGGCCGCCGCCGTAGGGGGCGTCGTCCACGCTGCGGTGGCGATCCGTTGTAAAGCGCCGCAGGTCGTGGGCTTCGAGTGTGAGCAGGCCCTTCTCGATGGCGCCGCCCAGCATGCCGACGCGCCGGAAGGGCGCGAAAAGCTCCGGAAAGATCGTGAGCAGGTCAATCCTAAACACTTTTAACCTTTCCATCCTCCTCTCTACGCTCCTCTCCGCTCTCTCCTTTCCGGTGCTTCGGGCGCGCGGCTTCGGTTGTTCGGGCTGGCTCGAAGAGCCCGGGCAGGTTGGCGACGACGAGACGACCGGCTTCGATGTCAATCGTCAGCAGCACTTCCCGCGCCGTCGGTATCAGGTGCTCGCGCCCGTCGTCGCCTTGCACCACCAGAATATCGTGAGCGCCCGTCTCCCGGAGTTCGCGCACCCGCCCGAGCGGCTGACCATTCTGGAGCGCAACCTGACAGCCCAGCAGTTGATACCAGTAGAACTCGCCCTCGGGCAGCGCTTCGAGTTCGGCGCTTTCGCCGAGCACCCACTGGCCACGCAGCGCGCTCGCCGCCGCGCGGTCACAAAGACCACGGAGCCGCAACCGCACCTCGCCCTTTCTGCCGATTCCTCCCTCTTCGATGATGCGCTCTTTGGGCGCCGGGTCCTCTGGTTCTTCAGCGAAGCCGAGGCATTCGGCGGCGAGCAGGTTGTCCGGGCCATCGCCAAACCAGCGCACGCGAAGCCAACCTCTTACTCCGTGAGCGCCGACCACGCGACCGAGTACAACCCACACGGGGTTTCAGTCAATGATGTCGAGCCGCATGTCGCGCCCCGTGCGCGATGCCATCAGCACGGCGCGCAGCGCCTTGGCGACGCGCCCCTGCCGGCCGATCACCCGGCCGCGATCCCGGTCGTCGGTCAACAGCTCGAGTTGCTTGCGACCCGTGGCGAGCTTCACCTCGACCGCGTCGGGGTTCGCAACGATGCCCCGCGCGATAAACGCGACCAACTCCGCTGCAGCCTGCGCGTCGCCCATCGCCTACGCCTCCGCCTCGGCCGTCGCCGTCGCCGCGGCCTGCTGACGCGCGCGACGCAGCAGGGCCTTCACGGCCTTCGAGAGCTGCGCGCCCTGCGCGACCCAGTGCTCGATGCGCTCGGTCTCGAGTTGGATCTCGGCCGGGTCGGCGAGCGGGTCGTAGCTGCCCAGAAACTCGAGCGCGCGGCCATCGCGGCGCGCGCGGCTGTCGAGCGCGACCACGCGATAGTGCGCGCGCTTGCGGCTGCCGCCTCGGGTCAGACGAATTTTCACCATGGAATCGAGCATCCTCGGGGTTGCGGCCTGTTGCGGCATCCGACGCGGCGTGACCGGCTGTCCCCGGAATCGGGCGTGGCAGAATAGACGAGCGCAGCGTCCGGGTCAACGCTCGCTTCACTGCGGGCCGAGGCGCTCCCGCTCCTTCTGCTCGGAGCAGACCGGGCAGGCGTAGCGCTCCGTGTGCGCGTGCTGCAGCCGGTCGTAGCCCTGATCGAGGGCCACGCGCCGCACGCTGTCGGAGGCCTCGCCGCAGAAATCGCAGCGCAGCGGCAGGCGCTTCGGCTCGGGGGTGGTGTCAGCCATCGCCTCGGGATTCTCGCTCAACCGACGCGAAGGCGCAGCCGGGTCGGCCTGCGCTCCCGGAGCAGGCGCGCCAGCCCGTCCAGAATCTCGTCGCTGCGCAGCAGCAGGTGCTGACTCCAGGCGGGCGAGTCGGCGCGCACTTCGAGCACACCCGCGTCGCTCAGTCCAAGCGGCTCGCTGTGACGGGCAGCATCCACGCCGACCAGTTCCGGCCAACTGCGCGCGATCAGCAGGCCGGGCGCGTTCAGGTCGTGGCCGAGTTCGCGCAACACGGCCTGCACCCCACCGCCGATGCGCAGCGGCTTCCCGCGCTGCGGGCGCGGCGTCACGCGTCACCTTCGAGGGTGCGGAACAGCAACCCGGTCGGAAGTTTCGGCGCAAAATAGCTGGACTTCTGCGGCAGCGTCTCGCCCGCCGCCGTCACCCGGAAAATGTCATCGGGCGAGAGCGCGTTCAGGTACAGCGCCAGCGCGCCGCGCCCGGCGCGCACATCCTCCGCAGCCTGAAGCGTTGACTTGGGAAACGCGACGGCGCCGCTCTGGATGGCCTTTTCGTCGAGACCAAAGACCTCGCCGAGCACCTGGCGGTGGATTTTGCGCACCGTGATCTCCTCGTCCCTGGCCCGCGCGAAAATGTGCAGCGCGCCCTTGCCATCGTCGAGGGCGAAGGCGTGGTCGGGGGCGTGCGGCGCCAGGTGCGTGCGCAACGCCAGGGCGACATCCTGCGGCGTCTTTGCTTTGACCGGCGCCACGCGCTGCCGCCAGCCAGATTCGAGCAGCTTGGAAAGCGCCGCGTCGGGTCTTGTCGTGGTCGTCAATTTTCGCAGCACGCGGTGGATCGGCAGCAGCAGGCTGCCCTCGGCGTGCGCGTTGACGAAGCAGGCGAGCAGACGCTCGCAGGGCGCGTCGGCGGCGGCAGTCCGGCTGCGCTCTTCGTCGCGGAAGGCGAGCGCGGTTTCATAGCGGTGGTGACCGTCGGCGATCACCACCGGGCGCGCGGCCATGAAGGCCTGCAAGGTGGCGATGGCGTCGGGGTTGCGCAGTGGAGCGAGTTCGTTTTGCACGCCCGCGGTGTCCGTGGCGCGCACGCACTCGCCCGTTTCGAGCGCCGCCTCGAGCAGCGCGTCGAGTTCCAGGTCGCGGTCCTCGTAGAGCAGCAGGATGCTCGACAGGTTGGCGCGGGTCGCGCGCTGCAACTTCAGACGGTCGGCGCGGGGCGCGGGCAGGGTGCGCTCGTGGGGAAGCACCACGCGCGCCGCGTAATCTTCGAGACGCAGCGCCGCAAAGAAACCCAGCCGCGCAAGCTGGCGACCATCGGGCGCCTCGAAGCGCTGCCGCAACACATAACAGGCCGCTGCAGCATCCCGTTCGAGCACGCCGGCGCTGCGCCAGGCGGCGAGCCGCTCGGCCACATCCAGGTAATCCGTGTGTGCTTCTTCGCTGACTTCGCGGGTCAACTCGAGCCGCACCGCTGCGTGCGGGTGACTGTCCCAGAGTGCAGCGCGCTCGCCGGGCGCCACCACATCATAAACCGGGGCGAGCACATCCGAGAGTTCGACCTTGCCCTGTGCGTAGCGCAGCGCGCGAAAGGGTTGGATATCGGTCACGCGGCAGGGCCATCGCCCAGGGTGCGGGCGATTTCGGCGCAGGGCAGCGCACCCACGCGCAAAATGCGCGGCTTCGAACCGGTGGCGTCCACCACGGTGGACGGCGCGAGTCCGAAGGCGTCCACCCCTTCGAGCAGCGCCACCTTCGCCGCCTTGTTCGACCGGGTGAGCTGCAACGCCTCGGCATAGCTGGTGCAGGCCGCTTCGCCCGCCAGGTTCAGGCTCGTCGCCGTCACCGGGCCGACCTCGAGCCGCCGCGCCGCCGCCGCGAGCGCCTGCGCTACCGGATGCGGCGAGCAGCGGAAGCCGACGCCACCGCCCGCGCCGCCGAGTGCCGGGGCAAGCGGCGTGCAGGGCAGCACCAGCGTCAGCGGCCCCGGCCAGTGCGCCTGCGCGAGACGCTTTGCACTGGCGTCGAGTTTTGCGCCGAGTGCTTCGAGCGCCGCGACGCCTTCCACCAGTACCGAGAGCGGCTTCGCGCGGTCTCGCCCCTTGAAGGCGCGCAGACTTTCGAGTGCGGCTTCGGAGCGCGCATCGGCGCCGAGCCCCCAACTGGTTTCGGTGGGATAGGCGACGAGCGCGCCAGCGGCGATACTTTTTGCGGCCTCGAGGGTGGAAAACATCAGCCGCCTGCGACCTCTGCTGCAATGTCGCGCCGCAGACAGCGACCCTCGAAGTGGATGCAATCGGCGGCGGCGTAGGCCCGCGCCCGCGCCTCGGCAATGTTTGCGCCGCGCGCGGTGACGCCGAGCACGCGCCCGCCAGCCGTCAGCAGCTCGCCGCCCCGTCGCTGCGTGCCAGCGTGAAACACTTTAACCGCCGCCGCCCCCTCCGCCCCCGCCGCCGGGTCGGACTCCGCCGCTTCGATACCGCTTATGACCTTGCCGGTCTGATACGCGCGCGGATAGCCCTCGGAGGCCAGCACCACGCACACCGCCGCGCGCGTCGCCCGCACCGCCGGCTGCGCTTCGAGTTCGCCGCGCGCCGCGTCTTCGAGCAGCGGCAGCAAATCGCCCTCCATCTGAAACAGCAGCGGCTGGGTTTCGGGGTCGCCGAAGCGCACATTGAACTCGACCACCCTGGGCTCGCCCGCTGCGCTGATCATCAGCCCAACATAGAGCACGCCCGTCATCGGCGCGCCCTCCTCGCGCATGCCGCGGATGGTCGGGTGCACGATCTCCTCGAGCACGCGTTTCTCGACCGCTTCGCTTACGACCGGCGTCGGCGCAAAGGCGCCCATGCCGCCGGTGTTCTCGCCACGGTCGCCAGCGAGCGCGCGCTTGTAATCCTGCGCGGCGGCGAGCGGCGCCACACTTGTTCCGTCGGTGATGGCGTAGTACGAAGCCTCCACACCCTGCAGGCGCTCCTCGATCAGCACCACATCGCCGGCGGCGCCGAAGCGGCGTGCGCGCATCATTTCACCGAGCGCTGCCTCGGCCGCGGTGGCATCGTCGCAGACCACGACGCCCTTGCCCGCAGCGAGGCCGTCCGCCTTCACCACGCAGGGGCCCGGGTTCGCGCGAAGGTGCGAAAGCGCCGCCGGAAGTTCGCTGAAACACGCGAAGCGGGGATGCGGGATGCCGTGCCGCTGCATGAACGCGCGCGCGAAAGACTTGCTGGCTTCGAGCTTTGCAGCGGCGGCGCCGGGGCCGAAGACCAGCACGCCGGCCTCGCGCAGTTGGTCGCCAAGCCCGTCGGCAAGCGGTTGCTCGGGGCCGATCACCACCAGTTCGATGCGCTGGTCGCGCACCAGACGAAGCAGCGCCGGCGCGTCTGCCGCCGACACATCGGGCAGGCAGCGGGCCTCGACCATGCCGGCGTTGCCCGGCGCTGCGAAGAGCGCGCTGACGCGCGGACTCTGCGCGAGCTTCCAGACCAGCGCGTGCTCGCGCCCTCCCCCACCGACGACCAGCACCCGCATCACCGGGGTCTCCCCTTCAAGATGAGAACCATGTTCTCCGGTGAGGGCACTTTTTAAAATGCCTTGTGAGTGTCTTGTTCTTGACTTCAACTTTACACATCGGACACATTGTTTTATCCTGCGTATCTATCTTAGACTGTCTAATCAGTTCAATCAACACACCAGCCCTGCTACCTCTTACATGAAGCTCATCTTGGCATGGATGTCTCCCTCTATCGGGAGGATCAAGAAAAATCTTGCTCCCAGAAGAACACTCGTAATAAATGACTTGATCCCCACACTGTCGGCACCTCGTTGGGTACGACCGGATTTTAATACAGCCTCGCCAATGTGTAGGTATAGAACAAAAAAACCTCATAGGACACCGCTCCTTTCTGTCCTCTTCGAAGGCCTCCAAGCGCTTGGGTAAAACATACCAAATGAAGAGCGCCAGCACAGCGACGTCACGGACGCTTTCGAGCAGACCCTTCCCCAGCCTTGAGGCTTCCCCCTCCCCAACCAACCTTTTGACCGCGACCGGGGTGCTATGCACCCCGCCCATCCCGTTGACCGCCCCGGTCAGCCCGTTGACCGCGCCAAGCCGCTGGCCTCTCGCGCTTGGTTAATTCTCTTCGGACGCCCGCCACTGCTGACTTCGCAACATCTGCTGCGCGACCCACGCCCGAGTGCGTTCGAAGAAAGCGGGCAAATCTTTGGGGATGCCGGAGTAGTGGCCATAACCGGAGTGCGCGCCGTCGAGTTGCCGCCAGCCGGATTCGAGGGCGGCGAGCGCTTCCTCGTCATCGCCGCTTCGCCACACTGGCGGCGCGCCGTCGGGGCCGAGGTCGAGGCCAGTGAAGCGCTGCTCTTCGCCGGGCGGCAGGCGGTAGATGGGAAAAGTTCCCCAGCCCTGCGCAGCGAATGTCCCCCGCTGCTGCTCGCTCCAGACCAAACCCGCGCCGCCCGGCGCGCCAGCGACGTGCCGCATCGGCCCCAAGCCCTCGCGCGGAAAATAGTAGTAGAGATCGTTCGCCATGACGCCGAGCCATGGCGTGCCGAACATCAGGTCGGGGATGTCGTTGAACAGGCGCAGCGCAAAGGGACCGCGCAGGATGGCCGGCTCAATCTGCTGGCCCCGACTGACCGCGCCGCCGCTCAACGCCTCGAGCTGCGCCGCTTCGCCCTGCTCAGACATCAGCGCAGGCCGGGGTGTCCGGTCAGCCGCTCGGGGCGGTCAACAGGATGGGGGAGGAGCATCAGCTCCTACCGGCGGCGGCGAGGAAGCGGCGCAGGGCGGGCTCCGCGCTTTCGCGCAGGGTGGCGGGTGGGCCCGTTGCAATCATCCGGCCCTCGTGCAGCATCGTCATCTGGTCGGCGAGTTCGAAAGCGGCGCCGATGTCGTGGGTGATGCACAGAATCGTCACCCCGAGCTCCCGGTTCAACTCGAGGATCAGTTGGTTGATGCTGCGCGCGCTCAGCGGGTCGAGGCCCGTGGTGGGCTCGTCCACGAACAGCAGTTTCGGCCCGTGGGCGAGCGCGCGCGCCAGCGCCACGCGCTTGCGCATGCCGCCGGAAAGTTCGGCGGGGTAAAGCGCGCCCTCGTCCGCAAGCCCCACGCGGCGCAGGTTCAAAGCGCAGCGCTCGGCGATCTCGGCCTCGGGCGCGCGGCGGACATGGCGCAGGGCGAAACCCACGTTCTCGTTCACGGTCATCGAATCGAAGAGCGCGCCGAACTGAAACAGCACGCCGATCTGCAGCATCAACGCCCGGCTCTGGGCGCGGGTGAGTTCGCCCACCTCGTGCCCGAGCAGGCGCGCGCTGCCGGCGTCGTAGCTTTCGAGGCCGAGCAGGATGCGCAGCATCGTGGATTTGCCGCTGCCGCTGCCGCCGAGCACGACCGTCACCTGGCCCGCCTTTGCCTCGAGATCCACGCCGTCGAGCACGAGCCTTCGGCCGAAACTTTTGCGCACGCCACGCAAAGCGGCCAGGGCCTGAGGGTGCGACGGGGAACGCTGCGCTTCGGGCGAGGGCTGGGGCTGCACGGGACGGACAGTAGCAACCGGGGCG
>JAHRAN010000073.1 GCA_020027245.1 Myxococcota bacterium
GCGGGTGTCGGGGGCGCGGCGTCGGTCGCCCCGTCGGCGCTTTGCGGTGCGAGCCGGAAGGCGCCCTCGCCCTCCATCACTTCGTTCACGCCCTCGAGCGTGAAATGCACGAGTTCGCCGGGGCGCCACTCGTCAATGTGCACCCGGAACTCGACTTTGCGCGCGACCGCGCCGACATCGCCCTTCAAGAGCCAGGTCGAATCCCGTTCGCTGTGGCGCGTGTGGTGCTGATAGCCGCGCAGGTGGTGACACCAGTTGTCCATATCCTCGACGAAGGCCCACACCGTTTCGACGGAGAGCGGCGTCGTGGTCGTGTATTCCGCCTCGGGCATTTACTTGTTCACTTCTTCGCCGCGATGTGCCGGCCCGCCACATAGCCCCAGGTGATGGCGCGGCTGTTCGAGCTTCCGCTCTGGTAACCGGCGCCGAGGTCGAGCAGCGCGGCGCTGTTGCCCACCACATAAAGCCCCTCGATGGCGTCGCCCCGCACATGCATCACCTGCGCGTCGAGGTTCCAGTCGAGGCCGTGGCTCGAGATGCCCATCGCGGTCGGGCGCAGCCGCAGCGCGTGGTAGGGGGCTTTGTTGAGCGGCCCGAGCAGCGGGTTCGGGTAGTCCATATCGCCCACCAGACGAATCGCCCAGGGCCACTGCCCGCGTCCGAAGTCGGGGTCCTCGCCCTTTTCGGCAAAGTGGTTGAAGCGCTCGATGCTGCGCTTCAGGTTCTCGCCGGGCACTCCGATCTGCGCGGCCAACTCCTCGATGGTGTCGGCCACCGTCACCATGCCCTCCGGCAGCGGCGCGCCCGGCATGAACGAGCCGAGCGGATAGCGCTCGCGGTAGTTGCCATCGAAAATGAGAATCGGCTCGATGTTCGGCTGGCGCTGCGCGTTGCCATCCCAGGCGCGCGCGCGGGGCTGGAAATCCTTGTAGAAGGATTCGTCGCAGAAGCGCTCGCCCTGCGCGTTGACCCAGATGGCGTGGGGCACGCCGCCCTCCCAACTCGAACGCCAGAGCGGCCGGCCGTCCACCTCCTCGCCCGGAATCTGATAACCGAAGTAGAGGGCCAGATTGGTGCAGGGCACCTCGGCGATGCGCGCGCCGATTTCGGGGCCCATCACCAGGTGGTCGCCGTGCAGATAGTCGGGGAACACGCCGTGCCACTCGCGCATATCCTCGTACATCTTTGCCAGTTTTTCGTTGTGGTCATACCCACCGATGGCGAGCACCACGCCGCGCCGCGCGCGCACAAAGAAATTATTGCCGTCCTTTTCGGCCCGCACGCCGACCACCGCGCCATCGTCGTCGCAGACCAGCGCGCGCACCGGGGTTTCGGTGTGCGCCGGAATCTTGCGGTCCACCATCGCCGCCTTCACGAAGAACCCCATCAGCCCCGGGCCGAAGCTGCGCTGATCGGCGGCGACGCGCTGGCCGAGCAACTCGTAATCCCATGTGGTGACCTTCGCCAGCCCGCCCCAGGCGTACATCTCCTCGTGCAGCGCGCCCATCGGCACGATCGGCGTCAGCCAGGTGCGCTGTTGCCACTCGCCCAGGGTCTTGCCGTCGAAGAGCTGCACCGACAGATAGCGGCCACTCTCGTGCGCCCCCGGCGCTTTGGGGTAGTAGTAGTCGGGCAGGCCGATGCAGGCCTTCCAGGCAACCCCGGCCTGCTCGCCGTAAAAGCTTATGGCCTCGTGCATGGTGTCGAGCCACTTGTTGCGATGCGCGTCGCTGCCGAAACCGGCGGCCAGAAACTCGGCATACGCGCGCCCGGCCTCGAGCGAATCCTCGATGCCGGCCTCGCGCATCTTGTGGTTGTCCGGCACGAAGACCTCGCCGCCACCGAAGGCGCAGACGCCGCCGAGCTTGGGCGCTTTTTCGAGCACGACGCAGCGCGCGCCCTGATCGTGCGCCACGATCGCAGCACAAAGCGCCCCGAGTCCCGAGCCGACTGCAACCAGGTCGGCTTCCAGATCCCAGCGTCGGGGAATCCGGGCCATTGCGAAATCCTCCCGTGCGCGGCGGACAGTGCGCCCGCTTCATCACCACGCCGCCTGGGTGAATAGAATCGAGACGTATAGTATCGTAATCTGCGCGAGCGGTAAGGGCGGCCAGCCGGGCGCAGCGACGGCCAGGGCGGCGCGGCGGGCGGCGCGGCTTGAAGTCGGAGGCGGCATGGCGGCGACGGATGCGGTGGTGGGGAGTGGGATTAAAGGCGTGACCCGCGCGAGCGGAGCGGGTGCGATCAGCCCGGGCGCCACCGCGGCTGCTGGACGACCGCGCAGCGAGCAAACCCACCGCGCCATCCTCGACGCCACGCTGGCGCTGCTCTCGGAGGTCGGCTTCGCGGCGCTGACCGTCGAGGGCGTCGCCAGCCGCGCGGGTGTCGGCAAGGCCACCATCTACCGTCGCTGGGCGTCGAAACTCCCGCTCGTGGTCGAGGCCTTCGACGGCCTGCCCGGCTTCGAGGAGACGGACACCGGCACGCTGGCCGGCGACCTGAAGGCGATGCTCAGCGGCTACCTGAAAAACTTTCTGGCCACGCCGCTCGCCACCGTCTACCCGAGTCTGGCGGCGGAGCGCTCCCACAACCCCGCACTCGGCGAGGTGCTGGACCCCGTGCTGGTGGGCCGCCGCCGCCCGCTCGACGCCGCCCTCGAACGCGCCGTGGCGCGCGGCGAAATAGCAGCCGACACCGACCTCGAAATGGCCTCCGACCTGATCGTCGGCCCCATCGCCGTGCGCCTGTTCTTCCGTGGCGCCCGCATCCACCCCGCAATGGTGGACGACATGGTGGAACTCGCCCTGCACGGCATAAAGCGCGCAAGCCCGACGACGGCGGCAGCGGACGAAAGCACCGGCAAGCGCTGAACATCACGCGGCCGCCCCCCGAGGGGCTCCGCCCCTCCCCAGCCTGAAGTGCCCTCACCCCTAACCCCTCTCCCAGAGGGAGAGGGGAACCGAGCCCGAACCTTACTGAGGCGGCGCTTCTTCTTCTCTTAACCCTCTCCCTCTGGGAGAGGGTGGCGACGGGCCTTGTAGCCCGTCGCCGGGTGAGGGTGGCGGCGTCGAACCTTAGTGGGGCGGGCGGGCGCAAGCGTCCCGGTCAGCGGGTGAAGCGCTCGAAGCGCCAGCGGCCGCTCTCTTCCCGGCGCACCGCGCCCCCACTCCGGTGTGGCAGCGCGCGCGCGAGTTCTTCGTCGCTGAGGAAGGCCGCGCCGGCGACACCGGCGGGCAGCGCGGGCGCTTCACAAGTGCTGCGCCAGAGTTCGTCCACCAGCGCGGGCTGCTCGTACAAGGTGCGCGCAGTGGTCGGCCCCGCCTCGACGGTGATGCGCCGCACGGCGCGCTCCCGCAGCAGGGCGATGGCGCGGCGCGGCCCCGCCTGCGCATCGCGCAGCACTTCGGCTGTGCCGGCAAAGTCGCGCGCAAGCTGGCGCGGCGCGGTGTCGGGAACCAGCAGCAGCGGACGAAGCCCCGCGCTGTTGAAGGCCGGATGCGCGGGATCGAGCGCGCGCCCCGAGCTCAGCACCAGAAGCCAGGGCGCGAAGTTTTGCCCGAGCAGGTCGTGGCGAAAAGAGCGGAGCGCCGTCACCAGCTTTGCCGGGCCTTGAAGTGCGTGCTGCAGTGTCGGCTCGTCGCGCAGGATGCGGCCGGTGGTCAAAATCGCCTCGGCCCGCGCGCGCGCCAGATTGAGCACAAAAAAGTCCGTCGCCGAGCGCGGCGTCGCGTCGTTGATGAGCAGCACGCGCCGGGCGCCAGCGAGGTCGCGCCAGGTCGCGCTGGTTTGCAGCACGCCGCCAGCGTCAGCCGGGTCGGCGCCAAACAGTTGCCGCGCGAAGGCGCGCACCTGCGCGGCGCTTTTGATTTCCGTCAGCTGCATCCCGGTATGCTATCCGCTGATAGCCCGCCGGGGCACGGGAGAGACATGGGCTTTGATCGTGCGCGCAAAGCGGCGAGCGATTTCGATGAGGCGGCCATCCTCGCCGAGGCCACTGCCCTTGCAGGCTTTGATGACTTCGGCCCCGAGCCCTTTCGCAAAGCGCTCGGCGTGTTGCTCAGCGCGCTCGACGCATCGCCCCTGCACGCCAGCGGCCGCGCGGCGCAGCGGCAGCGCGTGGTCGAAAGTCTGGTCGTGCGGCTCGTCTTTCAGCGCTACTGCACGCGCCACCCGGAGATTCTCGACGAGGAAATCGCGGCGCCGCTGGTCATCGTGGGACAGGCCCGCACCGGCACCACGCGCCTTCATCGCCTGCTCGCATGCGACGCACAACTCTTTGCGGCGCGCTGGTGGGAGGTGCGGCAGCCCGCGCCGCCGCCAAACTGGAACTGGCGCGGCGCCGACCCGCGCATCGCCGCAGCGCACGAGCAGGTGCGCCTGATCCTCGAAACCCAGCCGCTGCTGGCCTCGATCCACCCCTGGGACGCCGAGGGCGCCGACGAGGAAATCATGCTGATGGAGCACGCCTTCCTCTCCCATGTGCCGGAGTCGAGCGCCGCGCTGCCGGATTATGTGCGCTGGATTGACGAACAGGACTGGACGCCGGCTTACACCTGGCTCCGTAAAATGCTGCAGTTTCTTCAGTGGCAGAAGCGGCGGCGTGGCGAGCAGGCGGAGCGCTGGGTGCTGAAGACGCCCCAGCATCTCGGTTATCTCGATGAATTGTTTGCCCACTTCCCCGGCGCGGTGGTGATTCAGACGCACCGCGACCCGCTCGAAACAATCCCCTCATCGGCCAGTATGTACAGCGCGCTCTGGGGACTCGGTCAGGATGTCGTGGATGCCCATGCGGTCGGGCAACTGTGTTTCCGTCGCTTCGCCGGGGCGCTCGAGCAAAGCCTCGAAGTGCGGGCGCGGCACGGCACGCGTTTCATTGATGTCTGGTTCGAGGATGTGGGCAGCGACGCGCTGGGCGAAGTGCGCCGCATCTACCGCGCGCTCGAGCGTCCACTGACGCAGCCTGCACAAGCCGCAATGGAAGCCTGGCTGCGCGACAACGCGCGCGAGAAACGCCCGCCGCACCACTACACCCTCGAAGCGTTCGGCCTCTCGGCCGAGCGCATCGAGCGCGAATTCGCCGCCTACCGCGAGCGCTTCATCCTGCCGCACAAAACCCGCGACAAATGACGGCTGGCCGGTCAACCATCCGCGCCGAAGCGCTGCTGCAGTTCGCGCTTCAACACCTTGCCGGAGGCGTTGCGCGGCAACTCGGGCAGATATTCGAGGCGCTCGGGAATTTTCTGCCGCATCAACCCGCGCTTTATCAGGAACGCGACCATCTCCTCGAAGCCGAGGGCCTGCCCGGCCTGCGCCGGCGTCACCACCGCGCAGACCCGTTCGCCGCGCTCGCTGTCCGGCAGTCCGATGACGGCGACATCTGACACTCTGGGGTGTTGCTGCAGCTGCGCTTCGACCTCGCTCGCCGAAATGTTTTCACCCTTGCGGATGATCACGTCCTTCGAACGACCGGTCACGCGCAGGTAGCCCTCGTCGTCGAGCGCGCCGAGGTCGCCCGTGCGGAGAAAGCCCTGCGCGTCGAAGGCGGCGGCGTCGAGCACAGGGTCCACATAGCCGCGCATGAGGTGGGGGCCGCGCAGGCGAATCTCACCGGCTTCGCCCGCAGCGGCCGTTCTGCCGTCGGGCCGGGTGATGCGCAGCTCGCAGCCGCGCGTCGGGCGGCCCTCGCACTCCGCAAGTTTCGCGTCCGGGTCGCCGAGTTGGCCGAGCGTTGCGATGGGGTATTCGGTCAGGCCATAACCCGAAACGATGGGCGCGCCACTCGCCGCGCGCAGTTCGTGATACAGCGCGGGTGGCTTGGGCGCGCCGCCGCCCGGATAACAACGCACGCTCGCAATCGGCGGCGCCGCAAGATACGCGCGGTGGAACACGGCGCCCGCGCCCGCCAGCGTGACGCCGTGCCGGCGCAGCCAGGCGATGCTCTGCGTCGCGTCGAAAGTTTCGACCAGAAGATGCGCAAAGCCGACCATCAACCCGGCGAACAACCAGTTGACGCCGCCGATGTGCGTCAGCGGGAACACGAAGCCGTGGCGGTCGTCGGCGCGCAGCGCGAAGGCCTGCGCCATCGCGCGCGCCGGCCCGGCGACGGAAAAATCGCTGTGGCGCACGCCCTTCGGGTCTGCCGTCGTGCCCGAGCTGTAGAAAATCCAGCGCACGGGTGCGGCGGCGCCGGTGCTTTCCGTCGGTGGCGGCGGAAGCTGCGCCGGGTCGCCGTCGGGAAGGCTTGCGAAAAAGTCCGAGGCGGCAGCGCCGTCGTCAGCGAGTATCTGCACCTCGAGCCCCGCCGTGCGCGCGGCGACGCTTCGCGCCAGCGTCTCGAAATCGAAACCGCGGAACATTTTGGGTACAAATAAAACCTGGCTCCCGAGCTGGCGCGTGATGAAGCCCAATTCGCGCTCACGCAACGCCGGCAGCACGGGGTTTTGCACCGCGCCGAGGCGCGCGAGTGCGCCGCAGAGCAGCAGCGCTTCGAGGCGCGTCGGAAGTTGCCAGGACACCACGCTGTTCGCGCCGATGCCGAGTGCTGCAAGCTTCGCCGCAACGCGCAGGCAGGCCTCGTGGTAGCCGGCGAAGTCGAGCCGTCGCCCGCGCTCGTCGAGCGCAAACAGTGCTCCCGGTGTGGCGGCGGCGCGCCGGGCAATGAGCGGCCACAGCGCCGGACATTCCATCATCCCGCCCGTTACGCCTGTCATTTCCACAACCTACCTTGTCATTCCCGCATAAGCAGGAATGACTCCCGCGAAGGCGGGAAGCCAGTCCGGCAGCGGCTCGGACAGCCGCTCGGGGCGGTCAACGGGATGGGCGGGGTGCATAGCACCCCGGTCGCGGTCAACAGTCGTGGCGGGGCGCGGAGCGCCCCGGTCAGCGGCTCGGCGCGGTTGCGGCAGTGGCGATGGTCGAAGCGGCGGTGCCGCCACCCTCACCCGGCGACGGGCTACAAGGCCCGTCGCATCCCTCTCCCTTGCAGGGAGAGGGTTAAGAAGAGATGGGCGGCGCCGCTCAATTAAGGTTCGGTTCCCCCTTTTTTCTTCTCCGGTTCCCTCTCCCTTTGAGGGAGAGGCGCGCTCTCCCCTATGGGAGAGCGCGGGGGTGAGGGTGGCGGCCCCGAACCCTTAATGAGATGGCGCTTGGTCTCTCTCCGGTTCCCCTCTCCCTGTGGGAGAGGGGCGGCGGCGGGCTTTATGGCCCGGCGGCTTCGTGGCGCGCCCACTCGCGAAGCTGCGGCTTGTCGGCTTTGCCGGTTGCGTTGAGCGGCAACTCCGCCACCACGCGCACATGACGCGGCACCTTGTAGTCGGCCATGCGCTCGCTGCACCAGGCGCGAATGGCCTCGGGCTGCGGATGGTTTCCGGGCGTCGGCACCACGAAGGCCATGCCCGCCTCGCCGACCTTCGGATCGGGCACGCCGATCACGGCCACCTGCGCAATCTCGCTGTGCTCGAACATCTGATTCTCCAACTCGGCCGGGTACACATTTTGCCCATTCATAATGAACATATCCTTCAGCCGGTCCGTGATGCGCAGGTAACCGCGCTCGTCGAGCACGCCGATGTCGCCGGTGTGCAGCCAGCCCTCGCTGTCCACGGCCTCGGCCGTCAACTCCGGCGCGTCCCAGTAGCCCTGCATCACGTTGTAACCGCGCACGCAAATCTCACCGGCAACGCCGGGCGGGAGCGGCCGCCCGCCCGGGTCAACACAGATCACCTCGACATCGGGCAGCGCGCGCCCCGAAGTGGTGGCGATGGTCTCCGGGTCGTCGTCGGGCTGACACATGGATACGCAACCCGTGCTCTCGCTCAGGCCATAAGCGGTGATCACAGTCTCGAAACCGAGTTCACTGCGCATGCGCCGCACCAGCGCCACCGGCACCACGGCCGCGCCGGTGACCGCCAGGCGCAAGCTCGAGAGATCGAAGTCACCGCGCTTCGGAAACGCCAGCACGGCCTGATACATACTCGGCGCGCCCGGCCACACGCTGACGCGGTCGTCCTGAATGCGCTGCAACAGACGCGGCGGATCGAAACCCTGCTCGGGCAACAGCGTCGCGCCGCGCATCATGCACGCCAGAAAGCCGGCCCTGCTGCCGAAAGAGTGCGAAAAAGGCGGGATGACGATCATGCGGTCGCCCGCGCGCAGGCCGACGCCCCGGCTCCAGGCGTCGAAGGTGCGCAGGTTCTGGCCGTGGCTGCACATCACGGCTTTCGGCTCGCCGGTGCTGCCCGAAGTGAAGATCAGGTCGGCGGTGTCTTCCGGCTTCAAGGTGTTGATGCGCGCGCGCAGCGACGGCGAAGATACCTTCGCCCCCGCAGCGAGGAAGTCGTCCCAGGAAAGACCCGATGCGGCGGCGCCGGAAAAACGCACGATGCCCTCGAGGGTGGGCACGCGCTCGGCGGCGATGGCGCTGGCGCTTTCACCCAGTGTGCAAAGCCACTTCGCGCCGACCCGACGCAGCGCGCGCGCCGCTTCGGCCGGCTTGTAGCGGAAATTCAACCCGACGAGGCAGGCGCCCGCCATCTGCAGCGCCACGGCGGCGATCACCCACTGCCACTGGTTCGGCGCCCAGATGGCGACGCGGTCACCGGGCTGAACGCCGTGGGCGATGAACGCGCGCGCCGCCGCTTCACAGGCCGCCGCAACTTCGCCAAAGCTCATCTGCTGCGCGCCGTCCTCGATGCAGACGGCGTCGGGCCAGCGCGAGGCCGCGCGCTGCACCATCCGGGGAATCGTGAGCCGCGCCCACTCTGCCGGGCTCGGCTCCATCGGGACGACTTCATGCACGGCGGCGATTGTAACGCAGCGATCCCTGTCATAATATGAGCGGCGCAGCGCTGGGCGTCGCGCGACCCACCCCGGCGCCGGGGGTTAATCGAGTGCAGATCGGATTTTCCGAAACAGACGAAGCCTTCCGCGCCGAGGTTGCGGCCTGGCTCGACGACGCCCTCTCCGGTGAGTTCGCCTGTTTGCGCGGGCGCGGCGGGCCGGGCGACGACAGCGCGCTGATCGCCGAGCGGAAAAGTTTCGAGCGCAAGCTCGCAAGCGGCGGCTTTTGTTGCCCCGGCTGGCCCACCCGTCACGGCGGGCGAGGTCTGTCGCTCGCGCAGCAGGTGATCTTTCACGAAGAGTACGCGCGCGCGCGGGCGCCGGGAAGGCTCGGGCATCTGGGCGTGACGCTCTTCGGGCCGACCTGCATCGCATTCGGCAGCCCCGAACAGCAGCGCCGCTTTCTGCCGCCGATTGCGCGGGGCGAGGAGTTCTGGTGTCAGGGCTACTCCGAGCCGGGCGCGGGCAGCGACCTCGCCAATGTGCAAACCCGCGCGCGTCTCGACGGCGACGAGTGGGTGATAGATGGTCAAAAAGTATGGACGAGTTGGGCCGAGTGGGCGGATTGGTGCTTCGTGCTGGCGCGCAGCGACCCGGACTCGAAACTTCACAAAGGTCTCAGCTATCTACTGGTGCCGATGCGTCAGCCGGGCGTGAGCATCCGCCCGATTCGGCAGATAACAGGCGACGCCGAGTTTTACGAGGTCTTTTTCAGCGGCGCGCGCTGCGCACGCGAGAATGTAATCGGTGAAGTCGGCGGCGGTTGGCGCGTGGCGCAGGGGACGCTCGCCTTCGAGCGCGGCGCTTCGACCCTCGGCCAGCAGATGCAGTTCCGCAACGAGTTGAACGAGATTATCGAGATCGCCAGGCGCAACGGGAAAGCGCGCGACCCGCTCATGCGGCAGCGCATCGCCGCGGCCTGGATGGGGCTCGAGATTCAACGCGCGGGCGCGCTGCGCACACTTTCGTCGGACCCGACGCTCAACCCCGCGGCGCTGACCAACAAAATCTACTGGGCCAGTTGGCACCGCGACCTCGGCGAGTTGGCGATGGATGTCCTCGGCCTCGAAGGTGAAATCGCCGAGGGCGCTGATCCCTACGCGCTGACGCGCCTTCAGCGCCTGTTTCTGTTCACGCGCGCGGAAACGATATACGGGGGCAGCAACCAGATTCAGCGCAACATCATCGCCGAGCGCGCACTGGGCCTGCCGCGCGAAGCACGGGGCGATTTGTGAAACCCCGAAAGCCGCGAAAGTTGTGACGACGCCATGAGCCGCGAAGCGCCCGCGCTGCCGCCGGGGCGAAACCTGCTGGCGGGGAAGAATGTCGTCGTCACCGCCGCCGCTGGCGCTGGCATCGGCTACTGGTTTGCGCGACGCGCCGCCGAAGAGGGCGCGCGCGTTTTGATCAGCGATCTGCACCCGCGACGGCTCGAAGAGAGCGCCGGGCAAATCGAGCAGCAGACGGGGCAGCGCCCGGCTTTTGCGCTCTGCGATGTAACCCAGCAGGCGCAGGTGGACGCGCTGCTCGAAACCGCGCTGCGGGAACTCGGCCATGTGGATGTGCTGGTGAACAACGCCGGCCTCGGCGGTTTTGCAAAGTTACCCGATATGACCGACGCCGAGTGGTCAAAAGTACTCGATGTAACGCTCACCGGAACCATGCGCGTCACGCGGGCTTTTCTGCCGCACTTTTACGAGCAGGGCAGCGGCGCCATCATAAACAACGCCTCTGTGCTCGGCTGGCGCGCGCAGCAGGGGCAGAGCCACTACGCCGCCGCCAAAGCCGGCGTGATGGCCTTCACCCGCTGCATCGCCATCGAAGCGGCGGCGTTCGGCGTGCGCGTGAACGCGGTGGCGCCGAGCATCGCCATGCACGAGTTCCTGTCCAAGGTGACGCCCGAGGGTCTGCTCGAAGAGTTGATTGCGAAGGAGGCCTTCGGGCGCGCGGCCGAGCCCTTCGAAGTGGCGAACGCGATGATCTTTCTGGCCAGCGACCTGGCCTCGTACCTGACCGGCGAAGTGCTGTCGGTTTCGAGTCAGCACGCCTGAGGGAGGGGAGCGCGATGCCCACCATCTTCGAGACGCCGGCTGCGTTGCTCACCGCCGCCGGTCAGAAGCTCGGCGCAACCGACTGGCTCGAAATCACCCAGCAGCGCGTGAACCAGTTCGCCGACACCACCGGCGACCGGCAGTGGATTCACATTGACCCGGAGCGCGCGCGCGAGGGGCCTTTCGGCGCGACCATCGCCCACGGGTACTTGACGCTTGCGCTTGCAAACCTTTTTTTGCCGCAGTTGATGGAGGTGCGGGGCACGTCCATGGGGTTGAACTACGGTCTCGACCGCGTGCGTTTCCCGGCGCCGGTGCCGGTCGGCGCGCGCATCCGTGGCACGGGCGAAGTGATCGAAGCCCGGCAACTCGATGACGGCGCCGTGCAGGTGAAGGTGCGCGTGACGGTCGAGCTCGAGGGCCACGCGCGCCCGGCCTGCGTGGCCGATACACTGAGCCGCTTCCTGGGTGCGGTCGGATAAAAAGAAGGAGTGTGGAGATAACCGATGAAATTCTGGCAGGTGCTCTCCTTCAGCGAGCCCGAGCAACTGACCGCCCTTGCCGTCGCCGCCGAAGAGGCCGGCTTCGAGGGCATCCTGCTGGCCGACCACCTGTTCTTTCCGAGCCGCCTCGAATCCCGCTATCCCTACTCCGAGGACGGGCGGCCGATGTTCGACGGCGCGACGCCCTTCCCCGACCCGTGGACCACGATGGCGGCGATGTCCTCGGTCACCCGCAGGCTGCAGATGGCGACCATGGTCTTCATCCTGCCGCTGCGCGACCCGGTGGAGCTTGCAAAAATTCTCGGCACGCTCGCGCTGCTGGCCGATGGCCGCGTGGTGCTCGGCGCCGGCGCGGGCTGGATTCGCGAAGAGTTCGAGGTGCAGGGCGTGCCCTGGAAAACGCGGGGCGCGCGCATGACGGAAATGGTCGAGGTGATGCGCAAACTCTGGAGCGGCGAAGAGGTCGAGCACCACGGCGCGCACTTCGAACTGCCGCCGATGCAGATGAGCCCGAAGCCGCCCACGCCGGTGCCGATTTACTTCGGCGGCATCGGCGAGCGCGCACTGCAACGCGCGGCGCGCATCGGCGACGGCTGGATGGGAACCGGGCAGACGCCAGAGCAGGCCGCGCATCTGCTCGACCGCCTGCACGCGCTGCGGCGCGAATTCGGGCGCGCCAATGCGCCCTTCGAAACCATCGTCCCGCTCAGCACGCCCCCCGATCTCGATGTACTGAAGCGCCTCGAAGCCGAGCACGGCATGAGCGCGAGCAGTTGCTACCCGTTCAACTTCAGCCTCGGCCCCACTTCGAGCTTCGAACAAAAACGCGAGCAGATGCTGCGCTTCGCCGAACACTTCATCGCACCGCTCGGGTGACGCGGCGGGCTTTATGGCCCGCCGACCCCTCTCCCACAGGGAGAGGGGAATCGGAGAGAGACCAACCGCCGCCTCATTAAGGCTCTGCTCCCTCTCCCTGTGGGAGAGGGTTGGGGTGAGGGTTCTTCAAGCTTGGCGCGTGGGCGCGGGCAAACCTAAGCTCGGCGGCGGCGCGGGAGGTGGCTGAAGGTGCGAGCGGTTCGTTGCCAGGGCAATGCCATCCGCGTGGTCGAAGTGCCTCGGCCCGTGGGCGATGGCGTGCGCGTGCGG
>JAHRAN010000040.1 GCA_020027245.1 Myxococcota bacterium
TGCGCCGCCTTCAGAATGCGCTCGCGCGCGTTGTAGTCGAAGACATCGGTGACGCGCTCGTCCAGACGGCCGATGACGCGCTCCACGCTCCTCGCGTCCACCCGGCCCGACTGAACATGGGCGAGCGCGTGGTCGGCAATCGGCTTCCAGCCCTTCTTGAGCAGATGCTCGCGCCAGCCCGGTTGATCGCGGTCGCGAATGAAGGCGCGGGCGGCGTCGTCCATCATCACCATCTCGGCGATCAGAAGCCGGCTCTTCACGCCCGAGCTCAGACAATCCGGGCAGCCATCGGGGGCCCGGAAGCGCAGCAGTTCGATGGTGTTCTCGAAGAGCTGCTCGTAGCGGCGCAAGTCGCCCGGGTCTATTTCCTCGCGCACCTTGTCAATCGGCACCTTGCACTTCTCGCAGAGTTCGGGCACCAGACGCTGGTTGACGAGCAGCACCAGGAAGTTCGGGTCGTAGAGCATCGAGCGCTCGACGCCGAGGTCTTCCATGCGCACCGGAATCGAGAGCACATTCGAGGCGTGCAGCGTGGTGAGCGTCATCTTGCCCGAGGTGGCGAGGTCCTTGATGGCCATCGCCGTATCGCGGTCCTTGATCTCGCCCAGCATGTTGATGTTGGTGTCCCAGCGGTTGAGGCCCGCGCGCAGGTTTTCCCAACTCCCGTGCTCGGTGCTGGACGAGATGGCCACATGCGTCACATTCGGCAGCATGCGCTCGACCGGCTCCTCCAGCGACAGGATCTTCATCGCCGGGTCCACCGTTTCGAGCAGCGCCGTAAGCGAAGTGCTCTTGCCCGAGCCGGTGGGGCCGGACATCACGATGGCGCCATACGGCCGCCCGATGCCCTGCTTCAGCAGGTCCACCTGAAGCTCGGAGTAGCCCAGGGTCTCGAGGCTGATGGCGCTGCTCTCGGGACGCCAGACGCGCAGGAAGATGTCGCAGCCCCGGATGTCCGGCGCCGTGCTGAGACGCAACGCCACCACGCTGCCGCCCACATACACATCCATCGAACCGTGCAGGGGCTGGTGGGTCATGAACTGCATGGAGCCGCGCTTGGCCTCGGAGTTGAACATATAGTTGCCGAGCGCGACGGTTTCGGACGCCGAAATGGTGTCGTAGAGCGTCATCGCGCCGTTGATGCGGAACTTGATGTTGGTGATGCTGCCCCGCATTTCGAAGTGAATGTCCGATGTGTTGCGCGACATCGCCGTTTCGAGAATGGAGTTGAACAGCAACTGAACGCTGGTGGAGCGGCGCTCCTCGGGGGCTTCGGATTCATCGTCGTCGAGATGCTCCTGACGCCCCACACCGGCGACGGCTTTCACCACTTCCGGCAGCGCAGGCCGCACCACGCTGACGCGGTTCACGCAGTCGAGCAGGGTGCGCGCGGTGGCGATGATGGGGTTGTAGGGGTCGCTGGTGAGGATGCTGCCGTCGTCCAGAATGGCGATCGGCGGGTTTTCCACCGAGCGCGCCCACTCCGCCAGCGCTTCGTCTTCGATCAGCTTCTGGGTGGGAAGATCCTGCCGCGCCAGAATGGGCTCGACGCCCCAGACCGCGGCCATCTTCTCGACCATCTCGATGCCGTTGACGGAATCAAGCGCCGTCGCCTCTTCCTGCGATTGCTCCTTGGGCTCGGCTTCCTGTACCTGTGCGCTCTGCGGTTCGGCCATTACCGTACCCCCTGACCGAGTGTAAGCGTCCGCGTCGGTGTTTGGCCGACCTTGCAATCAATCTGCACCGCGCCACGGGAAACATGGCGGGAGTCCATCACCTGATAGCTCTCGTCCTGGGCGTAGGCGATGTCGCCCAGCACCCGCAACTGGCAGGCGCCGACTTCGTCACCCGTCGTAACCGTGAGCGGCGGCACACCCAGACGGGGCCACGAGAGAATCGCCTCGGTCGCCTGATCGTCGTGACCGATCCAGTGCACGCTCGCATCCATGCAGATGCAGGAAGTGCTGTCGAAGACCGCCGACAAATCGCGGAGCGTCAGGTTGGCGGCGACCGCCGGCTCGGCCAGCAAAGCCGGGTCTTCGACCGCCACACCACCGGGCAGATACGACCAGCGCTGCAGGCGCGCGGCCCGACGCTGCAGGCTGCCATCCGGGTCTTCCTGAAGCTGCTTCAGGATGTTGGCTTCGGTCTGGATGAGGCGGAGGATGTTCTGCTGAAGCGCGCCCTCTTCCCGCAACACTTCCGAGCGCTTCTGCTGGCGATTGATCGTCCCGCCAAGCTGCAGCTCCGCCGGAATCGGCGGCGACGCATCAATGATCTCCCGGAAGTCCTGACCCGCTTCCGCAGCGGCGTCCTGCGCCACCGCGGGCGAAGACATGGCGAGCAGCAGCAGCGGCAGGGCGGTGGTGGACAAGCGCGCCACCCACCGCCATGCCGAACGCCGTGTCGTCGAACCCTGCGCCATCTGTTCCCGCCTCGAAGATGTTAAAGTCAAGTGAAGCACCCCCTCTACACCTGCCCGGATGATATTAATAATCGTCAACCCGTGGCAAGCCTT
>JAHRAN010000132.1 GCA_020027245.1 Myxococcota bacterium
TGCGCCTCCTGCTCGGCGATGGCGGCGGGCTTCGCAGCGGTGGCCGGGCGGCGCGGCGTGAGCGCGCAGTATTCATCCACCGCCGCCGACAGCGACGCCGTTCCGATGTGCCGGGCGCGCGCGATAATCTGCTCTTTGTTTTCGCCCACCAGCGGGCGCAGAATCGGCAGCGTCGTCGCCGTGCTGATGGTCTGAAGGTTCGCCAGCGTCTGCGACGAAACCTGTCCGAGCGCATCGCCGGTCACGACGGCGCGCGCATGGCAGCGCCGCGCCACCGCCTCGGCGGTGCGCAACATGTACCGTTTCAGAATCACCTGCCAGTGGCGCGGCTCGCTCTTTTTCTGAAGCTCGCGGCCGAGGGCGTCGAAGGGGATGATGTGCAGCCGTGCGCGCGCGCCGTAGCCCCAGCGGCGGTCGAGTTCGTGGATCACGCGCAGCGCGCCGAGCCGGTGCAGCGCGCCGCCGAGGTTGCAGAGCACATAGTCGAGGCGCACGCCGCGCCGCTGCATCTGCCAGGCGGCGACCGCCGAATCGAAGCCGCCCGAGACCAGCGCCACCGCGCGGTCGCCGCTGCCGATAGGCAAGCCCCCCTCGGCGGCCAGCGTTTCGCTGAAGGTGTAGGCCTGCCCTTCGTAGATCTCGATGCTGGCGGTGACTTCCGGGTTGCTGAGGTCAACGCAGCGCGCGTGCTGGTCGAGCCGCGCGCCGAGCGCCACCTCGATGTCGCGCGCCCGAAACTTGTGCGGGCCGCGCTCGCCGATGTGCCGTGCGCGCACCGCGAAGCGCCGCCCGCTGACGAGTGCGCGAAAGCGCCGCTCCCCCTGCTCGACAATCTCGTCGAGCGTGCCAGCGGGGCCGCACTCGGCGAGCGACACGGACTGAAGGCCGAACACGCGCCGCAACACTTTTGTGGCGGCGGGGCCGTCCGGCGTGGTCACGAAGATGCGGTCGTGACGCCGCTCGATCTCGCCCCGCAGCGCTTCGCGGGTCAGCGCATCGCGCAGGTTGTGCAGCAGGCGGGCCACGAATTGCCGGCGCGTGGCGCGCGCCTTGATCGCCAACTCGCCCGAGAGACGGAGCAGAATGCGCGGCAGGGGGGCGTTGCTCACAGCCGCAACCTAGCAGCCCCACCATGCCCCTCCGGCAGCGGCCCGGCGCGGTCAAAAGGTGGACTGGGGCGCGTTAGCGCCCTGCAGGCGTCTCCCCGGCGTTTTGGCGAGGTTCTGCCGGGAGTTTTTCTTGCATCGTCTCCCCGAAGCCGTGAGAATATCCCCACGGCTCTGTCCATCAACCCTCGTGCGCAGCCTGCGCGCGCGACGGGAACGGAGAGCGGGCGATGATTCGCAGCGCAGGTTGGGAGTTTGGACTCATGCGACTTAGTGCTCATCTGAAGCTGGCCACGGGAACGGTTCTGGTGGCGCTCTACATGACGGCCTGCGCCGGTTGCGGGACGACCGACGGGAGCGCCGGGCGCGACCCCAGTGAGTTCGGCACGGGCGCGGGCGCGACGCCGCCGCCGCTCGAAGAGGAGACGACAAAGCTCCAGACCGTGTACTTCGACTTCGACCGCGCCGAAATTCGCGACGACCAGAAGGCCATCCTGCGCGAGAACGCGGGCGCGATCCGCGGCAGTGTCTGGGCACAGGTGGTCGTCGAGGGGCACTGCGACGAGCGCGGCAGCGAAGAGTACAACCTCGCACTCGGTGCGCGTCGCGCCGACGCCGTGCGGCAGTACCTGAGCGACAGCGGCGTGCGCGTCGAGCGGATTGACACCGTGAGCTTCGGCGAGAGTCAACCCGCCGTGCGTGGCCACGACGAGAGCGCTTGGTCGCGCAACCGCCGCGCATCCTTCCGCGTCGTTCGCTAGCGGCGGGCGGGGCTTTCGGGTAGACGCGCCCCGTCTTGGGCCGCGCCTTTGGCGCGGCCAGTTACAACATGGCAGGCGCTTGCGCGCCCGCTTGGGGCGCCGGTCGCTAACGCGACCGGCGCTTCTCGTCGCTACTGCCTGCCACCTCGGCATTGCCTGCCACCCGCACCTCCATCCGTCTCACACCTGCGGTCGCGCTACACTGCGAGCTCCCATCCCACTATCAAGCGAGGAATTGCCATGGCGGTTCACGGCGGAAAGCTGGCGGCGCGGGCGCTCAAAGAGGCCGGCGTCGAGGTCATCTTCACCCTCTCCGGCGGCCACATCATGCCGATTTACGACGGCTGTCTGGACGAGGGCATTCGCGTCATTGATGTGCGCCACGAGCAGGCGGCCGTGCACGCGGCGGACAGTTGGGCGCGCTGCAACCCGGGGCGGGTGGGCGTGGCGGCCATCACCGCCGGGCCCGGCGTGACCGACGGCGTCACCGGAATCGCCAACGCCTGGCGCGCCAACTCGCCGATTCTGGTCTTCGGCGGGCAGGGGCCTTTTGAAAACCTGCGCCGCGGCTCGCTGCAGGAGATGGATCACCTCGGCGTGGTGCGCCCCATCACCAAGTACTGCGACGCCGTCTATCAGACGAAGCGCATCCCCGAATATGTGGAGTTGGCGGTGCGGCACGCGGTCTCCGGCATCCCCGGCCCCGCCTACCTCGAGATCCCGATGGATGTGTTCATGGGCGAGGTCGAGTGGGAGGAGGCGCGGATTCCAAAAATCCGCACCGAGCCGCCGCGCATTTCACCGGACCGCGAAGAGGTGCGGCGCGCGCTCGAAGTGCTGAGCCACGCCGAGCGACCGCTCTTGATGGCCGGCACCAGCGTGAAGTGGTCGCGCGCGAGCGGGCCGATGAACCGCTTCATCGCCGAGACGCACATCCCAACCTATACCAACGGCATGGGGCGGGGCTCCGTGCCGCCCACTTCACCCGAGTTCCTGAACCGTTCGCGGCGCGCGGCGCTGAAGCAGATTGATGCGATTGTGCTGGCGGGCACGCTGCTCGATTTCCGCATGCGCTTCGGCGCCTCGATTCCGGCGGACGCGAAGATCATCCAACTCGACATGGACAACACGCTGATCGGTCAGAACCGCCAGACGGATGTGCCGATTGTGGGCAACCTGGCCTGCTCCTTCGAAATGCTGAACGAGGAGCGCAAAAACCAGAGTGCGCAACTCGACTTCAGCGTCTTCCGCGACGCGCTGCGCGAGATCGAGCAGGCCGAGGAGGCCAAGGTCGAGGCCTCGTTGCACAGCGACGAAGTGCCGATCTCCCCGCAGCGCATGTGCCGCGAAGTGCGCGACTGGCTCGCCGAACTCGATGAGCCGATCGTGATCGGCGACGGCGGCGACATCGTGGCCACCGCCGCCAAGATTCTGCCCGTGCGCAGCGAGGGCGCCTGGATGGACCCGGGGCCGCTCGGCACGCTGGGCGTCGGCATGCCCTTCGCCATCGCCGCAAAACTCGCGCACCCGAAGCGCCCGGTGGTGATCATCTACGGCGACGGCTCCTTCGGCTTCAACGGTTTCGAATACGACACCGCCGTGCGCTTCGATCTGCCCATCATCGGCATCGTCGGCAACGACGGCGCCTGGGGCCAGATGATGCGCCCGCAACTCGGCCTCTACGGCGAGGATCGGCTCTCCGCCGTGCTGCTGAATCGCAGCCGCTACGACAAGGTGGTGGAGGCGCTCGGCGGCCACGGCGAACATGTGACCGAGCCGGGCGATTTGCGCGGCGCACTCGAGCGCGCTCTGGCGAGCGGCAAACCCGCGCTGATCAATGTCGAGATCCGTCAGGATCGCTCCTACAAGGGTGGTATTTACGTCTGATGCGCGGACCGCGCGCCCGATGAAGCGGGCGCCCGTGCGCACGGGGCAACTCGAAAGGCGCGTGGCCACGCCCGCTGAACTGGGCATCGAAGCCCATGTACTTGCGCGCTTCGCCACGGCGCTTGGCCCGCTCGCCATCGTGGACCTCGAAACCACGGGGCTCAGTCCCGACGACGGCGCCGAGATTCTCGAACTGGGCGCGCTGCTCATCGAACCCGGCGAGGAGCGCATCACCACCATCACGCGTTTGCTGCGCCCGCAGGGGCCGATCCCGCGCGCCGTCACCCGGCTGACGGGTATTCGTGCGGAGCTTTTGCAAGACGCGCCGCCGCTCGAAACGGTGCGCGAAGCGTTTTGCAAGGCGCTCGCAGGCCGCACGCTGATCGCGCACAACGCCGCCTTCGAGCGCAGCTTTCTCGGGCGCTATCTGCACCCCGGTTTCGAGCAGCGCGCGTTTCTCGACACCCTCGACCTGCTGGCGTTGACACACCCGGATGCCCCCGACATGCGGCTCGCATCCTTCACGCGCTTGCTGCTCGACTGCGAGGAGCAGCACCGCGCGCTGGCCGATGCACTCGACACGGCGCGGGTGATGGCGCTTGCAGCAGTGGGCGCGGCTGCAGGGCAGCGCCGCTTTGTCAACGCGCGGCGGGCGCTACTGAACTACGCGCCGGAGACGCCCTGGCTCGCGCTGCTCGAAGCGCCCGCTGCGGATGCGAAGCCTGGGCCAACGCCCCCGGCTTTCGCGCAAATCGGCGCGAGCGAGGAGACGCCGACGCCCTTTGACGAGGACGCCATCGCCGCCGTGCTGAAAGACGAGGCGCGCTGCCGTCGTTACCTGCCGGGCTATCGCCTGCGCGCCGAGCAAGTCGAACTCGCGCGTCATTTCGTGCGCAACCTGGACCGCGAAGAAGTGCTGCTGGCCGAGGGCGGCACGGGCGTCGGCAAGTCGCTCGCCTATCTCGCCGCCGCGATCCCCTTTGCGATGCAGCGTTTCAAGCAGCGCCCTGCGCGCGCGCCCGTACTGCTCTCGACGCGCACCAAGCTGCTGCAAGATCAACTGCTTACGAAGGACATTCCCGCGGCGGCGCGTCTTCTCGGCTGGCCCGAACTGCGCGCGGTTTCCATCAAGGGCCGCGCGAACTACGCCTGCGCGCGCCGCCTCGAAGCGACGCTCGCCGGCGGCAGCGAGCGCAGCATCTTTCCCGAGCAGCGGCTGGCCTTTGCCGTGCTCGAAGCCAGCGTTGCCACCCGTGCGCACGGCGAGATCGGAGCGTTGCCGGCGGCGCTGTATCGCCGTTACCAGCCGCTTGCGGCGCTGCTGCAGCGCTCGGTCACGCAGCGCGCCGACCAGTGCACACGCGAGCAGTGCGCAAAGGTGGCGAACTGCCCGCTCGGTCAGCGGCGCCGCGCGCTTTCCGACGCGCAACTGATTGTCGCCAACCACGACCTGTTGCTGCGCTGGCCGAGCGACTACCCGAATTTCGAGCACGCCATTGTGGACGAGGCGCACGAACTTTCGGATGTGGCCGACGAGGTGTATGCCGTCCTGGTGCAACCCGATCAGGTGATCGAGCGCTTCGACGAAATCTTTGGACACCCGGCGGCGCCAAAACAGCGGCGCAACCAGGGCCTGCTCAGCGCGAAGCAGCGGCGCGAACTTTCTGCGGACGCGCCCCACCTTCGGCGCGCGCTTTATGCCGATCTCGCGAGCATCGGACGCGCGCTGCAGCCGCAGGCCAGCGAATACGGCGAGGTGCAAATTGCCGACCCGTCCGCCGCCGCGCTCGCCCTTGCCGCGCAACACGCGCTGCACACGGCGGAGCAGATCGAGGCCCTTTGCGCGCGCATCCCGGAGCACGAGGACGCCCACGCCTCGCTGCCGGCTGCGCTCGATGAATTGCGCGGTGCGGTGCGTGGCCTGCGTCTGGCCTTCGCCGCGGATGAGCCGGGCAATGTCGCCGGCTTCGAGAACATCAACCCGCCCTTCGACCGCTGGCGGCTGATCGTCCGGCAGGTCAGCCCCGCCGACGACTTTCACGCGCAGTTCATGGATCGCCTCAAATCTTTCGCCGCGGTGTCCGCGAGTTTGTTCGTCGCCAACGATGCGTTCGCGGCCTTTGGTGATCTCGATCTCGAAGCGCGCGCCAGCGAGCGCCTGCAACACGCGCGCGTTGCGAGCCCCTTCGATTACCCCAAACACATGCGGGTGGTTGCAATGCGCGGCGGACAGAACCTGGTCAGCGAGACCGCGCAGGTTCTGGAGCAGATGGCGCGCGCACTCGGCGGGCGCACGCTCGGGTTGTTCACCAGTTTGCGACGGCTCAGCGACACCAGCGACGAACTCGCCACGCGCCTCAGCGACGAGGGCCTTGATGTGATCACGCCGCGCGGTGCTCACGACGACCCCTTTGCGCTGGTCACGCGTTTTGTGAACGGCGCTGGCGTGCTGCTCGGCGCGCGCCGCTTCTGGCAGGGCATAGACATCCCGGGCGATGCGCTGCAGGCGGTGGTGATCGAGAAACTGCCCTTCGAGGTGCCGACCGAACTTCGCAGGCGTCGCGAGCGGCGGCTCGAAAAGCAGGGCATCAACGCCTTCGAGCGTTACCAGCTTGGCAAGATGCTGCTCAACCTGAAGCAGATGGTCGGGCGTTTGATTCGCAGCGAAGAAGACCGCGGCATCGTGATCATCGTCGAGGGCCGCAGCGACAAGAGCTACTTCCAGAAGCTCGAGCACGCCCTGCCGCCGGGTTCCAGGGTGGTGGTGGCCGAACTCGAAGAACTCGACGCGCTGCTGGCCTCGGTCGGCATCGCGCGCGAAGCTTGAGGGCGAAGCGCCAGCGGCCGCGTCAGTCGGCGGCGGCTTCGGGCTGCGGGAGCTGGCTCTGGAACTGCTGCATGTCGAAGTAGTCGCGCCAGGCGGTGATGGCGCCGTCGTGAACTTCGAAGCTGCCCATCACCGGAAGCTCCACCCAGCGCCCTCCGATCAGGAAGCGGTCGGTGCGCTCGGTCAGCACGACGCCGGCTTCATTCTCTGCGATCTGGTGCACCACCCATTCGCTTTGCTCTGCCATGCCGGCGAAGCCTTCGATGGTGCGACGGATCGCCGCCGCTCCGGTGACCGGCGCCACGGGAATGTTGTGATAGACGCAGTCGGGGGCGAAGTAGCCCATCAACTCGTCCACATCGTTGCGGCTCCAGGCATCTATGAAGGCGAGGACGAGGTCGGTGTTTGCGGACATGGCGGGCTCCTCTCTGCGACTGGGGTTCAACCCCATCATCGTAGCCCGGCGGCGGGCTGCGCCCGCCCGGGGTGCTGACGCACCCCGCCAGCCTTAAGAACCCTCTCCCCTGACCCCTCTCCCGAGGGGAGAGGGGAACCGAACTTTAGTGAGGTGGCGCTTGGTCTCTTTTTAACCCTCTCCCTGTAAGGGAGAGGGATGCGACGGGCCTTGTAGCCCGTCGCCGGGTGAGGGTGGCGGCCGCGGGTGCTTCTCACGCCCCCACCCGTTCAGGTTTCGCTCTCGTCGTCCCGGCGCTCGCGCCAGCGCTCGTGACGCGGGAGTTCATGCACGCGGCGCGCCCACGGCGGCGCGTCGGCCAGCCAGATGTGGAATCCCGGCGCGATGCTGGCCGGGTCGTCGAGTGCCGCGATGGTGAGGTCGAGCGTGTCGGCGCGCGCGGCGTGCTGATAACCGAGCGTCGTGCCGCAACGTCCGCAGAAGGAGCGCAATACCTGTGGCGAGGATGCGTATTCACTCGGCGCGCCGTCGAAGGCGACGGCGTCGCGCGGCCAGGTCGCCCA
>JAHRAN010000053.1 GCA_020027245.1 Myxococcota bacterium
CCCGGCATGGCTTCCTGCACGAGGCTGTCCAAACCACAGAGACGCCACAGCAAAGTGGTGCCGCCGCCGGCCAGGCAAACGGCGATGGCGCCCCACTGCGGCAGATGGAAGTTGAAGAGCTTCAGCACCATCACCGGGCCGAGCGAGCAACCGAGGCTCGACCACGCGAGGATCACCAGATAGAAGACGCTCTGCCCGGCGTAGAGTGAGACCAGGGTGGCGACCACGGTGATCGCCACGGTTGCGAGCTTCGACAGCAACAGGCTCTGTTTCGGGAAGCGCGTGAAGTCGCGCGTGAGTGCGGACGAGCAACTGAGAATCTGGGAGTCTGCGGTGGACATGCTCGACGCGAAGACCCCCGCCAGCACCAGCCCGGCGAGAACCGGCGCAAGCGACTCGACCGCTGTGAGCGGCAGCGCCAGTTCGGCATCGAAGTCGCCGCCCGAGCCCAGAATCAGCCGCGAGCAAAGGCCCACAAAAAAGAACAGCGGCCCGAGCAGAACATCCAGCGTGACATAGGTGGCGAACATCTTTCGTATGTCGTCCGTCTTTGGCAGCGCCATCGCACGCACCATGACGTGGGGTTGGCCGATCACGCAAACGCCGCCGAATACCCAGCCCGTGAAGAACAGAGCGACGCCGCTGACGCCGCCGATCGAGAGATCGCCGGGAAAAAAGTTGCTGTAGTCGGGTGTTTCGACCAGCGAGACGGCCGTCCAGAAACCGGCGAAGCTGCCGTGCTGCATCACAGTTGATAACAAAATGATGGTGAGCGCGATAAACATCACGCCCAACTGCAGCGCGTCCGTCCAGATCGAGGCGCGGATGCCGCCCGCCCAGCAGTAGAGCAACACCATGCTGGCGCTGAGCAGAATGCCGATGCTGACGGGGAGATCGAGAACGGCGTACAGCGCCTTGCCACCGGCCTTCAACTGCGCCGCTGCGTACACCGAGAGAAACATCACCGTGAGCAGGCCCGCCAGACGGCGCAGCCAGATGTAATCCTCGCCGCGCCAGAAGGTGAGGATCTCGTTGTAACTGAGCGCCCAGGCGTGTTCATTGTTTCTGCGCAGCCGGCGGGCGACCGGGTAATACACGGACAGGTCGCCGATGGTGATCCCGAGCAGCATCCACAGCGCTTCGACGCCTTGACCAAAGGCGTAGCCCATGAAACCGATGAACATGTAGCCGCTGTACTTCGAGGCGCAGGCCGAGAGCGCCAGAAAGTGGGGCGAAGTGCTCTGCCCCGCCATGAAGTAGTCGGTCTCGGTGCCCGCGCTCTTGCGGTAAGACAGGAGACCGACGGCGAGAAACATCAGCATGAAAACGCAGAAGCTGGCGAGGTGCATGGCTTCGATTCTCCGGTGTGGCGGTGGTGGCGGAAGCCTAACAGACGGCGGCGCCGGTCAGACCGATTTCGGCATTTCTTCTCCGGCGGCCTCCCGAGATGCGAGCAGGGTGATGATCATTTCCGTGTACTTCCCCGTCTCGCTCTCGACGCGCAGTTCGCCACGGTGCTGCTGCACGATGTCGTGCGAGAGCGAGAGACCGAGCCCGGTGCCCTTGTCGGTCGGCTTGGTGGTGAAGAAGGGGTTGAAGATTTTCTCGCGCAGCGCGTCGGGAATGCCGGTGCCGTTGTCGCGGATGCGAATCTCCACTTCGTCGCCAGAGCGCCGGGTGATCAACCAGATGCCGGGTTCGTAACTGCCGGACCCTTCCTTGCGCCGCTGTTCGTCGGTGGCGTCGCAGGCGTTGGTTATCAGGTTGAGCAGCACCCGGCTCCAGTCCTGCGGGACCAAGTCCACCAGCCCCATGTCCGGCGCCAGATCTTCGTGCAGCGTCACATTGAAGTCGGTGTTCGAGGCGCGCGCGCTGTGGTAGGCGAGCCGCGCGCACTCGAGCAGCATCGCGTTCAGGTCGCTGGGCTCCAGGTCGCCGCCGCTTCGCCCGTGGCGCAGCATCCCGCGCACGATGCTGTCGGCGCGCTTCCCGTGCTCGTTGATCTTCCCGAGGTTGGTGCTCAGGTCATCGAAAATGTCCCCGATCTGCGTGCGCTTTTCCTCGCCGAGCGAATCGGCGCCTTCGAGCAGCTCGCGCAACTCGTCAATCAACTCAATGGAAATCTGGGAGAAGTTGTTGACAAAGTTGAGCGGGTTCTTGATTTCATGCGCGACGCCGGCGGTGAGTTCGCCGAGCGCAGCCAGCTTCTCGCGCAGCACGATCTGATCCTGCGCCTTCTGCAGCTCCTCCAGTACCCGCTCCAGTTCGGTGTTCTTGCTGCGCACTTCCTCGGCCAGCTTCTCCACCAGATTCAGCCGCTGCACTTCCAGCGCGTTTTTGCGAAACACCTCGAGCGCGCGCGCCATCTCGGTGACCTCGTCCCGGCCCTTGATCTGAAGCGGCGCTTCGAGATCGCCGTCGGCCATGCGCAGCATCGCCCGCGAAAGTTCGCCGATGCGATGCAGCAGCACGCGACCGACATACAGCCAGGCGATCAGCAGCGCGCCGGCGAGGCTGAAGAGATTCAGCACGACCAGCAGGCTTTGTCCGAGGCGAACCGTATCCTCGGTGCGCATGCTCGCCGTCTGCGCCAGATCGCTGCTGCTTGCGGCCAACTGTTCGACCTCGGAACCCAGGCGAAGCGCCAGCGTGCGGCTCTCCAGCAGGTGCTGCTCCATGTCCGCCACCAGCTCGAGTTCACGGCTGCGCACCTCGAAGCCGCCCTGCGCGCCCTCGCCGTAGGCAAGCAGCCGCGCCACCGCTTCCGCCAGCGCATCCCGGTTCGATTGCGACGCAATGCCTTCGAGACTGGTTTCGATGGTGCGCACCGTGGCGGCGTAGCGCTCGCGGATCGGCTGCAAATACGCCGCGTCGGACTGGTTCAGCGCGTTCTCGATCAGCGTGGCGGCGTTTATGGTCTCGGCGCGAAGTGTTTGCAACCAGCGGTAGCTCAGCAATTCCTGCAGCGACTGACGCCGGGCGTCGCTGGCCGGGGGCTCGTCCAGTTCGCGGCGCCCGGTTGTCAGAAAGAAAAGCTGGTCATCTATCATCGCATTCAGAATCTCGTCGAGTTGCCGCTGCGCGTTTGCGAGGGCCGCCGCGATGCTGCGGTGCTGCCGTTGCAGTTCGAGTTGCTGCGCCACCTCGACATTCAACTCTTCGATATTCAGAATCAGCCCGTCGCCGAGTTGCTGCACGGTCTCGAACCCCTGCGCCATCGGCCGCGCCGGGTCGAGTTCGGCGAGCGCGACCTTGAAATCCTGCATCCCCTTCGTCACCTCGGCGGACACCGTCTGGTACTGCGCCTCGTCCGTCACCGACATCAGGCGCGGCGTCGCCGCAACCAGGGTTGAGCTTTCCTGCGCGATGCGGAAGGCCGCGCGCATGGCGGGCATGCTCTCCTGATTCACCTGCCGCTGCGAATCCGCAACCTGGGTGAGCGAGAGCAGGCCGACCAGACTGGTCAGCAGAATCAACGCCACGGCGCCGCCGAGTGCGAGGAAGAACTGCACGCCGATGCCGAAACGGAATTTGCGCGAGCGCAGCAGGCTGCGCAGCGTCGGGTGCTTGCGCGAAAACGCGGCGAGCTTTGCCACCGCCGCTCTCCGAAGCTTCGCGCGCAAACCGCCCGTGCTCACGGCGCGCTCAACTTCGATACGGGCTGATACTTTCCTTCGGCGTCAATCACGGTCAGGTACACGCGGTCTGAGCCCTGGTTGTCGCCCGAGCCGTAGCGCAGCGACACGCCGTCTATATCGAAAGCGCCCGCGCTGCGAGTGGCTTCGAGAAAACGCGCGCTGGTGAGCGCGCCCTCGACCCGGCGCAGCGTGGCGACGGCCAGCCGGCCCGCCAGATAGCCCTCGAGCGAAATGAAACCGGGCGCAGACTCCGGCGCGTGCGTCTCGAGCGCGCGCTGATAGGCGGCGACCACGGGCTGCGCGCTGTCCTGCGGAAAGGGAACCACCTGCGTCACGAACACGCCCTGCCCGGCGGCGCTCAGTTCATTCGCCAGCGGCAGGCTGCCGACGAAGGAAGTGGCGATGAAGACCGGGTCGAAGGCGATGCGCCGCGACCACTTTATGAAAGTGGCAACGGGTTCATAAGTGCCCGCCAGTATGACGGCCTGCGGCGCTTTCATCTGAATGTCAATCAGCGCCATCTTGATCGTGGTGGTGTTGCGTGGATAGGAGCCCTCCGCCACGAGTTCGAGCCCGCGGTCTTCGAGCGCGCGCCGCACGCCACTGCGCACCGCCAGCCCGAACGAGTCGTCCTGATACAGCAGGCCGACGCGCTCGACGCCGAGGTCCCGGGTCAGGCGCTCGATCATCTCCTCGGCTTCCTGATCGTAAGAGGCGCGCAGGTTGACCACGCTCTCGCGCTCGGGCTCGCGCAGGAAGCGCGCGCCGGTGAAGGGCGCGATGTAGGGCACACCGGCCGCGGTGGCGATCGGCTCCGTCGCCTTGGAAGTTGGAGTGCCGACGACGCCGATAATCGCAAACACGCCCTCCTCTTCGATCAGGCGCCGCGTGTTGGCGACCGCCTGCTCCGGCTCGTAGGCGTCGTCGAGAGAGAGCAGGCGCAGTGGACGACCCCGCACGCCGCCCTCGGCATTGGCCTCTTCGAAAGCGGCGCGGATGCCGTGCTGCATGCCGAGGCCGAGCGCGCGGGCGGGGCCGGTGAGCGCCGCCGACTGACCGAACACCAGCGGTGTCTCGCCCCAAGCCGGAAGCGCGAGCGCAAGCGGCAGCGCAAGCCACAAACCGGGGCGCCAGCGCGCCCCGGCCATCCTGTTGACCGCACCGAGCGGCTTGCGCCCCTCCCCCATCCTGTTGACCGCATCGAGCGGCTGCCGGAACTGCCGGAACTGTGTGCGGCGCGGCTTCACTTTTTCTGCTTCTCGGCCCCGTGCCGTCGCTTTTTCAGGATCAGGCAGTTGCGCCCGTCCCGTTCCTGATACTGCACCGAGTCCATGGTCTCGCGCACCAGATGCAGACCGAGCCCGCCGATCTCGCGCTCCTCCACTTCGCCCTGCGTGGACCGCGGCGTGAATTGCAGCGGATCGAAGAGCGTCCCGTCGTCGCTGATCTCGAGCTGGATGAAATCGTCATCACAGCGGAGCTCGATGCGAACCTCGGGCCTGCCGTCCCGGGCGCCGTGCGTCAGCGCGTTGGTCACGACCTCCTCCACCGCAAGCTGCACCGCGAAAACAACATCCGCCGAGCTATTGTGGGCCTGCATGAACGCATCAATGTCCGACGCCAGCCGCGGCAGCGCGGTCGAAATTTCATCGCGGACAAGGAATTTGCGGCTCTTTGTCTGCGCCGGTTGCCCGGCGTCTCCCCCGCTGGCGTCGCCGCACCAGAGGCTCAGGCAGGTGATGTCGTCCGCCTGCGGCGCCGTGTCGGCGAAGCGCAGCACTTCGGTGATCAGCTGCTTCGTCAATTGCCTGGACTGCTCAGCGGCGACGGCGGACATCGCCGAAAGCAAACGCTGCTCACCGAACAACTCGCCCTTCTCGTTCATCGCCTCGGTTACACCGTCGGTGTAGAGCAGCAGCGCGTCGCCGGGGGCGAGCGTAATTTCCTGCTCGTGGAAGGTGGCGTCGGGGGCGACGCCGAGTGCTATGCCGCTCTCGACCGGAAGCAACTCGCTGCCGCCGCCGGCCTTTATCCGCACGGGCGGGTTGTGCCCGCCGTTGGCGTAGCAGAGGCGTCCGCTCTCTGGATCGAAGACGGCGTAAAAGACGGTCACGAACATACAGCTCTCGTTTTCTTCGAGCAGGATGGTGTTGGCCTCCCGAAGCACCTTCTCCGGCGAGTGCAAACCAATCGCGACGCTTTTCATGAGTGTGCGGCAGATCATCATGAACAGCGCCGCCGGCACGCCCTTGCCCGAAACATCGGCGATCACCAGACCGATGGTGTTGTTCTTGAGCCGGATCACATCGTAGAAATCGCCGCCCACTTCCCGCGCCGGGGTCATGCTCGCCTGAATTTCATACTTCTCGCTCTCGGGAAACACCGTCGGCAGAATGGATTTCTGCATGTTGGACGAGACGTCGAGTTCCTGTTGCAGCGCAATCAATGTGTCGCGGGAAGCCAGCGCCTCGCGCATCAGATCCAGGTGGCGGATGGTCTTGTAGATGGTGGTTTCGAGATCATCGAAATCAATCGGCTTGGTGACGAAGTCGAAGGCGCCGCGATTCATCGCCGTGCGGATGTTGTCCATGTCGCCATATGCGGAGACGATGACCGCGCGAATGTTCGGGTTGTTCTCGCCAAGCTGCTGCAGCAGCGCCAGCCCGTCCATCTGCGGCATGTTGATATCGGACAGCACCATCTCGATGCCGTCGTCCTCGCGCAGCTTTTCCAGCGCCTCGACGCCGTTGCTCGCGAAGCTGAAGCGTATCTCGCCCTCGCGGATCTTGTGGCGGAACTTCTGACGCACCAGCAGTTCGAGATCCGGCTCGTCGTCCACCACCAGAATTTTTCGCGGCTGAGGCGCCATAACCCCTCTTTTCCTGCGACGGCGCGCACCGATGACGCATCACATATGCGGCACAGCGCCCATCGGCGGCATCGCGGTAAGCACTACCTTCTCGATGTTCTGAATTGCGGAAACCATCTCGCGCCCGATCAGATCCATCTTGCGGATCTGCTGCACCCGCTCCATCGCGCGCGGCAAATCGTGCTTGGACAACAGCTCGCTGAGCAGGCCGGTGGCGCTGATCAGGCTGATGATGGCGACATCGCGCGGGTCGGGAATCTCGTCGCTGAACAGCACACTCATCACCCGCAGCTTGACTTCGCGCTCGGCGCGGCCGTCCACCGCCGGATAGCGGCGGCTGCCAAAGACCCACAGGATGCGCTTGTTCTTCTCTTCGAGAATGCCGAGCTCGATCAACTCCGCCAGCGCCCCCTCGCGAATTTCCTGCGAGCGCTCCGCCAGACGGGACAGCCAGACCTTGGCGTCGCTGCGCTCCTCGCTGGCGGCGATTTCCTCGAGCACGCCATCCAGCACCGGCTCGCCGGTGGGCGTCGCATCGAGCAGCAGCAGGTTCGTGGCATCGGTGTCAATGCGGTTGCGCAGCGCCAGGTCCATCAGCGCCGCGCCCGCCAGCGCGTGGTCGAGACGCACCGGGCCGGGCGCCACCACCGGTGCGCCCTCGTCGTCGAGCAGCAGCAGCAGGATCTCCTGAACGAGATTCAAAATGGCGAGGCCGCCCTTCGTCTTGCGCCGATGCGGCCGCTCAATCGGCGGCCAACGCCTGCTTCCGGGTCTGGTGAATGTTCATGATCTGGTCGAAGCCGCTGATCCGGAAGACCTCCTGAATCGGATGCGACAGGCAGCACAGATCGAGGCGGCATTCCCTGGCCTTGAGCGCTTTGGCGAGCACCAGAATCACCCGAAGCCCCGCGGAGCTGATGTAATTCAACTCGGCAAAGTCTACCACCAGCGAGTGATCGCCAATCTCCTCCGTAATCTGCCGTTCGAAATCAGCGGCGCTCTCCCCGTCGAGGCGCCCCACGGGCTGCGCGACCAGGGTTTCGCCGCTCCAGTTCAACTTCAGTTCCATGGTTGACCTTTCTTCCGGTTTCGTCCGGGTTTCGGCTCCGGTTTCTGGCTGGAATTGCCAGCCAGCCCCCCAAAGCTACACCAGCGTTTTTCCAAGCGTCAAGCGCCCGGGGCGGAGATTCGCCACGGGCCGCTCAGATCGAACGCTCGCGGCCCTCCCAGTATGGATCGCGCAGTGTGCGCTTGTAGAGCTTGCCGTTCGGGTCGCGCGGCAGGTGCGGGGTGTAGCGGATGTGGCGCGGCGTCTTGTAGCGGGCGAGCGAGCCTTCGGCCCAGGCGAGGATTTCCCCGGAGAGCGCCTCATCGCCCACCACCCCGGGCGCGGGCTCGATCACGGCCATCACCGCCTCGCCCCGGTCTTCATCGGGAATGCCGAAAACCGCGACATCCCCCACCTTCGGGTGCGTGATGAGCACGCTCTCGATCTCGGCCGGGTAGATGTTCACCCCCGCCGAGATGATCATGTCGCTCTTGCGGTCGCTCAGGAACAGGTAGCCGTCCTCGTCGAGCCGGCCGATGTCGCCGACCGTGAAGTAGTCGCCGAGCCGCGCCTTGTCGGTTTTGCCCTGGTCTTTGTAGTACTCGAAGTCGGCCTGACCCCGTCGCATGTACACGATGCCCGGCTGATTCGGCGGCAGCTCGTTCCCCGCCTCGTCGAAGATGCGAAGCTCGGCCTGCGGCCAGGCCTTCCCCACCGTGCCGGGTTTCCGAAGCCACTCCTCGGGTGAGACGATGGCGCCGCCGCCCTCGGTCGCCGCGTAGTACTCCCAGATCGAGTTGCCCCACCACTCGAGCATCTGCTTCTTGACGGGAATCGGACAGGGCGCCGCCGCGTGCACCATCGTGCGCGTGGACGAGCAGTCGTACCGCTCGCGCTGCGCTTTCGGCAACTGAAGCAGGCGGTGAAACTGCGTGGGCACCATGTGGCTGGTGGTGACCGCGTACTTTTCGATCAAGCGCAGCATCTCCTCGGGCTGCCACTTCTCCATCACGACCACGGGGTGGCCCAGGTGCAGCGACGAAGCCGTGAACATCAGCACCGCAGTGTGATAGAGCGGCGAGCCGGTGATGTGCACATTGTCGTCCTCGGGCCGGACGCCGAACATTTGCAAGAAGGCGCTGAAGGCCGCGCCCATCTGGTCGGGCGAAATGGGAGCGAGCGGGCGGCGCACACCCTTCGGACGCCCCGTCGTTCCCGAGGTGTAGTTCATCACCGCGCCGGCAGTGCGGATCTCGTCTTCGAGGCGCGCGGCAGCACTTCCTTCGCCGAGCTCCCCGAAGTCGCGGAAGCCTTTAACCATCGTCGTCCCACCGACGGAAAAACGGCAGCGCTCGGGAACGCGCAACTGGCTTGCAGCTTGCGTCAAGCTCGGCGCAAACTTCGCGCTGCCGACAAAAAGTTTTGCCTCGGCGTTCCCGGCAATGTATGAAATCTCCGGCGCGGCCAGATGGTTGTTGATCGGCACCAGGTAGAGCCCGGTCTGCATGCAAGCCAGATACAACTCGATGAAGGGTTGACCGTTTTCGAGCACGACGGCCACGGCGTCGCCGGTTTCCAGACCGAGCTTGCGCAGGCCGCGCGCCAGCCGGTTCGATGCCGCCGCAAGCTCGCCCCGCGTGAGCTGCGCCTCGTCCGGCGTCACCAGTGCGAGAGCATCCGGCTGCGCCTCGGCGTAGTTCCAGAAGCCAAGTTCCGTCATGGTTTCTGCGAGCCGACGATCCAGGTCGAGAAGTACTGCGAGCCGCCGCCGTAGGCGTGACCGAGCGCTCGCCTGGCGCCGTCCACCTGGTGTTTGCCAGCGCTGCCGCGCACCTGACGCGCGGCTTCGGCGAAGCGAATCAGCCCGGACGCGCCGATCGGGTTCGAGGACAGCACGCCGCCGGACATGTTGACCGGGAAGTCGCCATCGCGCGCGGTCGCGCCCTCGCAGGTCATCTTCCAGCCTTCGCCCAACTCGGTGATGCGCATGCCCTCGAGCCACATCGGCTCGAACCACGAGAAGGGCACATAGATTTCCGCGCAGTCGAGTTCTTCGCGCGGCTTCGTAATGCCCGCCTTCTTGTACAGCGACGCCGCGTTGTCGAGCGTGGCGCGGGGCATGACCTGATCGCGCCCGGAAAAGATGGTCGGCTCGCTGCGCATCTCGGTGGCGTGAATCCACGCGACCGGGCGGCTGCGCTTTTCGGCCAGGCTCTGCTTTTCCATCACCAGCGCGCAGGCGCCGTCGGAGCTCGGGCAGGTTTCCAGATAGCGGATGGGGTCCCAGAGCATCGGCGAGTTGGCGATCTTGTCGAAGGAGATGTCCGGCAGGCGCAGGTGGGCGAGCGGGTTCAGGAGCGCGTTCTGGCGATCTTTCAGGGCCACGCGGATGCCGGTGTCCTCCGGCGCGCCGGAGCGGCGGATGTAGCCCCGCACCAGCGGCGCGAAGTAGCCCCCCGCGCCCGCCACGTTCGCCAGCGAAAAGGGCAGCGCCACGGAGAGCGCCCAGATGGCGTTCGATTCGCTCTGCTTCTCGAAGGCGACGCAGAGCACGCGCTCGTGGACGCCGCTTTGCACCAGACTCGCCGCCACCACGCCCGTCGAGCCGCCCACCGAGCCTGCAGTGTGAACGCGCAGCATCGGTTTGTAGGCGCCACCCACGGCGTCGGAGAGAAACAACTCGGGCATCATCACGCCCTCGAACATGTCGGGGGCTTTGCCGATGACCACGGCTTCGATGTCGGCCCAGCCGCAGTCGGCGTCTTCGAGCGCCTTGATGGCGGCCTCGCGCAACAGGCCGGGCATCGAAGTGTCGAGGCGCTTCGCTTCGTAACGGGTCTGCCCGATGCCGACGACGGCGGTGAGCTCGGCCATCACGCGCCCTCCAGAACGCAGACGAGGTTCTGTTGCAGACAGGGGCCGGAAGTGGCGTGGGCCAGGGCGCGGTCGGCGTCGCCCGACCAGATGCGCTGCGCCGCCTCGCCGATGCGCGCAAGGCCGACGGCCATGATCGGGTTGCCCGCCAGCGCGCCGCCCGAGGGATTCACCACGGTCGCCTCGCCGAGCCCGAGCGCCTGCTCCAGCAGAATTTCCTGATGGGTGAAGGGGGCAGACAACTCGGCCAGGTCGAGGCGGTCGCCGCGTGCGCCGGCGCGCTCGGCCGCCATCTCGGTGGAGCGCGACGCCAGCAGGTTGCGCACGCCGAGATCCTGCGGCTCCAGAATGTGCGCGATGCCGCGAATCCAGGCGGGGCGCTCGCGGAATTTGGCGGCGCACTCGCCCGCGGCCAGCAGCACCGCGGCGGCGCCGTCGGAGATCGGCGCGCAGTCGTGGCGACGCAGCGGCGAACTTATGAAGGGCTCGGCCAGCAGCGCGTCCACATCGAAGTCGCCCTTCAGTTGCGCGCAGGGGTTGGTCTTTGCCGCGGCGCGGTCGCGCACCGCGCGCTCCGCCATCGCGCGCGCATCGCAGACGCCGCCCTCCTGACAAAGCCGCGCCTGCAGCGCGGCCAGCGAAATCGAATCGGGCCAGAGCGGCATGCACAGGTACGGGTCGAGTTGCAGCGCCATGGTCATCGGCACATCGCCCATCGAGGCCTTGCCGAAGCCATAGACCAGCGCGACATCGGCCTGCCCCGTCTGGATTTTCACCCAGGCTTCGTAGAGGGCGAAGGCGCCGTCCATTTCGACATGGCTTTCGCAGAGCGGCGGCCAGGCGCCGACGGCGTCGAGCCCGGCGACGAAGGCGAAGCTCGCGCCCGCCAGGTAATCGCTCGAACCCGAGCACACGAAACCGAGTTCATCGTTCGTGACGCCGGTTTGCGCGCGCAGCGCTTCGAGCACGGGGATCAGAATCTCCACCTCGTTGCGCTCCGCCTCGCGCCGAAGCACGGGGCTTTGCGTGAAACCGACTACGGCGACATCGCGCATGGGGGGTGTTAAATGTGCTCCCGATAACTTTCGTAGTCCGCGTCCGGTTCGTCGAGCGGGCGAAAGTAGAGAATGTTCTGAAGCGATGTCGTCCACTCTGCCCGTGGCTTCCACTCCGCCTGCACGCGCATGCCCATACGCACCGCTTCGAGATCACAGTCGAGCACATGCATCAGCACGGTGTCGGCGCCGTCGAGCAGAACCTGCACGGCGATGTAGGGCAGTTCGAGGGGAATGTTCTCCGAGGGTACGCGCACGATGGAATAAGTCACGACCGTGCCCTTGTCCGTCAACTCGACCACTTCGCTGCCGAAGGAGACGCCGTGCTGCGGGCAGGCGCCCCGGCTCGGAAAGTACACGCGGCCATCCACGGGACACTTCTGACCAAGCAAGCGCCCCTCGGCGATGGCGTAGAGAAAACGCGAGGCGGACTGACCGGCGGTGTAGTCGTAGTGAAGCTCCACCGGCGTGCGCAGCAACTCGACCGGCGCCTCGGTTTCGCCCTTCGCTGGCGCTTCGCTCTTTGCCTGCGCCGTTGCGTCTTCCTCGGGCACGAATGCGAAGTCGGTGATGGCGCCAGCCGGCTCCGCCACGAAGCGCGCGGTGACGCGCATACCCGTGCGCATTCGCGCCTCATCACCGGCGTCCACGACATGCAGCATGGGGGTCGCCGCGCCATCGAGTTGCACCAGCGCGTAGGCGAAGGGATGCGCGAGCGGCTGCTGCGGCCGTGGCGCGCTGACCCAGGACCAGGCGCGCACCACACCCGCCGTCCCCACCGGCACGAGTTCGCCGGTGGCAAGGGCGGTGTCGGGGTCGTATTCTTTCGGCGGCGCCATCACACTGCCATCAGCGCGGCGCACCCCCAGAATGCGCCCCTCGCGCAGCGCGGTAAAAAAGCGCGACAGCACCGGGCCGAGTGAGCGCTTGTAGGTATAGGCGACCTTGTGCGGCGCAGAGAGAGCGGGTTTCGTCATCACATCCTCGGAATGGAATTAGCTGGTTAAATGAGCCCTGCGACTTTGTTGATGCGACAGGGAATGCCCTTCATGTGGGGAATGCCCTGCTCGCGATCCAGAAAATCCTCGTCGTCGGGGCACAGTTGCGCGTCCGCGTATTGGAGCGCGCCGGAGAGTTTGCCCGCGCCCTGCGGCATTTCGGGCTTCCACCAGCCGTGGGGGATGCGCACCAGACCGTCCGGCATGTCGTCGCGCACTGCAACCTTGATGGAAATTTTGCCGGTGCGGTTTGCCACTTCCACCCACTCGTCCTGAACGACGCCGCACGCGCCCGCCGTAGCCGGGCTCACGAACAGAAAGGGCTCGGGCCGGCGCGCGCGCAACTCGGGGATGTGCCGGTGGCCGGTCTGAAAGTACTCGTTCTCCCGCACGCCGGTGAACATCATCAGCGGGAACGCCGGGTCGGGCGCGGGGTCGTCCCGGAAGTAGGGCAGCGGATCGAAACCCAGGTCTTCGAGAATCGAAGATGAAAGCTCCACCTTGCCGCTCGGCGTGGCGAAGCCGGTCTTTTCGTACTTCTTGAATTCCGGCGCGCGAAAAAACACCTCCTGCGTCTCGGAAAACTCCCGCCAGTTCATGCCCGTCGCCTTCAGGCGGTAGTCGTAAAAATCCTCCAGCGTCGGCCAGGGCACGACCTCCGCCCGGTCGAGCGCCGCTGCCAGCAGCTTCCAGAACTCGAAGGTGGACTTGCACTCGCCCGGCGGCTCGACGGCCTGCTGCGAGGGCCGGTAGATCGAAGTCCAGCCGAAACCATCGGTCAGCCAGGGCCGTTCGAGCCAACTGTCCGCCGGCAGAATGTAGTCCGCAAGCTGCGCAGTGGGCGTTTTGAATTGCTCGTGCACGACGATCAGATCCTGGTTCATCAGCGCCTTCAGGATCAGCGGCATGTTGGCATAACTCATCAGCGGGTTGTTGCCGAGCACAAAGAAGGCCTTCACGGGATAGGCGCCGACGCCCGCCATGGCGCGAAAGGTGGCGGAGGGGTTGGCCATGAAGCAGCCGGTAACCTGGTTGGCGTATTCGTGCCCCCACACCCGCTTGGTGTGCTCCCGGAGCCGCGCCTGGCCACGGTAGGTAAAGGCCGGGTGCGTGTCTGCCCCAAGCTGCTTGGCTTTCTGCGCTTCGGGCAGCGCCTCGTGCATCTCGATGGACGACTCCGGCACGATGTCGGGGTTGAAGCCGTGCAGCACTTCGCCGCCCGGCACATCGAGATACCCGCACACGGCGCGCAAGATGCTGTGCAGGCGAATGGCCGAAGTGGAGTTGCGCTGCATGTCGGTGATGGGCGTCCAGGGAATGATGGACGGCCCCTCGCTGGCGTAGATGCGGGCGGCGCGGCGGATCATGTTTGCGTCGCAGCCCGTGATTTCAGCGACGCGCTCGAGCGGATATTCATTCACCCGGCTGCGCAGTTCATCGAAGCCAACCGTCCACTGCTCGACGAAGTTTTTGTCGAAGCGCTCCTCGTCGAGAATCACCTTGAGCCAGCCCATACACATGGCGGCGTCGGTGCCCGCGCGCAGCGGCAGCCAGATGTCGGCGGCCTCGGCCTGCTCGCTGCGGCGCGGGTCCAGCACAATCAGCCTGGCGCCCCGCTGCTGCGCGCGTTTGATGTTGTTATAGATGGGCGTCCAACTGTGGCGCATCGGGTTGTGGCCAAAGAGCACGATGCACCGGGTGTTGCCGAAATCCGCCATCGGGAACCAGCCATACGACAGGCGGTTGATGGCCGCGGTGTTGCCCGCACAAAGCGCAACGCCGCTGATCCAGTTGGGCGAGCCGATGTGATTCATCACCCGCCGCCCCAGCCCGTGGTCGGTGCCCGTGTTCCACTGGCTGGTGGAGACCGCCCAGGCTTCCGGGCCGTGCGTCTCGATGACGGCGCCGAGGCGCTGGCCGATGTCCGCCATGGCGTCTTCCCACGAGACCTGCTCCCACTCATTCGAGCCGCGCGCGCCGACGCGCCGCAGCGGCACGTGCACCCGGTCTGCGTGTGCAAAACCGTTTGGCGCGGCGATGCCCTTCATGCAGATGTTGTCGCGGAACATCGGGTTGTCCGAGGCGCGCACCTTCAGCACGCGCCCCTCGCTCACTTCCGCGACGACGTTGCATGCGATGTCGCAACTCGCGCACAGCACCTTGCGGGTCTCGACCGCTTTGGGCGGGCGCGGAAGCGGCTCCGCAGATGCAACCCGCTCCGCATCCATATCGGCTACGCCGGGCATCGGGTTCTCCTTCCAAGCTGGCGGCAGCACCATCGAAGTTAGTCTATCCGCCGGGGTTTATCAGGCCCGGCGGCGCCGCCACCCTCACCCGGCGACGGGCTTCAGCGCCCGTCGCATCCCTCTCCCTTACAGGGAGAGGGGACAAGAGAAGAAGAAGCGCCGCTCCATTAAGGTTCGGTTCCCTCTCCCTGTAAGGGAGAGGGTTAGGGTGAGGGTGGCGGTCGCGCCGCTTCGACACCCCACCGCTGCCGCAGGGGCGAAGCCCGCCCCCTCACATCATCGGCAGGGCGAAGCCGTCTTCGATCGGGCGCTTGTTCTCGAACACGGGGCCGAGCAGGGCCTGAATGTTCTCGAGCGTGAAGGGCTCGTCGTTCTCGTGATCGAGCAGCGCTGTCGGCGGCGCGAACACGCGCAGGTGTTTGCCCCAGAGTTGAATCAGTTGCCCCGAGACATTTTGCGCATGGGGCGACGCGAGCCAGACCACCAGCGGCGCGATGTGCTCGGGCGCAAAAGTATCGAAGCCACCGTCCTCGGGCGCTTTGAAGATGGAGGCCCAAGGGCCCGACATGGTCATGCGCGTTCGCGCGCGCGGCAAAATTACATTTGCGGTTGCGCCGAAGCGCGCGCACTCACGCGCCGCCGAAAGCGTCAGGTGCGCGATGCCCGCCTTCGCCGCCGCGTAGTTCGGCTGTCCCAGGTTCCCCATCATGAAGGAGTCCGACGCGGTGGAGATGAGCCGCCCGTAGAGCTTCGGGTCGCCCGACGCTTTTGATTTTTCGCGCCAGTGGTTCATGGTGTGGCGGATCATCGTGAAGTGGCCCTTCAGGTGAACGCGGATCACCGAGTCCCACTGCTCTTCGCTCATCTTCACGATCATGCCGTCGCGTTGAATGCCCGCGTTGTTCATCAGGATGTGCAGATCGCCAAAACTTTCGACGGCGGTTTGCACCACGCGCTGCGCGTCGTCCCAGTTGGCGACATCGCCGAAGGCGGTGACGGCGCGACCGCCCAGCGCTTCGATTTCCCGCACAACATTGTTTGCCTCGGCTTCGCTGCCACCGCTGCCGTCGAGTTCGACGCCGAGATCGTTCACCACCACCGAAGCGCCCGCGCGCGCAAGCGCCAGCGCCTCGATGCGCCCGAGCCCGAGCCCCGCGCCGGTTACGATGGCGACCTTCCCATCGAGCACCCCCACGTCTTTTTTAACCATTTATTTCTGCCTCCGTTGCCGCCGTGATCATTCGGCGGGCGGTTATGTGTACCCGATTTAAACAGGTAGCGCAGGTTAACCCACCACCACCGCCGCTGCTCAGAGCCGCTCGATCAGCGTGGCCGTGCCGACGGCCGAGCCGCAGCACATGGTGATGAGCGCCGTGGCGCCGCCGCTGCGCTCGAGTTCGTGCAGCGCGCTCACCAGCAGGCGCGAGCCCGTGCACCCGACGGGATGGCCGAGCGCGATGGCGCCGCCGTTCACATTGACTTTTTCCGGCGCGATCTCCGGAAACGCGCGCAGCCACGCGAGCACCACACCCGCAAAGGCTTCGTTGCACTCGAAGATATCCACGCCGCGCAGGTCGAGACCGAAGCGCTCGACCATGCGCCGGGTCGCGTCAATCGGCCCTTCGAGCAGCATTTCCGGGTCGCTGCCGACGACCACATCGTGCACGATGCGCGCGCGGGGCCGAAGCCCATGTTCGCGCGCGCGCGCGGCGCTCATATACAAAAGCCCCGCCGCGCCGTCGGACACCTGCGACGAGTTGCCCGCCGTGTGGATGCCGCCCTCCTGCACCGGTTGCAGCGCGGCCAGCCCTTCGAGCGTGGTGTCGCGGATGCCCTGGTCGCGCGCGACGCGCTGCGTTTCACCCGTGGGCTTCATAGCGTCATCCAGCAGCGGCGCAGCGAGGGGCAGAATCTCGCGCTCGAAGTGGCCTGCATCGCGGCCACTCCGCGCGCGGTTTTGACTTTGCAGCGCAAAGGCGTCGGCCTCCTCGCGCGTGATGTTCCACTTTTTTGCGATGCGCTCGACCGCTTCGAACTGCGACATCGGCTCGCGCCAGGGGAAGTCCGGCGGCAGAAAGAAACCGGGGCCGTTCAGCACATTCGCGCCGAGTCCGACGTGGCTCATCAACTCGACGCCGCAGGCCATACCAGTTTCGATGGAACCCGCCTTCAGCAGCGCATTCACAAGATGGTTCGCCTGCTGCCCCGAGCCGCACTGCACATCAATGGTGGTGCCTGCAGTGCGGTAGTCGCTGTGCTGCGCGCCGAGCCAGGCGTGGCGCGCAATGTTGTTGCTCTGCTCGCCCGCCTGCGTGACGCA
>JAHRAN010000058.1 GCA_020027245.1 Myxococcota bacterium
CGCGCCGCCCGCGCGCCACGAGGTTCGCGTTTGGATCCCGTGACGCTGCTCACCATCGTGGGCGCATGCCTCTTGGCCTCCGCCTTCTTCTCGGGCAGCGAGACCGCGCTGATGCGGCTCGCGCGCCACGAAGTCGAAGAAGAAGTCAAGGAGTTGCGCGGGCCGCAGGCGATTGCCGCCCGCGACCTGCTCGGCCACACCTCGCGCCTGCTCGTCACCATCCTGCTCGGCAACAACCTGGTGAACATTCTCGGCGCGGCGGCGGCGTCGGCGCTGGCGGTGAGCCTGCTCGGCGAGCGCACCGGCATCGTGGTCGCAACCGTGGTGATGACCGTGCTGGTGCTGATCTTCTGCGAGCTCCTGCCAAAGGCGCTGGCCGCGCGCAGCCCGCGACGCATCGGTTTCCGCGTGGCGCTGCCGCTCTATGTGCTGCACCAGTTGCTGCGCCCCCTGCACCTGCTCTTCGACCGCATCGTCGAACCCGTGGTGCGCCGCGTCGGGCCGGCCGAGGACGGCGAGCGGGCTGCTGCCGAGACCATCCTGCGCCTCGCGCGCGCAAGCCGCGAGGGCAACGGCAACGGCGAGTCCAAGTCCACGCCGCTCTCGATCATCGGCGCCACCGCCGGCGCGGCGGAGATGACCGCGCTCGAAATCATGGCGCCGCGCACCGAGATCGTCGCCTTCCCGCTCTCGAAATCACCCGCCGAACTGCTCGAAAGCGTGCTCGCCGAGCGCTACACCCGCGTCCCGATCTTCGGCGACTCGATTGATGATGTGCGCGGCGTCTGCCACCTGAAAGATCTCATCCAACTGGTGCGCGGCGGCAAGGATGAACCGGTGGCGACGATTCTGAAACCCGTGCTGCGCGTGCCCGAGCGCAAACCCATCCTCGAAATGCTGAACGAAATGCAGCGCCGCTCCATGCACATGGCGATTGTGAAGGACGAGTTCGGCGTAACGCTTGGGCTTTGCACGCAGGAGGATGTGCTCGAAGAACTCGTCGGCGAGATTCGCGACGAGTTCGACAGCGAGGAGCTCGGCATGATCCGCAAGGCGGGCGCGGCCTACGATGCCTTCGCGCGCGTCAAGGTGCTCGACTTCAACCGCGCCACCGGCTGGGAGATTCCCGCGGAGCGCGGCGACTCCATCGGCGGCCTGATCTTCAACACCCTCGGTCGCGCGCCCCGGCAGGGCGAACGCGTCGAGATTCCCGGCTTCGAGGTCACCATCACCGGCGTCTCGGGAAGCCGCATCAACCAGGTGCGCATTGTCCAGCAGGACGAGCGGGAACAGAAAAAAGAGAGCGACAAAGGCGGTGCTGCGCCGCCCGAAGTTTCCTGATGCAAGGCGAAGGCGCCTTCGACTTCGACTTTCTGGTACTCGGCAGCGGCATCGCCGGGCTCTTCTACGCGCTTCAGGTCGCCGACCACGGCCGCGTTGCAATCGTCACCAAGAAGCAGGCGGTGCAGTCGGCCACCAACTTCGCCCAGGGCGGCATCGCCGCGGTGGTTTCGAAGCAGGACTCGCTCGAAGCGCACCTGCAAGACACGCTCACCGCCGGCGCCGGGCTCTGCCACGAGCCGGTCGCGCGCTTTGTGATCGAGAACGGAAGCAAAGCCATAGACGCGCTGCTGAAACTCGGCGTCGAATTCGACCGTCACGAAGGCGGCGACTTCGCACTGGGGCGCGAGGGCGGACACAGCCGGCAGCGCGTGCTGCACTACCGGGACGCCACCGGGCGCGAGATCGAGCGCGCGCTGCTGCGGCAGGCGCGCGCGCACCCGAACCTGCAGCTGCTCGAAAACCACTGCGCCGTCGAGCTGTTGACTTCGAAGCGCGCCGGCGCGCCGGGGCCGAACCGCGCCCTCGGCGCCTACGTGCTCGACGCGGAACGCGCGCAGGTGCAGCGCTTTCGCGCGCGCGTCACCTGCCTCGCAACCGGCGGCGCGGGCAAGGTCTATCTCTACACCACGAACCCCGACATCGCATCCGGCGACGGCATGGCGATGGCCTACCGCGCCGGCGCAACGCTCGCCAACATGGAGTTCTTTCAGTTCCACCCGACCTGCCTCTACCACCCGGCGGCAAAGTCTTTTTTGATCAGCGAGGCCGTGCGCGGCGAGGGCGCGCGCTTGCGCAACGCGGCGGGCGAGACATTCATGAACAATCAGCCGCTCCCCGCAGGCAGCGGGCCCTTGCCGGAGCTGGCGACGCGCGATGTGGTGGCGCGCGCCATTGACAGCGAGCTGAAACGCAGCGGCGAGAGCTCGGTGTTTCTCGACATCACAGAGCGCGAGCCCGAGTGGTTGCGCAAACGCTTCCCGACCATCCACCAGCGTTGCCTCGAGTTCGGCATTGACATCACGCGCGAGCCCATCCCGGTGGTGCCCGCCGCGCACTACTGCTGCGGCGGCGTGGTGACCGACATGAACGGCGAGAGCAGCGTCCGCAATCTTTTTGCCGCCGGTGAGGTGGCATGCACCGGGTTGCACGGCGCCAACCGTCTGGCTTCGAACTCGCTGCTCGAGGGCGTGGTCTTCGCCGCTGCGGCTGCGCGCGAATCCATAACCCGCCTGGCCGAGGCGCGCGCGCAGCCGGTTGCGACCCCGCCCTGGCGCGAGGGCTCCGCCACCGAGAGTTCCGAGGCGGTGGTGATCACGCAGAACTGGGACGAGATCCGGCGCTTCATGTGGAACTATGTCGGCATCGTGCGCTCTGACAAACGATTGCAGCGCGCCGGGCGGCGCATTGATCTGCTGCACGAGGAAATTCAGGAGTACTACTGGAACTTCCGGGTGACGCCGCCGCTCATTGAGTTGCGCAACCTGGCCCTGGTGGCGCGGCTGGTGATCGAATGCGCGCGCCGCCGGCGCGAAAGCCGCGGCCTGCACTACACCCTCGATCACCCCGAGCGCGACGACGCGCATTTCCGCCGCGACACGCTGATTCAACAGGACACCGACGGGCTACGCCCTCAGATGCGCTCGAAGTAGCGGCGGCGCTCCCAGTCTGTGACGGCGGCGTCGTAACCGGCCTGCTCGCTGCGCGCAAAGTGCAGCAGGTGCTCGATTACCTCGTCACCGAAACTCGCGCGCGCAAAGGCGCTCGCTTCGAGCGCGCGAATCGCATCCGGCAGCGTGCGCGGCACCTTGGGCAAATCGGCGGCCCGGTACACATCGCCCTCGAAGGCGGGGCCGGGGTCGAGACGCTTTTCCAGGCCGTCGAGCCCGGCGGCGATGAGCGCCGCATAGGCCAGGCAGGGGTTCGCGTCGGCGCCGGGGATGCGGCACTCGACGCGCAGCGACGCGCCCTCCCCCAGCACGCGAAACCCCGCGGTGCGGTTGTCAAAACTCCAGGCCACGCCGGTGGGCGCAAAACTGCCGGCCTGATAGCGCTTGTAGCTGTTCACGGTCGGCGCAAAGAAGAGCGTGAGCTCACGGGCGTGCGCGAGCAGACCGCCCAGCCAGTGGCGAAAATGTTCAGGCGCGCGGGTTGGCGTTCCTGCAAGCGGCGTTCCGGCTTCGGCGAAGGCGGCGCTGCCGTCGGGCCGCCACAAACTCGAATGCAGATGCAGGCTGTTGCCGGCCAGCGCTTCGTCCCACTTGGCCATGAAGCTCAGCGCATGACCGCGCTGCGCCGCAATCTCCCGCGCGCCGAGTTTGTAGAGCAAGTGGCGGTCGGCCATTTCGAGCGCCTCCACATAACGCAGGTTGATCTCGTGCTGACCCGGCCCCCACTCGCCCTTGCTGAACTCGACGGGCACGCCCGAGCTTTCCATCGCGCGGCGGATCGGACCCAGCACCGGCTCGACGAAACCGCTCGACAGAATGTGGTAGTCCTCGACATAGCGCCCCGTGGGTTCGAGGCCTTTGTAATCCGAAGCGCGCGCGTCAGCAAAGGAGCCGCGAAACAAAAAGAACTCGAGCTCGCTGCCGATGCGCGCCTCGAAGCCGGCTTTGGCCAGGCGCGCGAGTTGACGCTTCAACACGCTGCGCGGCGCCACCTCGAGCAGCTCGCCCTCACGGTCAACGCAATCGCAGAGCGCAAACGCGCTGCCCTCGCACCAAGCCAGTCGGCGCAGCGTCCTCTGATCCACCACGGCGTGCAGGTCGCCATAACCCGTGTCCCAACTCGTGTAGGCGTACCCCGGCGTCGGGGTCATCTCCATATCGCAGGCCAGCAGGTAGTCGCAGGCGTGCAGGCCCTCTTTGAGAGTTTCTTCCAGAAAGAAGCGCCCGCTGATGCGCTTGCCGACCAGACGCCCATACAAGTCGGGAAAGGCCGCGATGACGGTGTGAATGCGGCCCGCTTCGATCTCGCCCTTAAGCGTTTCGAGATCGAGCCGGCCAGCCGTGCTCACGGCGTTTCTCCGTCGGTGGCGGGCTCGTTCACGCTGCGGAAGAGCGCGAGCTGCGGCGAGTTCGGCGCGCTGATCGGAACCGGGTAGTCGTTGGAGAAACAGGCGTCGCAGTGGCCGTGCTTCAGCGAGGCGGCGAGATTCCGCAGTCCCTCGAGCGACAGGTACCCGAGGCTGTCCACCTGAATCGCTTCGCGGATTTCACGGACGCTGCGGCTCGAGGCGATCAGCTCGCTGCGCGTCGGCATGTCTATGCCGTAGTGGCAGGGGCTTACCGTCGGCGGCGCCGAGATGCGCACATGCACTTCGCGGGCGCCCGCCGCGCGCATCATCTTGGAAATCTTCAGCAGCGTGGTGCCGCGCACGATGGAATCGTCAACCAGCACCACGCGCCGGCCTTTGATCACTTCCGGGATGGCGTTGTGTTTGATCTTCACGCCGAAGTCGCGGATGGACTGCGCCGGCTCGATGAAGGTGCGCCCCACGAAGTGATTGCGGATGATCGCCGTCTCGAAGGGAATGCCGATCTCCTCGGAGTAGCCGAGCGCGGCGGGGCTTCCCGAATCGAGCAGCGGCACCACCATGTCCGCCTGCGCCGGATGCTCGCGCGCCAGCAGGCGACCGAGTTCCTTGCGGAAGTAGTACACATTGCCGCCTTCGAGGTTCGAGTCGGGACGCGCGAAGTAAATGTATTCGAATATGCAAAAGGCCTCGCGCGCGGGCTTCGGGAAGGGGCGCAGCGAGAGCACCCGCCCGCGCCGCGCCACCACCATCTCGCCCGGGTCGAGGTGACGCTCCACCTCCGCGCCGATCAAATCGAGCGCGCAGGTCTCGCTGCTGACCAGCCAACTGCCATCGAGACGACCGAGCACCAGCGGGCGAAAGCCATGCGGGTCGCGCGCCGCCACCAGCGCGTCGCGGGTCAGCATCACCAGGCTGAAGGCGCCGCGCGCGCGCGACAGCGCATCAACCAGACGCTCTTCGAGATTTTTCTCCCGCGAGCGCGCCAGAAGATGCATGAGCACTTCGCTGTCGGAAGTGGTGCTGAAGATGGCGCCGCTCGACTCGAGCTCGCGGCGCAACCCGCGCGCATTCACCAGGTTGCCGTTGTGCGCCAGCGCAACCGGCCCGGCGTCGGTGTTCGCGCAGAAGGGCTGCGCGTTTTGCAACAGGCTGCCGCCGCTGGTCGAGTAGCGCACGTGGCCGATGGCATGGCGACCCGCCAGGCGGCGGATGGTGGGCTCACTGAAAATGTCCGACACCAGCCCCATCGCCCGATGCACCAGCGGCTTGCCGCCGCGCATACTGCAGATGCCGGCGCTCTCCTGTCCACGGTGCTGAAGCGCGTAGAGGCAGAGATAGACCAGATTCGCGGCCTCCGGGTGGCCATGGACTCCCACCACGCCGCACTCGTCCCGGAAGCGCTCGCGCTCGCGCAGCGCGCGCAGGCGCTCGAGTTCGGCGGGGTCGAAGCACCGTCGCCACGGGTTCGCGCCCGGAACGGCGAAGTCCTGCGGGCTGTGAGCGGAGTCGCGGTGGTGGTGGTGGCGGTGGTTAAAAATGCGATTTCTCCCGGTCAGACCTCAGCGCACCGGCAGCGGCGCCTCGGGAAACGCCACGGCCAGGGGCTGCGTCAGGTAGGTGAAAGCCAGAAGCCCATAGTACACGAAGGGGATCGCGAGCAGGTTCGAGTCTATGCGATCGAGCACGCCGCCGGTGCCGGGCAGCAGCGTGCCGGTGTCCTTCACCCTGGCGTCGCGCTTCAGCAGCGATTCGATCAGGTCGCCGAGGATGCCGGCGACTGCCGCCAGCAGTGCGAAGAGCAGCGTCGGCAGCCAGCCCAGATGGGCCGAGAGCGCCGGCGCCGCGAGGTCGAAGGTGAGCTTGCAGCCGAGCGCCACCAGCAGCCCCACGCCGATGGCGCCGAGCGCGCCCTCCACCGTCTTGTTCGGGCTCACCCGGGGCGCGAGCTTGTGACGCCCGAAGCGACGCCCGACGAAGTAGGCGCCGGCGTCGCCGGCGACGGTCACCGAGACGACCAGAAACAGGTAGTAGCCGCCGACATCCGGGTGCATTCCCTCCGCCGCCCCGGCGCCGAAGCGCGCGGCGACCAGCGCTTGAAAGAAGCGCAGCGAAACCGCGTGGGAGAGCAGCCAACTGACATAGAAGACGCCGAAGAAGGTGCCCGAGATGCTCGCCAGGCTTTCGCCGATCTGCGCCTTTTGCAGTTGGGCGATCAGCATGCCGAGCAGCGCGAAGCTCATCAGCACGGTCGCCTGATAGTCGCTGCCGAGGTAGAAGACGAGGGGCAGCACGCCAGCGGCGAGGTACCCGACGCCGCGCAGCGGCTCTGCTCCCTTGGCCTCGATCAGGTGATAGAACTCGCGCACGCCGAGCAGCACGATCAGCGTGACCAGCCCCAGCACGAAGAGCCCACCGGCGTAGATGGCGAAGCAGACCGGCGGAATCAACAGCAGCGCCGTCAACAACCGGAGCGACAGGTTGCTCTTCAGCGCGGACAGTCGCCCGAAAGAGTTGGCGGGCTGCGGCTTCGCAGCGGTGGGGCCTACCGACGACGGATCCGGCTCGCTCATCGCTCCCCCGTCGAGCCGAACCCCCGCGCCCCGCGCGCGCTGATGGGAAGTTCAGCAACCAGGTCCCAGCGGATCCGCACAACCGGCGCCAGCACGAGCTGTGCGATGCGGTCTCCGCGTTCGATCGCAAAAGGCGCGGCTCCTGTGTTCATCACCACCACCTGAAGCTCGCCACGGTAGTCGGAGTCTATCGTACCGGGGGCGTTGGGCAGGATGAGGCCACGCAGCGCCAGGCTGCTGCGCGGGCGCACCTGCGCCTCGTAGCCCTCCGGCACTGCGATGCGCAAACCCGTCGGCACGCGCAGGCACGCACCGGGGGCGACGAGTTGACGCCCTTGCACCGCCGCGCGCAGGTCGAGGCCCGAGGCGCCGGCGCTCTGGTAGGCCGGCAGCGGCAGATCCGCCGCACCCGGCTCCCGTGTCACGGCGACGCGCAGCGGCCGGGGCGCCGTCACCGCTCAGCGCGCCTGGTCGGCCTGCGCCAGCGCGTCGCCGAGGGCCTCCTTGCGCGACAGCCGGATCTTGCCGCTCGGGTCAATGTCAATGCACTTGACGAGGATCTCGTCGCCCTCGACCACCACGTCCTGAACCCGCTCGACGCGGCCCTCGGCCAGTTGGCTGATGTGCACCAGACCGTCGGTGCCGGGGAAGATTTCGACGAAGGCGCCGAAGTCCGTCACGCGCTTGACCTTGCCGGTGTAGAAGCGGTCAATCTCCGCCTCCTGGGTCAGCTCCTCGATCATGCCCTGCGCCTTGCGCAGCGCCTCGCCGTCCGGCGCGAAGATCGCCACGCGCCCGGAGTCGTCCACATCCACCTTCGCCTGCGTGGTCTCCTGAATGCCGCGGATGACGCGCCCGCCGGGGCCGATGATGTCCCGGATGCGGTCCGGCTTGACCTGCACCACCTCCATGCGCGGCGCCCAGTCCGAGAGTTCCTGACGCTCGCGGAAGCCCGGCAGTTGCGTGGCGCTGTCCCGCTCCATGCACTCGAGAATGTGCAGCCGCCCCTCGCGCGCCTGCGAAAGCGCCTCCTCCATCACCGCCCAGTCCACGGCGGCGATCTTGATGTCCATCTGCAGCGCGGTGATGCCGGTGCGGGTGCCGGCGACCTTGAAGTCCATGTCGCCCAGGTGGTCTTCGTCGCCGAGGATGTCCGACAGCACCACGTGGCGCGCGCCGTCCTCGACGAGCCCCATCGCAATGCCGGCCACGGGCGCGCGCAGCGGCACGCCGGCGTCCATCATCGCAAGGGTCGCGCCGCAGACCGTCGCCATCGAGGACGAGCCGTTCGACTCGAGCACCTCGGAGACCACGCGCACCGTGTAGGGGAAGTCCTCCACCGCGGGCATCACCCGCGCCAGCGCGCGCTCGGCCAGATTGCCATGCCCCACTTCACGGCGCGAAGGCCCGCGCAGCGGACGCACCTCGCCGACCGAGAAGGGCGGGAAGTTGTAGTGCAGCAGGAATGTCTTCGAGCTGCGCTCGTGCAGCGCGTCTATGGTCTGCGCGTCGGCGGTCGAGCCGAGTGTGGTATAGACCAGCGCCTGCGTTTCGCCCCGCGTGAACAGCGCCACGCCGTGCGCCCGGGGCAGCGGCCGAATCTCGCAGGCGATGGGGCGCACCGTCGCCGGCTCGCGTCCGTCAATGCGCGTGCGCTCGTCGAGAATGCGCCCGCGCATCAACTCCGAGCGCAGGTCGTGCAGCACCTGCCGCGTGTCGGCGACCCGTTGTCGCAGACCGCTCTGCCGCGCCTCGATGGCCGCGAGGCTCTCGAGCGGAACCGCCTCGTTGCGATAGCGCTCGGAGAGTTGCTCGACGACATCGGTCTCGATTTCCGAAATCGCGTCGTAGCGCGCCTGCTTCTCTTCGATGCGCACGGCGGCAGCGAGCTTTGTTTCGGCAAGCCCGCGCACCTGCGCTTCGAGTTCCGTGTCGGGCGCCGGCGTCGCGAGCTTCTTGCGCTCGCGCCCGGCCCGGCGCTGCAGGTCCAACTGCGCGTCAATGACGGGTTGAATCTCGCGGTGCGCGAATTGCAGCGCTTCGAGCATCTGCGCCTCGCTGGCCTCGGCGGCGCTGCCCTCGACCATCACCAGCGCGTCGCGCGAGCCCGCGACGATGAGTTCGAGGGTGCTCTCCTTCAACTGCTCATGGCTCGGGTTGATGACGAGTTCGCCGTCCACACGACCGAGGCGCAGCGCGGCGATTGGGCCGCGAAAGGGCAGGCCCGAGAGCGAGAGCGCCGCGCTCGCGCCGTAGAAGGCGACGATGTCGGGCGGGTTCACGCCGTCCGCGGCGAGCACGGTAGCGGTCACCTGCACCTCGTCGCGGAAGCCCGCCTCGAAGAGCGGGCGGATGGAGCGGTCAATGAAGCGACACACCAGAATCTCGCGGTCGCTGAGCCGCGCCTCGCGCTTGAAGAAGCCGCCGGGAATCTTGCCCGCCGCCGAAGTCTTCTCGACGAAGTCCACGGTCAGCGGAAAGAAATCAATGCCCGGTCGGGGCTTTGCGGTGTTGACGGTGACCAGCACCACGGTGTCGCCCAATGTGGCGACGACGCTGCCGGCCGACTGTTTGGCCATGCGGCCGGTTTCCAATGTGAGCGGCTTCCCGCCCACTTCGAGCGATACGCTCTGGGGTTCGAACCAGTACGACATTATCCCTGCACTCCTGTTCCAGCGGCCCGGTTTCAAGCCGACGGCGCCGGATGTTGGGCGACCCGCTCGCACTCGAGTTTTGCGAGTGCGGGATCAGCAGTCGCCGGAGCCGGGGCTTCGGGGGCTGCTGAGTCCCGCAATCTGCGCGAGCGCAGGGCGGAGCCGCATTTGTACGCCCGACCATCGGGCGTGGTTGCCGCGTTTTCCTTCTAGCGGCGAATTCCCAGGCGCGCGACGAGCGCCTGATAGCGTTCCGGGGCGATGCCCCGAAGGTAGTTCAACAAGCGGCGCCGCCGGCTGACGAGCTTCAGCAGGCCGCGCCTCGAGTGGTGATCCCGGGTGTGGGTCTGGAAGTGCCGCGTGAGCTGGCCGATGCGCTGCGACAACAGGGCGACCTGCACCTCGGGGGAGCCGGTGTCGCCGTCGTGGGTTTTGTGCTCCTCGACGATCTGCTGTTTCCCGGCGCTTTCGATCAAATGGGTCCTTCCCATCCTCTTTCAGGTCTTTCCATGCCGCAAGGTGTAACAGAGACGCCGCGCTCGCGCTACAGGCGGCCCAGAACGCGCAGGGGCTGGAGCCTTCGGTCGGGCTGAAGCTCCAGCACCGCCAGCAGCGCGCCGCCGGGCGTCATGCCCGAGAAGCGGTCTCCGGGACGCGGCACCGGCCCCCGTTCCAGTTCGCCCCGCGCCTCGGCCACCGGCACCGCCCCGCCGTTGGCGACGCGCCGGGCCTGCGTGGCGGAGAGCGCCACCCGGGGCAGACCCAGCACCTGCGCCGGGGGAATCAGCAGGGCCTCGATCTCCCGCGCCTCGGCGGTGGCCTCGAATTGTTGTGGCGTGCGGGCCTGCGCCAACTGGAAGGGGCCGCTCTGCTCCCGGCGCAGGCTCGCCAGATGCGCGCCGCAACCGAGTTGCTCACCGAGTTCATGCGCCAGACTGCGCACGTAGGTGCCCGCCGAGCAGCGCACCTCGATGCCGACCTCGGGCGGCCGGTAGTGCGGCATCTTGATGTCAAAAATGCTGATGCGGCGCGGCTCGCGCTCCACTTCCTCGCCGCGCCGCGCCAGCTTGTAGAGCGGCACGCCGTGCTTCTTGACCGAGCTGTACATCGGCGGCACCTGAAGCCGCTCGCCGACGAAACCAGCCAGCGCCGCCGCCACCGCAGCGGCTGTGGGCAGCGGCCCGTCAAAGCGATGGGTCACGCGGCCTTCGGCATCGTAGGTATCGGTGGCGACGCCGAGCTGGATGGCGCCGACATAGACCTTCTCGGCGGACTCGATGTAGGGCAGAAGCTTCGTCGCCTCGCGCACGGCCAGCGGCAGCACGCCGGTCGCCAGCGGGTCGAGGGTGCCGAGGTGGCCGATGCGCCGCACGCCGAACCAGCGGCGCGCGGCGTTCACCACGTCGTGCGAGGTCCAGCCGACCGGCTTGTCCACCACCAGAAATCCCATCGGCCCCGGCGGGTCAGCGCGGCGGGTCATCGCCCAACTCGTTGATGCGCGCGATCATCTGCGCGCCAAGCGCCAGCGAGGGATCGTGGTGGAAGCGCAATTCGGGCACGCGCGGCAGGGGCAGCAGCCGCGCCAGACGGCGGCGCAGAAAGGGCGCCGCCGATTCGAGCCCGGCCTGAACTTGCGGAGAGGGCGCGGGCGGGCTGTCGTCCGCGCCGAGCGACTCGCGCTCGAGCGCACTCCAGTGAACGCGCGCGACGCTCAGATCCGCCGACACCGAGACGCGGGTCAGCACCAGCAGGCCGATGCGCGGGTCGGTGACCTCGACGCGCAGCAGCCGCGCCAACTCGGCGCGAAGCTGTTCGTTGATGCGCAGGCTTCGACGGCTCAAAGGGTTTCGATCTCCTGCTCCACCACTTCCGCCAGGTGGAGTTTCTCGACGAAGTCAATGGCTCCTTCGAGGCGACGCCGCGCGCTGCTCGCATCGTTTGCGACGGTGGCGAGCCCGAGCACGATGCGTTGCCAGGTATCCTGCGCGTCCACCTCGGCCAGCGAAATGTTGAAGCGGCCGCGCAGCCGCGCGCGGATTGCATTCACCACCGCCCGCTTCTCTTTGAGCGAGCGGCTGCCATGAACCCGAAGCTCGATGCGCGCCGCGCCGACAACCATATAACTTTAACCCCCCCCTCCGGGGTACTTCACCCTCCCGCCCGCCTTCTGACCGCGCCAAGCCGCTGCCGGAAAGGCTTCGCGCCCCGCCCAACCTTTTGACCGCCCCGAGCGGCTGCCGGAGGAAACCGTCGGCATAAGGCCCCTCGGTCAGAGTTCGGCGGGGGTCTCTTCGACCTCGTAGGCTTCGATGGTGTCGCCGACTTTCAGGTCGTTGAAATTCTCGATGCCGATGCCGCACTCGAAGCCTTCCTTCACTTCGCGGGCGTCGTCCTTGAAGCGCTTGAGTGACGCGAAGCGGCCCTCGAAGACCTGCACGCCGTCGCGCAGCAGACGACAACCGACGCCGCGCCGGATCAGCCCCTCCACTACATAACAACCGGCGATGGTGCCGACGCGCGGAATCGAAAAAGTCTGGCGCACCTCGGCGTTGCCGAGCACCACTTCTTTGCGCTGCGGCGGGAGCAGCCCCGCCATCGCCTCCCGCACATCGTCGAGCGCTTCGTAGATGATCTGATAGTGGCGGATTTCGACGCCGGCGTATTCGGCCGCGCGCCGCGCCTTCACATCCGGCCGCACATGAAAGCCGACGATGACCGCGCCGCTCGCCTCGGCCAACTGCACATCGCTCTCGGTGATGCCGCCGACGCCGGTGGCGAGCACGCTGAGCGTCACGCGCTCGGTATCGAACTTGAAAAGCGCGTCGCGCAGCGCCTCGGCGGAGCCCTGCGCGTCCGCCTTGATGATCACATTGAGTTGCTTCGGCCCCTCGCGCGCCACCTGCGCGAACAATTCATCGAGGCTGATCCTCGGGCGCGCCGGCGCTTTGGCGCGGCTGCGCGCCTGACTCCGACGGTGCGATGCGATTTCCTTGGCCGCCCGCTCGCTCGGAACCACGTGCAAGAGTTCGCCGGCCTCGGGCGCCACGGGCAGGCCGATCAGTTGCACCGGCGTCGAGGGTGTGGCCGCCTCGAGCAACTCGCCGCGCTCATTGCTCATGCTGCGCACCCGGCCCCAGGCAGCGCCACACACAACGGTGTCACCCCGGCGCAGCGTGCCCTCCTGTATGAGCACGGTGGCGACGGCGCCGCGCCCCCGGTCGAGTTCGGCTTCGAGCACGGCGCCGCGCGCGCGCAGCGTCGGCCGGCTCTTCGGCTCGAGGACTTCGCTTTGCAGCACCAGCGCTTCGAGCAGCTTGTCGAGGCCCGTGCGCTTCGTCGCCGAGATGTCCACCGCCAGCACTTCGCCGCCAAAGTCTTCGACCACGACGCTGTGCTCCATCAAACGCTGTCGCGTGCTTTGCGGGTCGGCGTCGGGCAGGTCGCACTTGTTGACCGCGACCACGATGGGAACGCCGGCGGCGCGCGCGTGTTCGATGGCCTCGACGGTCTGCGGCATGATGCCCTCGGTCGCGGCCACCACCAGCACCACGATGTCCGTCACCTGTGCGCCCCGCGCGCGCATCGCGGTGAAGGCGGCGTGCCCGGGCGTATCTATGAAGGTGATGGTGTGCCCGCTCACCTTCAACTGATAGGCGCCGATGTGCTGGGTGATGCCGCCCGCCTCGCTGCCCGCCACATTGGACTCGCGCAGCGCATCGAGCAGCGAGGTCTTGCCGTGGTCCACATGGCCCATCACGGTGACCACGGCGGGGCGCGGCGCGGGCTTCGCCTCGCTCTGCCCGCCCGCGTCTTCGAGCAGAGTCGCCTCGTGGAAACCCGTGTTCTGCACCTCGAAACCGAATTCCAGCGCGATCTGCTCGGCGGTCTCGAAGTCAATGGTCTGGTTGACCGCCACCATCGTGCCGAGCGCCATCAGCTTGCCCTGCACATCCGCCGCCTTGGCGCCGAGTTGTTTCGCAAACTCGGCCACGCTGATCTCGCCCTCGACGCGGATGCGTTTTTTCTCAGGCTTTGCGGTGGGCTTCGCGCGTTTCGCCACCGGCGCGTCGCGCCGCTGCTTGCGGGGCGAGCGCGCCGAGCCCGGGTCCACCACCTGTGCGCGGTGCAGCCCCCGCGCGCCGCTTCTGCCAGTGAGGCTGCGCGCAAGCTGATCCTGCTCGCGCAGGTTCACCACCTCTTTGAACTGCTTGCGGCTTGGCGTGAACCCCTCTTCGCGTGTGCTCGCCGCACGCTGACGCGCAGCGCTTCGCTCCGCAGCGGGCGCGGGCAAGGACTTCGGGGCGGCGGCAACCGGCGCCTTCTCGGGCGCGGCCGTCTTCTCGGACGGCGGCGTCTCGCTCGTGGCTTCGCTTTCGGACTCGGACTCGGGGGCCTCTTTGGCTTCGGGCTCGGGCGCTGGCGCTGCGGCTTCCGCCACGCGCTTGCGGCGCCGGATCACCGCGCCGCCGCCGCTCTTGATCCGCGCCTCGACGACCCGCTCGCGCTTCTTCTCACCGAGCTTGCGTCTGAGCGCAGCGGCCTGCGCGGCGTCCACCGCCGTCATCGCGCTCTTCAGCTCGATGCCCACCTCCTTCGCCCGCTCGACGAAGTCGCCGCGCTCGATGCCGAGTTCCTCGGCGATTTTGTAGGCACGAATGGACATGGCTCTCCAGCCGGTCAGGAAGTTCCGGCGCCCTCACCCTTCGGGGCTGGCTCTTGCGCTGTGCCCTCTTCCTTTTCCGCCAGCGGCTCGGCGCGGTCA
>JAHRAN010000204.1 GCA_020027245.1 Myxococcota bacterium
TCCTCCGCCTCATCGTCGGTGGCTTGCGCAAACGCGACGCCACTTCCCGCACTGAAGTTGAAGACCAGCAGCGTGAAGATCAGCAGCGCCGAGCAAAGCGCGCGTAACACCCCCCCCCCGCGGGGAACCGGAACCGGCGTCGGCCTTGCGGTGCTCACGCCGGAGCCGATGCGGATGATTCTCGTCAAGAACCCGTGGCAGAGGAACATGCTCTCTCCTTTAAGTTTGCCCTTCGCTGTCTTCTCGCATCACTCCGGTCGGCGCACCCGGGCGTGGGCCTGCCGACAAAACCACCTCCCAGTAAACCACATCCGCAACACCTTTGAACAGAAAAAACCACCACTGGACACTCCCGCCCCACCCCCGGTACGCAGACCCCGCCAGACCGCCCCCAGAGCCGCCCAGACGGCGCGACGGGAAGCCAGCCCCGACGGCGCACTCTTGTTCCCGCGCCGACCGGACTTGTAGTAGCATCCCCGTCATGGATACCAATCTCATCGCCATCTTGGGCGTCGGCATCGCGCTGGCCAGCCTTATGATCACGAGTCAGCGCGCGACCCGCGATGAACTGCGTCACCTGGGCGAAAGAATAGACCGCCTGAGTAAAAAGGTTGATCTGCTCGCAGAGCGGCAGGCGAAGCTCGAAGGGCTGCTCGAAGGGCTGCGCGAGGCGATGACGGGGCGGCGCGTCAGCAGCTAGCCATCCGCATTGCCACCGATCCCCTCACCCTGACCCTCTCCCAGAGGGAGAGGGGAACAAGAGACACGGCCCCCATTTCGTCATTCCTGTGCAGGGCGACTTGTGGTAGGATTCTCGCCATGAGCGCCGAACTCGTCGTCGCACTCGTCACCATCCTCGTCGCCATCCTCGGCGTCGGCATCGCGCTGGCCACCCTCATTACGAGGGGCGAGCGCGCAACCCGTGACGAACTCGGTGGGCGGATAGGCCGCTTGGAAGAGAGCCTGCGCACGACACGCGATGAACTCGGCGGAAGAATAGACCGCCTCGGCGAGCAGGTGGACGGCCTCGACAAGAAAGTGGGGCTGCTCGCGGAGCGGCAGGCGAAGCTCGAAGGGCTGCTCGAAGGGCTGCGCGAGGCGATGACGGGGCGGCGCGTCAGCAGCTAGCCCCGCCGGCGGTGCTCCGCACTGGCCAGTTGGAGGCGCTCCCTCGCCCTGCTCCGATCCCCCCACCCGCCGCCCGGAGCGGAGCCATCTGGCGGATGCGGGGCTTGGTCGAGGCAGGCATGCTTCGCAGATGGCACGGCTCACGCGGCGCTTCTTCGACCGTCCGGCGCTCCGCGTCGCACCCGAGTTGCTCGGCTGCCGGCTGATCCACCAGCGCGGCGCGCGTGGCGACTGGCTCGAAGCGCGGATCGTCGAGGTCGAGGCCTACGCGGGCGAAGGGGAAGACCCGGCCTCGCACGCGCACCGGGGGCCGACGCCGCGCTGCGCCTCGATGTTCGGCCCGCCGGGGCGTTTTTACATCTACCGCTGCATGGGCCTGCACTTCTGCGTGAACCTGGTGTGCGGCGCCAAAGGCCAAGGCGGTGCGGTGCTGCTGCGCGCGGCCTGCGCCGTGCGGGGCTTGCCGACGATGGCGCGCCGACGCGGCGGACGAAGCGGGCGCGAACTCGCAAACGGCCCCGGCAAACTCGCGCAGGCTTTTGGCATTACCGCGCGACACGACGGGTGCGACGCCATCGCCGGCGCGCTGCGCGTCGAAGCCGCACGGGAGCGGCCCGCGCGCATTCTCGTGAGCGGTCGCGTCGGCATTCGCCACGCCACCGAACGGCCCTGGCGCTTCTTCGTGGCCGACGACCCAAGCGTCAGCCGCACGTCGCTGAACCGGCTTGCGCGCCAGCCTTGAGAACCCTCACCCGAGGGGCTTCGCCCCTCCCCAACCTTAAGAACCCTCACCCCAACCCTCTCCCAAAGGGAGAGGGAGAAAGAGGCTGCCTTGTCCCAACTAATTAATTACCCGCTCCCTCTGGGAGAGGGGTGACGGGCGTAGCCTGCTGTGTGCGCTGGTGCTCGATCTTCTGCTGCGCAAGAAACTGGAGGATGGGTTCGGCGTGCGCGCCCACGCCCACATTCAGAAACTGGTGCTCCACCTGCCCCTTCGCGCGCCCCGGCACCTGC
>JAHRAN010000214.1 GCA_020027245.1 Myxococcota bacterium
TCGTCGTCGCTGCTGCGGCCGCCGGCGGAGAAGGAGCCGCCGGCTTGCCGCTTGCGACGGTCGCCGCCTCGGCGGCTGCGCTCGCGCCGTCCGCCGCCGTCGCCGCGTGGTTGTTGAATCTCGACCACGCGCCGGCCCGTGGGCAGGGTGCGCACGCCCTCTTCCTCCGCCGACTGCTCGCTGGTGACGCGCGCGTTGAAGAGTTCCGCGCCCTCCAGACAGGCGTCGGCGGCCAGCGCGCAGTAGAGCCTGACCGCGCGGATGGCGTCGTCGTTGGCCGGTATCGGGAAGTCAATCCCCTCCGGACTGCAGTTCGTGTCCACCACCGCCACGATGGGAATTTCGAGCCGCCGCGCCTCGGAGACCGCGATGTGCTCCTTGTTGATGTCAATCACGAACATCGCGTCCGGGAGCTTTTGCATCTCCTTCAACCCATCGAGCGATTTGCGGTACTTGCCGATCGAGCGGTTCAGCCGCGACAGCTCTTTCTTCGAGAACTCCGCCACCTGCTCCGCGTCGGCCACAATCTCGAGTTGCTCGCGGAAGCGCTCGATGGAGCGCTTCACGGTGCGGAAGTTGGTCAGCATGCCGCCGAGCCAGCGGTTGTTGACAAAAAACTGCCCGGCCCGCTCCGCCTCCTCGCGCACCGCATCCCGCGCCTGCCGCTTGGTGGCGACGAAGAGCACGCGCCCGCCCTGCGCCACGGTCTCGCGCAGAAACTCGAGCCCCGCCTGAATGCAGGGCAGCGTGCGGTCGAGATCAATGATGTGGATGCCGCCCTGCTCGCCGAAAATGAAGGGCTTCATCTTCGGGTTCCAGCGCTGCGTGCGGTGCCCGAAGTGCGCGCCGGATTCCATCAACGCCTCGAGCGTGGCCTTGGGCCGGGGCGCGGGGGCTTCGGGGACTGCGGGCGCGGCAGCCGTTGCAGGTTCGGCAGCGGCTTCGCTGGCGGGCCCGGATGCAGCCGCATCCGTTACGGCTGCCACCGCGCTTTGGGTCTGCGCCTCACGGACCGGCTCCGCCGACGAGACCTCGGGACTCGAAGCGCTTTGCTCCGTGACTTCCGACATGCAATGCTCCTTCGCGGTTATTCCTCCGCTCCGGGTCCGGCGGGGCCTGTGCCCGACCGATTTGCGCTGCGCAATCTGCGCAATCCGCTGCGCCCCACCCGGCAGTCGTGGCTCTCGCGCAGTCCGCGCGCGGCCACAGCCGCCGGACCGCAGGGGCGACCCGGAGCGTGTGAAGGCGGAAGCTGTAGCAGACCCGCGCGGCGACAGGTAGCCGCGAGAGATTTAATCCCCCCCCTCGCCCACAGGGAGGGGGGCGACGGGCCTTGTCAAGCCCCTCGCGCCGCTGGCTCAGGTGGTGTAGTCGGCGTTGATGCGCACGTACCCGGCGCTCAGGTCGCAGGTCCAAAGCTGCGCGCGGCCGGCGCCGACTCCGAGTTCGACCTCGATGCGGACTTCGCGCCGCTTCAACTTCTGACCCGCGCGGCGGCGCGCGGCGGGGCCGGTCGAGACGCCGCCCCGGCAGACCGGGACGCCACAGAGCCACACGCAGAGCCGCCGCTCGTCGAGGCGCACGGAAGCCGCGGCGACGGTCTGGAGGATCCGCCCCCAGTTCGGGTCGCCGCCGCTTGCCGCCGTCTTCACCAGCAGCGAGTTGGCGATGCGGCGCGCGGCGCGCTCCGCCTCGGTGTCGCTCTTTGCGCGGCGCACCACGACCGTCACCAGTCTGGTCGCGCCCTCGCCGTCGCGGACCAGCGCGCGCGCGAGTTCCTCGCTCACCTGCAACAACGCTGCGGCGAGTGTGCGCGCGCCCGCGCCGCGTGAACTCGTGAGCGGTCTTCCACCCGCGGCGCCGTTCGCAAACAGCAGCGCCATGTCGCTGGTCGAAGTCTCGCCGTCAATGCTGATGCGGTTGAAGCTCTGCTCGACGACATCGCGCCACAAGCCGCGCAGCAGCGGCGGCGCCACCGCCACATCGGTCACCACAAAGGCGAGCAGCGTCGCCATGTTGGGCTCGATCATGCCCGCGCCCTTGGCGATGCCCGCCACGGTGTGGCGGCGCGCGCCGACGCCAAAGCTGCCAGCGGCCAGCTTCGGCACGCGGTCGGTCGTCAGGATGGCGCGCGCCGCCTGCTCGATGCGCTGCGGCGCGAGCCCCCGCACCACGCGCGGCAGCGCCTTTTGAAGCGCAGGCATGGGCAGCGGCGCGCCGATCACGCCCGTCGAGGCCAGCAATACTTCCTCGGGTTGGAGGCCGAGTTGCTTTGCGGTGGCGGTGGACAAAGTTTCCGCATCGCGCAGGCCGCGCGCGCCGAGCGCCACGTTGGCGACGCCCGCGTTCACCAGCAGCGCGCGGGCGCGACCACGGCGCACGCGCTTTCGCGTCAGCACGACGGGCGCGCCGGGGAGCGTCGAGCGGGTGAACACGCCGGCGACCGACGCGGGCCGGTCGCTCAAGAGCAGCGCCAGGTCGGGGCCGCGCCGCGTGGCGGACGCACCGCTCTTCACCCCCGCCCAGCGGAACCCTGCGACCACGGGCAGCGCGCGGCGCCGCATTACCTGCTCAGGCCGCGCCGCAGCACTTCTTGTACTTGCGACCACTGCCGCAGGGGCAGGGTTGATTGCGCCCCGTCTTTTTTAACTTTTCCACAACGCCACCGGGGGGGGTTCGCAGTAGCGGCGGCGCTGACGCCGCGCCAGCGCCCATTGCTGCGTCGGGGTGCACTTCGCGCAGCGGTGTCGTCGCTGGCTGCCTTGCGGGCGGGTGACGCGCGCCCGCCGGCAGCGGCTCGGCGCGGTCAACGGGATGGGCGGGGTGCGAACGCACCTCGGGCAGCGTCAGCCGGAACAGAAACTGCGCCACCTCCGCGTCCACGCGCTGATTCATTTGCTCGAAGAGCTTGAAGGCCTCGCGCTGATACTCGAGCTTCGGGTCGCGCTGCGCGTAGCCGC
>JAHRAN010000003.1 GCA_020027245.1 Myxococcota bacterium
CGTTCCTGAACGGTTTGCGGGGCCTTCTTGGGGTCGCAGCCTGCGGGGCGGTTGGACTTGGGGAGTTCGAGGCACTGCCAGCGGTTCCAGCGACAGCTCGGGTTTTCCAGCACGCGCGCGTAGTACACGGCGCCCCGCTTCGGGTCGAAGTCCGGGTCGGTCCAGGCGCCGCACAGGGCTTCGTGACCGGGGCCGCGCGGCGCGCAGGTTTCGAGGTCCACGCTTGCGCCGTTCGCGCCGCCGGCAACATCCACCACGCGTTGTTCGAAGTGGCCATCGTCGTTGACGAAGCCCTTCACCACCTGCACGCGCTGCAACAGGTCGCCGGGATGAGCGTCCGTGCCGGGGTCGCGCAGCGCGGAGACCACAAAGGTGGGGGCTTTAATCCCCTCGCCCTCGCCCGCGCCGTCGGTGGACGCTGACGGCAGGTCGCCGCCCATCGGCACGCCCTCTTCGTAGCCACGGCGCACCAGGTCCGGGCTCTCGCACAAACCGGCGTCGAGGTCGAAGCCGGCGAAGAGGCGCGCGGTCAGACGCGGGCCGCTGGTGCCGAAGGTTTCGCGCCGCTTCAGTGCGTCGAAGATGGAATCGCGCGAGCGCTCCTCGGCCCACACGCCGGTCAGGCCGCCGGGGTTGTTGGTGACGGGTTCGAGGCCGCGCAGCGGCGTCGCGTCCGTAACGCTGAGCCGCTCCTCGGTGGTGTCGTCCAAGTAGCCACGCCAGCCGGGCCACGAGTACTCCTCGGCGTCGCCCGGGTTGGTGTTGTGCGCGTCGGTGCTGGCGGTGATGCCGAGCCGGTAGGGGTTGACGCCGATGCGCGCCTGCTCGCGCAGACCCTCGATCAGCGCATAGCGCACGAAGTCGAGGCGCGACTGACAGCCGCTGCCATTGAGCGCGCCGTGGCTCGTGCCTTCCTTGCAGTCCTCGGGTTCGGTCCAGAAGCTGCGGATCTTCTCGTAGTCGCAAAACTCGTCCGCGCCCACCACCTGATACATACCGCCCTTGCACTCGCTGTCGCCCTTGATCTGGGTGATCTCCACCAGCGGCTCGAGTTCGGCGCGCAGGCGCGCGCGCTGCTGCTGCTCGCCGAGCGTCACCTCCTTGTAGTCCACCGTGAACATTCGCCCATTGCTGAGGTTCGAGTTGTGCGGGATGGAAACCACATCGCAGCCGTCGCCGGCATCGAGGCACTCGCGCCGCAGCCAGCGCCAGAGCCCGTTCGCATCCGGCTCGTCCAGATAAGAGAGCACGGTGTCCGGCACCTGCGCGTTGCGGAACACCACGTTGCGGTGCACCTTCGCCAGGCCGGGCGTCGCCGTGTATTCATAAGCGGGGAAGGTGGTGAAGGCGCAGGCGGGTGACGCATCATTGTGTCGCTCGGCGGCGGTCAGAATCTGCTCCTGCCAGACGCTTTTGATCTGCGCGAGGCAGCGCGCGCCGTCTTCGCCGCAAATCTGCGTCGAGCGGTTCGAGGTGACGATCTGCGCGGCGTCGTCCGGCTGAATCGAGCGCAGGCCCAGCAGCCCGAGCATTTTCTCGAAACCGACGATGCCTTGATCGGGCAGGCGCAGTTCGCCCCGGAAGATGCGGCAGTCCTCGCTGTCGTACACCGCCGAGCCTTCGCTGCGGCAGAGTGACACGGCGCCCAGGTAGAGGCCGTGGTCGGTGACGGCGGCGAAGTCGAGCGGGCGCTCGAGCTGCGCGCGGCGCGGTTTTGTGCCGCCGTCCGTCGGTGCGGGGCCGATTTCGATCACTTCGCCCCGGGCAAAGCGGTAGGCGTCGTCCGGTGTGCCGCGCACATCCCACTGGTTGGCGTCGAAGGAAAGTTGCGTGTGGACATGCAGCTCACCGAACAGCGCCTGACGCAGCGGGTCGTGGTTTTCGCAGCCGGGGTGTGCGGATGCGCGCCCAGACGACGCGGCGCCGGACGGCCCGTGCTCCCCGCCGCCGCAGGCCAGCGTCAGGCAGGCGAGCCATGCCAGCGCAAAGCGCGCCACCCGCGTTCGAGGCTTGGGAAAGTTGAAAAAGACCTGCAAGGCTTGCTGCGACATGGTTGATGCTCCTGTGCGCTCGGGTTTCGGTGCGCGCTGTCTGCTGCTTCCTTCGGGCTGAAGTGCAAGGCTGCGCCACTCAGCGCCGCGCAACCTCGCTCCACTTCACGAGTTTGGCCAGCGGCGTCTGGATCGCGCCCTCGGGCAGCATGAAGCGCCAGTAGATGATGCCGCTTTCGCGTCCCTCGGTGTCGAGCCAGTTCGGCGCACCCGGGTCACGGTGTGCGACGACAAAGCGGTAGCTGCCGTCGGCTTCGAGCCGGGTCTGCGCGCGGTTGCGCGAAATCGGCCGATGCAGGTAGTCATAAGTTTGCAAGAAGCGGTTCCACAGCACCACGTTTGCGAAGCGGCAGCGCGGGAAGGTTCCCGTCAGCAGCAGGGCCTCGTCCGGCCCGAGCCGGTAGGGCGCCATGCTGTAGGCGATGTCAACGGCGGCGAAGGCCAGCCGCCCCGGCTTCGCCGGCGCATTGAAGTGGTTCGGCGTGGTCGAAACCCAGGCGGGCAGCGGCCGCTCGCCGGGGCGGCCCATGCCGAGCGTCAGGCCCTTGATGTAGGCGATGACGCGGCGAACCCCGGCGGCGATGCGGGCGTCGTTCGCTGTCGGCGGCGGCCCCGGGTCCTGGGTCGGCTCGATCACGAGATCCACATGCCGCAGCGGGTCGCCCGCCACCGGGCGCGGCTCCTCGAAATAGTGGCGCGTGGTCAGGCTGCGCGCATTCGGCGGCAGGCGCAGGCCGTTCCGTGCGGGCGCTTCGGGGCCGAGCCGCAACTCGAAGCGGCCCTCGGCGTCCACTTCGAATTCATCGCTGTTGATCGTCGCCGCCACGCCCGTCGGGTAAGCGCCGCCCGCGCCGCCGCCCCCCTCGACGGTGAGCGATGCATACACGGCGCCGTTCATCTTCCCGCGCACGCGGTAACTCCGGTCGCCCCGGATGGCGGCCTCGTAGTATATGCCGTCGGGGTTGTCGCCGAGACTTTTTTGCGTCGGCGACACGATGCGCTGAAAGCGCGGCAGCTCCGGGTCGCTCTCGAGGTGCAGACGCAGGCCGGTCTGCAGCACGTGCATCAGGTAGCGGTGACCATCGGCCACGTCCGTTGGGCGCGTGATGCCGAACTCGGCGCCGAGGTAGCGCGTGTCCACGGCTTCGAGGGTTTCGATCAGCTCTTTGAGCGCGCGGCGCGACTCGGTTTCGACGCCCGCCCCGCCCGCTGCGGCCCCGGCGGGCTGCGCTTTAAAGGTCCCCAAAAAGGCCGGCAGCAGCCCCGCGCCGCCCGCGCCGAGCAGAAAATCTCGCCTGTCCATTGACCTCCCCTGCGCCCGGCCAGTGTAGCGCGGCCGCCGGGGGCGCTTTGCGCCCCGGCCCAGCCGTAATGAACCCTCTCCCCTAACCCCTCTCCCGGAGGGAGAGGGGAACCGAGCTTTAATTAAGCGGCGCCGCCCATCTCTTCTTAACCCTCTCCCTCTAAGGGAGAGGGGGCGATGGGCCATAAAGCCCATCGCCACGGGCCCTGTAGCCCATCGCCGGGTGAGGGTGGCGGCCCCGCCGCTTCGACCATCGCTACTGCCGCAGTCCACCCGCCGCTTCGACCATCCCCCACTGCCGAGCCGACCCCCCGGATGGATGAGGCCCTGTTGTGCTACCCGAAAGGTGGTCGTGTTGTGCTACCGAGGATGAACCGCAGATGAGCGAGCGCCCGCCCCCGACCAGCCCCTGGGTACGAATCGCCTACGGGTTCGGCTCCGTCGCCTACGGGGTGAAGGACAACGGCTTCGCCTACTTCCTGCTCTTCTACTACGAGCAGGTGCTGGGTCTGCCCGCGTTCCTGACCGGCATCGC
>JAHRAN010000027.1 GCA_020027245.1 Myxococcota bacterium
TCCTCCCAGTTGCGCTGCATTTCGAGGTAGGTGAAGGATGCCGTCCAGGCGATCAGCACCAGACCGGTGACGGCTTCCACCACCGAGAGCAGGCGGCTCGGGCCGAGCGGGACGATGTCGCCGAAGCCGAGGGAGGTGTACACCGAGCCGGAGAAGTAGAGCAGGTCGAGCGCGTCCGGGTTCGGGATCGAGAGCGTGGCGGCGCCGGCGTCAATCAGCCACCACCACGCCCCGGCGAAGAGCGCCACTTCGAGCAGGTGGGCGAGCAGCGCCAGCAGCACCACCAGGCCCGGGCGGAAGCGCTTCGGCGAGGCGAAGCGCGTCAGCCACGACGCCACGACCAGCGTTTCGTGGTGGATGCCCACGGCGAGCACAGCCGCAACGAAGGAAAAGAGAGCAATCACGGCGCCATCACTGTAGCGCCACGCCCGCGCGCCGCCGCAGCAGCGGCGTCACCCGAGCCGGGCTTCGCGGGCAGCGGCGCGTGACAAAGGCAGCGCGAGGGTCTGCATCACGGCGCCGATGTATTCGTCGGCGACGGCGGGGGCGACGCCGCTACCGCACAGCGAAGCGAGCAGTCGGGTCAGGCGTCTGCACTCCGCTTCGCTGTGCGCCCGCAGCCGCTCCTCATACAGGTTGTGAAAGGCGTGCAGCGTGCGCGCAGAGAGGCCATCGCCAGGCAGCGCGCGCCAGTGGGCGTGCACGAAGACGCGCGTGATGAAGTTCTCCCGAGGCAAAGCGTCGAACAATCGCCCGCACTCTTCGACGGGCAGGTTGGGCAGCAGCCGGGTGAGCGCCGCGCTGTAGATGCCGCGTCCGACGGCGGCGGCGGCAACGCCCGGACGGCTGCGCACCTCGACATCGAACAGACCGCAACTCGGCGAGTCCTTCATGAAGATGTAACCGTCCACATCAGCGAGCGTGCCCGACACTTCCGCCGCAAACGCACTGAGTTTGTCGGTGACATCGAGCGCCGCATTGCGCACACCCCTCGCGCGCGGCGCAGCGGGAGCGCCAACCAGTTGAATCGGCTCGCGCGGCACGCCCATGCCGATCTCCACCTCGGGGCAGATGCCACGAAACTCGAAGAGACCGGCCAACGCGCGATGCGGCAGCGCGGCGCGACGACTGCCACCGTCGTAACGCACCGCCGCACCGAGCAAGCAGGCGCTGACCGCAACCCGCAGCGGCGGTCGAGGACGGGCGACGAGTTCCATGGCCTCGCTCTCTATTCTCGGTCGCGCCGCAGCATCCGGCGGAGTCTGCGCGCGCGTTTCCACGCGCGCAACTTACCCCGAAGCCAGCGGTAGGGCGACAACGAGCCGTGCCCCAGAAGCAATCGAAAGATACGCAACCTGCGCAGTTGGCGGCGCTCATGATCCGGGATGACGAAGCCAGGGGCGCAGTGCCGTCGGTACAGACGCAGCCAATCTCCGTGAGAAACGACGGCGGCGCGACTTCGCCACGCTTTGCTCGTGTGCTTGATCATAAATCTTTCGCACAAACCCAGACCGATGCGATCGGGATCGCCCACCACCAGATTATTGGCATAGCAGAGATCGGAAATGCGCCGCAGTTCGCGCGTGTAGTGATGCAAGTGATCCAGACGAATTTCCGGATCGAACTTCTGCAGCGCGGCGAGCCAGAGCAGTTGCTCGGCGCTGAGAGGAAGCCCCGGGGGAGGTGGCGCGCTTTGAAGCATCTGGTCTTCGAACAGCGGCAAGTCCCAGAGGCGGAGCAGATCCCGCGTCAAACCGAAGTAGAAAAAATCACAGGGGAAAAATACAACCGGCATGCCCTTGCTGAAGTTGTGGGTGAAGGTATTGGCCACCACAACGCGCTCGTCTAGAAAGCGGAACGATGCAACGCGCATGGGGAAGGCTTGCTGCAGGTGCTTGAACGCGTCACCGATGAGAAAATTATCACTGCGAAGTTTCATCGCGTAGCGCGTGGTGGCGCGCTTCAGCCCTTCCCGGGTGCTAACGAGTTGACGGTTGAGATTGATGTTGTTCGCCTCGGGACGGCCATCAGAGCGGTGCTCCTCAATGATCGTCGGCCCCGGGTCTTCGCCGATCCGCAACTCGTCATAGTCGAGTCCGTCGAGCGATTGACCGGGCCAGGTGGAGAGCACGATCTTCGCGCCGGGCAGGTGGCGGCGCACGCTGCCGAGGCAACGGGCGGTGATGCCCTCTTCCATCTCCCTGTCCGGCAATGCCTGCACCGGCCCTTGCACCACGACCGTGATGTCCCGGTTGGCAATGGTCACGCGGTTGGCTCTCTCATATCCCGAGCACATTATCGTTGCGGTAGAAGATCGTTGTCTGATACACGCGCACGCTGGCGGGTTTCGGGCCCTTAAAATCGAGCCTTCGGAAACCCCGCGCGCACAGCATCTCGGTCTCCTTTCGATAGAAATCCTGAGCGCCCTGTGTGTCGTCGAGCAGCAGCACGCCACCCGGCGTCAGACATCTGGCCGCCGCCGCCAGACAACGCTGCCTCTGATGAATGCCATCAACGACGATGACATCGAAGCGTCGCGCCTGCTCGACGATCGTGGCGGTGTATTTTCGGCATCGTCGGGGTCACCCAGAACGAGCTTCACGTTATCCGGCATGTTCTTCGACACTTCCTCGTACCAGCGCGGATCGCTTTCCACCGATACGACGCTGCCCACGCGCGCGGCGAAAAACAGGGTCGAGTTGCCACTGCCGTATTCGAAGAGCGCGAGACTCCGGTTCAGGCGCTCATCCAGAAAATCGATGATGCTGTAGTTCATGAAGGGAATGGGCGAGCCATCCGCCCGCACGGGTCTCTTCGTCGCAACCGACCGATGATAGCCCGCTTTCCTCAGGTAGGAGCGCCCGCTGAACATCAGGCTCAGAAATTTTCCGAGCACAAAGAGCCCCGGAACATACTTTCTGAACGGCTCTTGCAGTCGCCTCACTGTCGGAAGCAATTTCATTCTCGACCTCCTCCACCGCGTCGCCGCGCTTGGCGATGCCGGCGCGCGCGTTTCAGCTCGCGCCATCTGCGCTCAAGCCATCTGTAGAGCAACCACAAGGGTAACTGAATGCGAACAAGCAACAAGCGCAGCATGCGCAGCCTGAGAAATTGGCGGCGATCATCGTCGGGAATGACGAAGCCAGGAGCGCAGTGCCGTCGGTAAAGATGCAGCCAGTCGCAGCGATGAAAGGCGAAAATGCGACTCCGCCATCTCTGCCTCGTCTCGCGCGCGTGCCGCCCGCACAAACCCAGGCCGATGCGCTCCGGGTCGTCTATCACCAAGTTGTTGGCATAACAGAGATCGGAAATGCGCTGCAGCGTGCGCGTCGCGTGATACTTGTGGGCCAGGCGAATTGCAGGGTCGAATTTCTGCAGCGCCGTCGTCCAGAGCACCTGCTCAGTCGAGAGCGGCATGCCGGGGAACGAGGCGCTCTGACGCATGCCCAGGCAATCGGCGTCGAAGGGCAAGTCCTCAAACAGCGGCAAATCCCAGAGGCGAAGCAGGTCCCGCGTCAAACCGAAGTAGAAAAAATCACAGGCGTAAAACACAATCGGCAGACTCCTGCGAAATTTGATTGTGAGGGTGTTGGCTACCACAACGCGCTCGTCGAGAAACCGGCACGAGGCCGCGCGCTTCGGGAAGGCCTGCTGCAAGCGCTTGAACGAGTCTCCGATGAGAAAGTTATCGCTGCGAAGTTTCATCGCGTAGCGCGTGGTGGCGCGTTTAAGTCCCTCGCAACTGCTCACGATCTGACGGTTGATGTTGATCACACAGGGGCGGCCATCGGCCCGGTACTCCATGACCGTGGAGCCCGGGTCTTTGCAGATCAGCAACTCGTCACAGTCCAGCCCGTCGAGCGATTGACCGGGCCAGGTGGAGAGCACGATTTTCGCGCCGGGTAGGTGGCGGCGCACGCTGCCGAGGCAACGGGCGGTGCTGCCCTCTTCCATCTCTCGCTCCGGCAATGCCTGCACCGGCCCCTGCACCACGACCGTGATGTCCCGGTTGGCAATCGTCACGCCGTTGGCCCCTTCGACGGCTGTGCAGCGAGACGAAATGCCTCGTACTCCTCCGGCACGCCGCAGAAAGTAATGGCTTCGCGCGGAATCCGATGCGCGTGGATGCGCCGGCCTTGGGCGATCAGGTGATTGTACAGCGGGGCGACATAGAGTTCGGCGCCCGCCAGCGCCGCCGGTGGCGACGCGACCGTGTCGTCAAACGCCGCGAGAAAGTCCGCCACGTCGGCGAAGTGATACAAACCCGTGCTGCACAAGTCCGAAATGGCTTGCTTCTCCGCCGTCTCCACCACCACGGTGCTGTCGGGCAACGCGCAGCGCGCACGCGACCAGTTCGCGCCGTCGCCTCGAAACACTTCGAGGTAGCCGTCCACTTCAGCGACAAACTCGGGAAAGCCAAAGCCCGCGCGGATGGTGTCGATGTTGAAGATCGTGACGGAGCCGCTCGTGATGCCCGCCTGACGCAGGCCCAGGGCGACGGTCTCCGCCTGACCACGGGTTGGCCCGGCGAGCACCACCGTTCGCCAGCGGGCAATCTTCAGCGCGCGGCAGCGCCGTTCGACAAAAGCCGGTGTGTCGAAGTCTGCGCGACAGATGAACAGAAAGGGCAAAGTGCCGAAGCACGGGGCGAAACTCCGTACGGCGTGGTCGAACAGGGGGCGGCCATGCGCGGGCAGCATGTACTTCGGCGCGCAGTAGCCAGCATCGAAAAAACGCGCGCTGCCGCCTGCCAGCGGAATGGCGATCACCGGCGCGCCTCCAGACGCAGCCACAGGCGAAGCGCGTTCGCCAGCAGCGCCATCTGCCGCTCGAGGTCATCGCCGTGCAGCGGGAGCATCGCGAGAAACAGTTGCACTTGCATCGCCAGCAACTGCACTTCGCTCAGGCCGTAGCGCTCCGCACAGAGCGCGATGAACATGGCTTCGATCTGGTTGTGGGCCGGCGTTGACGGAAGCTCGAAGTGGAGCGCCTGACCATCGCGCTGCAACTGATAGTAACCGGCGATGATGAAGTCGTAGCGGCCGATCACCGAGTGCGCCCACTTGGCGACGTCGTAATGCGGGTCGCCAAAGAGCGTCGGGCGACCGTCCGCATCCAGACCGCGCGGATCCACCACCTTGATGGCCTGGCTGCGAAAATCGTAGAGGATGTTGCTGAAGCAGAAGTCGCCGTGGACGATACAGGCGGGCGCTGGCTTCGGCAATTGCGCGAGGCTCAGCTCGGCGACGCGCGCAAGGCCCGGCGCGGGAGCGCCGTCCAACGACCACGGGCGATCCAGCGCCAGCTCCCGCTGCGCGGCGAAGGCGGTCAGGCGCTCCCGGGTCTTGTGGCCGAACAGCCGCCCGGCGGCGTCCGCCGCGTCGGTCTCGTCAGCCGGCGCCTGATGCGCGCGACAGCACGACAAAAACGCGTCGCAGGCCTCGAAGATTTTGCGCCATACGAAGGGCGGCAGCGCGCCAAATACATGCAGCTCGCTCAGGCTGCTCAGGCGCAGATATTCGAGCGCGTAGCCGGATGGCGACGACTCACCCCCCCCCCCGGGGGGGGGGACAGCAGTTGGGGAGCGAAGCGCTTCAGCTCCGCCGGCAGCTTCACGAACCAGTTGGCCTCCGCCGCCATCTTCCGGGCGTCGCCGCTGCGCTTGTGGACGCAACCCTCGACGACCTCCATCTGGTTGAACGCCCGCGTGGTGCCGACGTGAGTCTTGGAGCGGTAGTAGGTGTGCAGGTGACCAAAATCAAACCACTGCGCGCACTCCACCGGCGCAATCGGCTGCTGCCCGGCGTAGCGGTTGAGGCCGACGATGAAGTCGCCCCGCGCCCGGGTGATGGACTGAATCAGCAAACGGGTGTCGGATAACACAAAGTACCCGTTCACCACCAACGCCATCCGGCGGCTCAGCAGGTCCGTCGGCTGCGGGCGCCCGAAGGGCTCGGGAGCGCGAGCATCGAAGAACGCCCAAGCGTAGTTGTCGTCCACCGGGCTCAGGGTCACCACATCGAGTTGCCCGCTGGGCAGGTCGTAGATCAGCGTGTCGCCGTGCAGGATGTGCAGCGGCCCGCTTGCGTGACCGAGCAGGTTCAGCGCGCAGATCACCGACTCGCCCAGGCGAAGCCCCTCCGGCAGAAACAGCACCTCCACGCCCAGCGACTCCAACAAGCGCCGGTCGTAGTCCGGCGTGCTGAAGTGCTCCGGCAGGGTCAGCACAATGCGCTCGTCGTCGGGCAGAACCTCGCGCTGATAGCAGTAGAGGCGGCGGTTGCCGACCGGCAGAAAAGCCGGCGGCAGCAGGCCCAGCTCCGAGCTGAACTCCTGATCAACATAGGCGGCGGAGGTAATCAGAAACATCGGCGGCGCGTGCTCCGGCAAGGCGCGGAAGGGCGGTTTGCAAGCTTCATGGGTGGTTGTATAGTATACAACATAGCTCTCATAGCGGCAGGGACAGATGCAGATTTCTGTCGCTCCGAGGGTTGCAGGGAGGCAAGCGGAAACCATGAACGCCTGGATCAAGGGCAGTGAAAATCGCATCGAAATCAGCGGCGGCCTCGGACTCGGGAACTTCCGCAGAGTTCTGGCGGCCCTGCACAATCTCACAACAGAACGTCGCTACAGAGATATCGTTCTCGACTTCGAGAAGTGCAGCGCCGCCTACGCGGGTCCCATGATTTACATCTGCATGGTCGTCGGCGACCTGCGCCGCGATGGAATCGGCGTCGAACTCCGCCTTCCCGAAGACCAAAAACTCGGAAACCTGTTCAGGAACACAAACTGGGCTTGGCTCATTGATCCAGAAAACTTTCAGGAGGAGCCCGACCGCTGGACAACCCACCTTCCGGCCATGCAGTTCTCCTCCCCCAGTGAGCAGCATGCGGCCATCAACAAAACAATGGAGCGCATCTTCGGAAATCTGCGCAATTTGGAGCGAGGTGATTTTGCAGCCATCGAGTGGACGATTGGCGAAGTAACCGACAATGTGCTGACGCACGCACAGTCAGAAGGTGGTGGCATCTTACAGATGTCGGACTTGAGAGACCGCATTGAATTCGCCGTCGGTGACACCGGCAAGGGCATTCCAGAAACACTTCGCGAAAGTCATCCCGAAATATCCGATCCCGATGCGCTCGCGCGCGCCATTCAGAAGAATGTAACCCGAGATCGAAACGGAGGCCAGGGGAACGGATTATTTGGAACCTTCAAAGTGACCCAAATCGGCAAGGGTGGTTATCTGCACATCCATTCCGGCCACGCAAGCCTTCGCTCCGAAGACGAAAGATTTGATGCTCCAAGGGAAGAAACAATCCCCTGTCCGGGGACACTCGTAGTGGTATGCATCAGTAAATCGAAGTCGGGAGCGCTCGCGGAGGCTTTGGGCTTCGAGAAGAGAATTCATCCGCCCTTCGACTACATCGAAGCACAATATGAAACCGGTGGCGACATCACTTTTGCGATGCACCAAGAAACATCCTCCTTCATGTCCCGGATCGCAGGACAGTCTGTACGAACCAAGCTCGAAAATCTGATCCGGATGAGTCCCTCCACCCGGATCGTGGTTGACCTTTCGCAGGTTCCCCTCTGCTCGAGCAGCTTTGCCGACGAGGTATTCGGCAAGCTCTTCTTGCAGCTCGGCGCCCTTGAGTTCATGCGCAGATTCGAATTCAGAGGCGTCTCGAACGATGTGCGCATGCTTATGGATCAAGCAATCGTGCAGCGCAGCGCGACGGAACCGTAAGCCACGGCAGCGGCTCGGCGCGGTCAACGGGCTGGGCGGGGAGCGTTAGCGCTCCCCGCGGCGGCGGATTTCGGCTTCCACCAGCCAGATGCGATCCTGCCCCCAGGTGCAAAAGTCCGGCGCGCCGTCAACGCCTGGCAGGCGGAAGCTCGGCACGCCCCAGAGTCCCTTCTCGAAGAGCACCTGCCGATTCTGCTCCAGTTCCTCCCGCCAGCCCGGAGCATCCAGGTGCGCGCGCGCCTCGTCCCAAGGCAAGCCAGCGCTTTCGACGACATGCCGCAGCCCCCGCGCTTCGCCGGTGTCCACACCCTCGGCAAATGCGGCCCGGGTGAAGGCGGCGAGATATTCCGCCGCCCGGCCCCGCGCGCGCGCAAAGGGAAAGAGGGAGAAGCCGCGCTCCACCGGACGCCCGACCGGGTCGCACATGAAACCAAACCGGGCGCCGGCGT
>JAHRAN010000037.1 GCA_020027245.1 Myxococcota bacterium
GAAGAAGGGATAGACGAGCAACAGCGACATCAGCGAGAAGTTGACCGTGTGGTCGCCGAGCGCGTAGATGGCCTTGCCCGAAGTCGCAAGGCGCGCGTTGCCGTTGCCGGTGCTCATCTTCCCTCCGGCGGGCTGCGCCACCCGCCAGCCCTGAAGAACCCTCACCCTGGCCCTCTCCCAAAGGGAGAGGGGAACAAGAAGACACAAGCGCCGCCTCATTAAGGCGCGGCGCCGCCACCCTCACCCCTAACCCCTCTTCCTTAGAGGGAGAGGGGAACCGGAGAAGAAGGGAACCGAGCCATTAATTGAGCGGCGCTTCATCTCATCTTAACCCTCTCCCTCCAGGGGAGAGGGGGGCGACGGGCCGTGTAGCCCGTCGCCGGGTGAGGGTGGCGGCTCCGCCGCTTCGACCATCGCCACTGCCGCAGTCCACCCGCCGCTTCAACCACCCCCCACTGCCGCAACCGTGGCGGCGCGGTAGTCTCGGGCGCGGGGAGGGGGTTAAACATGGCGTCGCTGTTCAGCAGGATCATCCGGGGCGAACTGCCGGGCCGCTTCGTCTGGCGAGACGAGCGCGCCGTGGCCTTTCTGACCATCGAGCCCATCCGGCCGGGGCACACGCTGGTGGTTCCCATCGAGGAAGTGGATCACTGGCTCGACGCCGCGCCGGGTTTGAATGCGCACCTCTTCGAGGTCGCGCAGAACATTGGCGCAGCGCTTCAGCAGGCCTTCGATCCGGTCAAGGTCGGGCTGATGATTGCGGGCCTCGAGGTGCCGCATCTGCACCTGCATCTGGTGCCGATTACCGAGCTGCGCGATCTCGACTTCGCGCAGGCCGAGCGCAACCCAAGCGAGGCGGCGCTGGACGAGGCGGCGCGGAAAATCCGCGCGGCGTTGCGCGCCGCCGGGCACGGCTTCGTCCCCGACGAGACCGACGCTCCATAACACCGCTGCGAGTGAGTGGAACGATGCACGAGCCCATCTACCGCGCGCGTCCGGATTTTTCGGATATCAGCCCCGCCGACGCTGGCCCCGCCGAGCGCATCAACGATTTCATCTGGCGTGGCGCCGGGCTCAGCAACAGCTTTCTGATCGTTACAAAGGAGGGCCGCATCGTCGTCAACACCGGGATGGGTTTCGAGGCGCCCAACCTGAAGGCGAAGTACGACGCCATTTCCCGCGCGCCGATCCGTTACATCCTGTTCACCCAGGGCCATGTGGATCACGTGGGCGGCGCCGATACTTTTCGGGAGCCGGGAACCGAGCTGGTCGCGCAGGCCAACAACCCCGCCTGTCAGCGCGACGATGAGCGCATCGCCCGCTTTCGTCAGCAGCGCTCCGCCTTCGCCTTCGCCGAGGTGCTGAAAAAAGCGGCCACGCATCAGAAACTTAACGCCAACGCAAAAGAGAGCCCGCAGGCGAAGCCCGCGCCCACGATCACTTTTGAAGATCACCTGGCCCTCTCCCTCGGTGGACTCGAGCTCGAACTCTACGCCGTGCCCGGCGGCGAGACGCGGGATGGCATGGCGATCTGGCTGCCGGCGCAGCGCATCTGTTTTGTCGGCAACGTGTTCAGCGCGCTGTTCGGTCACTTCCCGAATCTGGTGACGCTGCGCGGCGACCGCTATCGCGATGCGCTGGCTTTCGTTGACAGCGTGGAGCGGGTGCGCGCGCTCGAAGCGGACATACTGCTGGTCGGGCACCACGGCCCCGTGACGGGCCGCGAACGCATCGCGCGCGAACTCACGCGGCTTCGCGACGCCGCGACCTTTGTTCACGACGAAACCGTGCGCGCGATGAACGGGCACGGCGACCTGTTCCGCGCCATGCGCGAAATCCGCCTGCCGCGCGAACTCGAAGTGGGGCAGAGTTACGGAACGGTGCGCTGGAGCGTGCGCGCAATCTGGGAGAACTACGCGGGCTGGTTTCATCAGCGCTCGACGACCGAGTTGTATGATGTTCCAGCTTCGGCGCTGTATGCCGAACTCGGGCGACTCGCCGACCCCGCTGCGCTGCTGCAAAGCGCGCGGCGACACATCGAAGCCGACGCGCTGCCGGAGGCGCTGCATCTTCTCGAAGTGGCGCTGGCAGCCGAGCCCGCCTTCACACCCGCACTCGACGCGAGCCTGCGCGTCCATCGCACCCTGCTCGAGCGCAGCACAAACTTCTGGGAGGCGAGTTGGCTGCGGCGCGAGATCCGCTCACTCGAAGCGCGCCGCGCCGAAGCGGGCGACGCGGGCAGCGGGTGAGAGCGCAGCGCAGCGCGGCCCTGGCCCTGCTGCTCCTGACCTTTGCGGCGCCGGCGTCCTTCGCCGCCAGCACGCGCGCGCCGACCGTGATCCTGCTTTCCCTTGACGGTGTGCGCCACGACTACCTGCAGCGCGGCGAACTTCCAGCCTTCGAGCGCATGACCCGTGAGGGCAGCCGCGCCACTGCGCTGCTGCCCGTCTTTCCCTCGAGCACCTTTCCGAATCAGGTATCGCTCGCAACCGGCGCGTCGCCCGAGACGCACGGCATCATCGCCAACCGCTTCCTGGATCCCGAACTCGGTTTGTTCGATTACGACGACGATGCGCGCTTCCTCGAAGCCGAGCCCATCTGGGCAGCAGCGGAGCGGCAGGGCGTTCGCAGCGCCGTGTTTTTCTGGGCGGGTTCGGGGGGAGACTTTAAGGGCCACCGCCCGAGTTACCGCCGCCTGCCCTTCGACAACAGCGTTCCCGAGCGCGACAAGGTCAATCAGATTGCGGCCTGGCTGGCCTTGCCCGATGCCGCTCGGCCGCGTCTGCTGCTCTCCTGGTGGCATGGCGCCGACGGCGTGGGGCACCGGCACGGCCCCGACCACGCGCGCATCTTTTCCCAGTTGAAGCGACAGGACGCGCAACTCGGGAGGCTGCTGCGGGTGCTCGACGAAGCAGAGCGCTGGGCGGATACAACGCTGGTCGTGGTCAGCGACCACGGCATGATCGGCGTCGAGCGCACATACGATCTGAAGGCGACGCTCGAAGACGCGGGGATTGCGGCGCGCGTCTTTCAGGCGGGCGGGTTTGCGAACCTGTATCTGCGCAGACCGGCGGCGGCCGCGCGCGCCGTGGCGGTGCTTTCGGAACTCGACGGCGTTTCGGCCTGGCCCCGCAATGCAACGCCCCGTGCGCTGCGTTACGACCACCGCCGCGTCGGCGATGTGGTGGCGCTTGCGGCGCCGGGCACGGCCCTGCTGCGTCGGGGCAGCGCGCTTGCTCTACGTCGGCGCATCGGCGCGCCCTTCGGACGCGAGACAGGCGTACACGGCTACGACCCTTTGCCGTGCCGCGCGATGCACGGAATCTTTCTGGCGCTGGGACGCGGCGCGCCACGCGGCCACCGCCTCGGCCGGGTGCGCACGCTCGATGTGGCCGCCACGGTGGCAAAGCTTCTCGGCATCGAAGCGCCGCTGCACTCCGAGGGTCGCGCACTTCCGTCCCTCGCTGCCCCCACCGCAAAGGCGCCCGGCTCGAAGTGAAGCCGCCGCCCTGCGCTGCTACCTTGCCGCAACACCCATGCTCCAAGGCGTCTCCACCCTGTCTTTCGTAATCGTGGCCGCTCTCGTAGCCCTCGCGTTCTTCGCCGGGCGCGGGAGCGACAAGCGCGCGCGGCGCATCCGCGAACTCGAAGGGGCGCTCGAAGAGACGCGGGCGGAGTTGGCGCAGCGCGAGCAGGCGCATCAACAGTATCGCAAGAGCGTGTCCGAAAGTTTCAGCGAAACTTCGCGCCGGCTGCATTCGCTGACCATCGAGTACCGCTCGGTGTACGATCACCTCGCCACGAGCGCGGGCGAGTTATGCCCCGAGGGTTTCGAGCCGCTCGAACAACTCGAGCGCACGGCGCCCGCCGGGTTGCCGGAGGCCACGGCCGAAGCGAAGCCCGCCGCCGAGGTTGCAGCCGGGGAGACCACGCCCATCGAAACATCACCCATCGAAACGACGGCGGCCGCCGAGCCCATTCCCGGCGCGCGCACGAAAGCGCAACCGCGCTGAACGGTTTCTCAGCTGCGCGGCACGATGTTCGGGCTGTTGCTCTCGAGATCGAACACGATCTTCGCTTCGCCCCGGCGCAACTGGCGCAGCACCTCTTCGACTTTTTCTTCGAAGCTGCGTTCGACGGCGCCGTAGTCGGTTCCCTCGCGGTTCACGAAGGCCTCGACCAGTCCGCGCAGCGCATCGTTCGAGAGCGCACTCCAGTCAATCTCGACCGGGATCTCCGCCATCATAAGGCCCGCCTGGTGGCCCAGGCCAGAATCGAACTGGCGACACCCGCATTTTCAGTGCGGTGCTCTACCAACTGAGCTACCGGGCCACCGGGCGCGAAATCTAGCCATCCCGGGGTGTTTTAAGCCACCCGGGCTGACCTGCTAGGGTCCGGGCATGCACCACCCGGCGCGTCCCCGCTTCGCCACGACGAGGCTGCTTGCGGGCCTGCTGTGCACGGCGCTGCTCCCCGCTTCGGCGTTCGTCGTTCACGCCGCGTCGCCCGCGCCCGCGACGGGGGCGCGCGCGATGGTGGTCTCGCCCCACGCCCTCGCCACCGAGGCCGGCATCGAGGTTCTAAAGGACGGGGGCAATGCGGTTGACGCCGCGGTGGCGGCGGCCTTCACGCTCGGTGTCGCGCAGCCGCAGTCCATGGGCATCGGCGGCGGTTTGTTTCTGCTGATTCGTCTGGCCGATGGCCGCGCCTTCGCAATTGATGCGCGTGAAACCGCGCCCGCCGCCGCGAGTGAAGACATGTATCAGGTCGAGGGCTTGCCGAAAGACGCCTCGCGTTACGGCGGTCTTGCGGTGGGCGTGCCGGGCGCGGTGGCCGGGCTTGCGCTCGCGCTCGAAACGCACGGCGTCATGTCCCTCGAGCGGGTGCTCGCGCCCTCTATCCGCGCCGCGGAAGAGGGCGTGGCGCTGGGCGCCTATCAGGCCGCGCTGATGCGTCGCGTGCCCGCCGAGCGGCGCGCGCGTTTTCCTGAAACCGCGCGCGTGCAGTTCCCCGAGCCGGTGATGGCCGACACCATAAAGCGTCAGCCGGAGCTGGGGCGCGCACTGCGCCGCATTGCAAAGCGTGGCCCGCGCGCGTTCTACGAGGGCGAGATGGCGGAGGCCATCGCCCGCGCCGCGCGCGCAGCGGGCGGCGTGCTCAGCGTCGAGGATCTGGCCGCGTACCAGCCGCGTTTGCGCGAGCCGTTGCGCGGGACATTTCGCAACCTCGAGGTGCTGAGTTTTCCACCGCCCTCGTCGGGCGGCGTGACGCTGCTCGAAATTCTCAAGGTGGTCGAGGGTTTCGATCTGCGCGGCATGGGCGCTGGCTCGTCCGAGGCGATCCACGCCATCGCCGAGGCGATGAAGCTGGCCTTTGCGGACCGCGCGTTGCATCTCGGTGACCCGGACTTCGCTTCGATTCCAGTCGAGGCGTTGCTCGACGCCGACTACGCGGCGAAGTTGCGCGCGCGCATCGGGCCGCGCGCGGCGCAGGTCGAGGGTTCCGGTTACGCCGTTCCGGACGGCGGCACCGCGCATCTCTCCGTGGTTGACGCGGCGGGCAACGCGGTGGCGCTCACCGGCACGATCAACACCACCTTCGGCTCCTTCGTCACCGTTCCCGGTTGGGGCATTCTGCTCAACAACCAGATGGACGACTTCGTCGCCGACCCCGACGGTGTGAACCTCTACGGGCTGGCCGGTCGTCGCGACAGTGCGAACCGGGTTGCGCCCGGCAAGCGGCCGCTTTCGAGCATGGCGCCGACCGTGGTGCTCGAGGATGGCGCGTTGCGCTTCGTCGCCGGCAGCAACGGCGGCCCGCGCATCATCACCGCGGTGCTGCTGACGCTGCTGAATTATTTCGAGTGGGATATGGACATCATGGAGGCCGTGTCGGCGCCGCGCTTTCATCACCAGTGGCGACCGGACCGGATTCTGCTCGAGGGCGCGCACGCGGCGGATGTCGAGAGCGCGCTGCGCGCCCGTGGCCACGAGGTCAAGCGCGTGGATGAACTCATCACCGGCGTCGAGGCCATCGCGCGCGACCCGCTGACGGGGCGTCTGTATGGCGCGCCCGATCCGCGCCGCGACGGTCTGGCGCGCGGCCTCTGAGGGCGGCGGCGTTCAGGGACGGATGGCGGCCAGCGTTGCGCGCTCGAGGTGGATCACGCGCTGCGCTACGCGCAGCAGATCCTCGCCGCTGACCGCGGCGATGCGCTCGGGATAACGCGCTTCGGCGTCGGGGGCCAGGCCGTAACGCGCATCGAGCGCAATCTGCAGCGCGCGTGTGGCGCTGCGCTGTTGCCGGATGGCGTGCTGGCCGATCAGGTAACGCCGCGCTCGCTCGAGCTCCGCCGCCGTTGGCGCTGCCTGCCGCACGCGCTCGAGCTCCTCGCGAATGCCCGCCTGCGCCTCGTCGAAACGCTCCGCCGAAGTGCCGATGTACACCGCAAAAAAACCGGGCGCCACGCCCTCGACATTCGTCGCGTTCACCGCATAGGCCAGGCTGCGCCGATCCCGCAGTTCGAGAAAGAGGCGTCCGCCCTGTCCGCCGAGCACCTGGCTCAGCACTTCGAGCGCGGCGCGATCCGGGTCGAGAAGGTCGAGGCCGCGAAAGCCGAGCAGCAGATGCGCCTGCGCGCGCTCGCGTTTTTCGATCTGCTGCCGCGCCTCGCGGGGTGTTGGCTCAACAGGCGGCAACGCAGCTTCGATGCGCGCGCCCGGCTCGAGTTCCGCAAAGCGCCGCGCGACTTCGGTGGCTGCCCGCTCCGGGTCCAGATCGCCGACCAGAGCGATGACCAGATTGTCGGCGCACACGAGCCGCGCCTGAAGCGCTTCGAGTTCCGCGCGCGTGAAGCGCTCCACCGTCTCTTTTGTACCCGCCACCGGGTGACGGTACGGGTGCGCCTTGTAATGGGTGCGGGTGAAGAGATCGAGCGCGCGCGCCGAGAGGTGGTCTTCGCGCCGCGCCAGCGCCGCCAGCGTTTCACGCCGCTCGCGCTCGATCTCGGACTCGGCAAAGACGGGGGAGCGGATGGCCTCGGCGAAGAGGTCGAGCACCGGCTGCACTTGGTCGCTGCTGCAGTCGAGCGTCACGCCGCAACTGTTGCGTCCCGAGAAGCTGTTCACATCGGCGGCGAGCGACTCGACCTGCGTTGCGAAGTCCGCAGCGGAGCGGCGCTCGGTGCCGCGCAACCACATACCGGCGAGAAAAGAACTGAGCCCGGCGCTCTTTTCATCCTCCACGAGCTGGCCGCCGAGCAGCACCGCCCGTGCTGCGACCACGGGAATGTCGCGCCGTGGTTGCACGAAAATGCGCAGGCCGTTGTCGAGCGTGAAGGCCTGCAACTCGCCACAGGGCGCCTGCTTTCGCGGCGCTTCGAAGAGCTTTGCGGCGCCTGCGCGGCCGCGTTCGATGGCGCTTTGCGCGTCTTCCGCGTTGAGCTTCGCGCTCTGCGTCGAAGGCAGCACCATGGCCAGGTTGGCGCGCTCCGGCGCGAGCCACTCGCTGGCGACGCGCTGCAGTTCCTCGGGCTGCGCCTCGCGCACGCGCTCGAGGTAGCGCTCCTCATACAAGGGGTCGCCGGTCAGCATCAGGCTCGAACCCAGTTTGTGCGCCATGCCGGAGACGCTTTCGCGCTCCCAGGCGCGGCTGATGATGAAGTTGCGCTGCGCCTTCTCGAGTTCCTCCTTTTTGACGGGCTCGCGGCGCAGCAACTCGACCTCGCGCGCCACCTGCTCGACAGCCGCTGTCGCGCGCTCACTTGCGCAATCGAGCGTCACCCCGAAGAGCCCGGGGTCGAAGGGCAGGTAACAGGAGGCGTCAATGCGATCCACCAGACCGAGTTCCTCTTTCACCCGTCGCTGCAGCCGCGCGCTCTCGCCGTCGCCCAGGATGAAGGCGAGCAGATCGAAGAGCGGCGCGTCCGCGTGCGCGAGGGGAACGGCGGGCCAGGAGAGGTCGAGTGAAGCGCGTTCGAAGGGACGCTCGAGTAGCCGAACGCGCGGCGCGCGTTGCCTGGGCTCGGCCTTGCGCTGGCGCGTGGCCGAGCCGCGTGGCGTGTCGCCGAGGCGCTGCGCACGCGCGCGCATTTCGTCCGGGTCGAAGTCGCCCACTACCACCAGCGCCATCTGCTCGGGCGTGTACCAGCGGCGGTAAAAGGCGCGCACCCGCTCGCGGTTGATACGGGCGACACTTTCGTGTGTTCCGAGAATCGGCAGGCCGTAGGGATGTTTGTCGAACACGGTTGCGAAGAGCGCATCCGAGAGCAGGTGTTGCGGGTCGTCCGCGGAGCGGCGGATTTCCTCGCGCACCACCAGCACTTCGCGGGCGACTTCCTCCGCATCGAAGACCGAGTTCCGGAGCGCGTCCGCGAGCACATCGAACCCCACAGCCGCCGCATCCGAGGGCAGCGTTGCGTGATAGCAGGTGATGTCGAAGGAGGTGAAGGCGTTGATGCGCCCGCCCGCGCCCTCGATGGCGCCCGCAATCTCGCCGACGCCGCGCGTTTCGGTGCCCTTGAACAGCATGTGCTCGTGAAAGTGAGCGAGGCCGCGTTCATCGTCGCGCTCGTCGGCGGAACCCACCCGCACCCAGAACTGAATCTCGGCGACCGGCGCCACGCGCAGCGGCCGAAGCAGCAAGCGCAGCCCGTTCGGCAGAGTTTCGCTGTGGATCTCGCTGCTCACGGCCACGCAGCGTAGCGCAACGCG
>JAHRAN010000076.1 GCA_020027245.1 Myxococcota bacterium
CCGTCCTTGAGGAACGCCAGCTTGGGAACATCCTGATCGTGCAGCAGGTGAAAGCGCAGGTCGAGGCGATCTTGAACGCTTGCCTTGCGAAAGGTGCGCGGCACGATGAAGGCAATCATCTGCGCCCGCTCTGCGGCTTTGTTGAAAAAGCGAATGGCCAGGTTGGCGGCGAAGCCGAAGGGCGGGTTGCCAATCACGACCACCGGGCGGTCGGCGGGGATGACGGCGGCGGTAGTGAGGAAATCCGCGCGGCGGATGCCCGGCGCGGCGGGTGCGATGTCCACCGCCAGCACTTCACATCCCGCCCGTCGCAGTGGCCGTACAAACGCGCCCGCACCGGCAGACGGCTCGACAAACAGGCAACCCTCGGGCAGACGCCGCTGCAGCACGACGCTTACCAACTCCGCCGCCAGCTTCGGGGCGGTAAAGAAGCAATCAACGTCGAATGCCGCGCCCGTCATGGGTTCGCCATGCCTTCAGGTGCCTCCACGGGACCGAGGTGTGGATGCCAGCGTGGGGGGCGACCGGGGCTGATCCGGTCACAACGGCTGTAGAAACCACTATAGAAATTTTCCGCCCGTGGTGCTCCCGGCGGGCGCAGCCCGCCGCCAGACCTTAAGAACCCTCACCCCAACCCTCTCCCGGAGGGAGAGGGAGCAAACCGCGCCTTCTCGCGCTTCATTAGATAGGGGTCCGGGGTGCGGAAGCGCCTCGGGCCCGCCGGGGCTCAGTCGGCCCAGGGCAGGCGGTCGAAGTTCCAGCCGAGACGCAGGCCGTAGATGCGCGGGTCGGCCAGCCAGAACTGCGGGTGAGCGGTGCGCGACTCGGCGCCGGTCAAAATCTCGTCCTCGTCTTCGACATTCTCGATGAAGCCCTCGAGGTACCACTCCCCATCGCCGTCGGTGTAGCGAAGCCGCACATCGGTCTGCGTGTAGGCCTCCTGCACATCCGCCGGGTTGTTGTATTGCCACAGGTTCGACTCGTCGCGCCAGGCGAAGTCCACGCGCGGCGTCAGCGTTGCGCCGTTCGCCAGCGCGAAGCCGTACTCGATACCGACGGAAACCGACCACTCGGGCGCGCGCGGCAGCGGGTTGCCCTTCAGGTTGATGCGCGGCAGCGCGTCGCTGGTGGGACCGCTGCCGTGGCGGTCGCCGAGGCGTTTGGGAATCGGGTCGCCCTGAGCATCGAGAATCGGCACCCGGTTGCCCTGGTCGTCGAGCACCGCGTTGCCCGCCGCGTCCACCTGATACAGCCAGGCCGAATAGGCGTCCTCGTTGCCGCGCCGGATGGCGTTGTCCTCGGCGATGTAGTCGTCCAGAATTTCCGAGTCGAGCCAGCCGATGCTGGCGTCCACGCGCAGGCTCGGGTTCGGCTCGTATTGAATGCGCACTTCGACGCCCATCACTTCCGCGTCGCCGATGTTCTGCGTGGTCGAAACGTTGCCGACCACCGCCGTCACGAACTTGTTGCTGTAGTCGTAGTAGAACGCCGCCGTGTTCACGATCAGCGTGCGGTCGAGCCACTCGGTCTTGGCGCCAAGTTCGTAGGCGAGAATTTCCTCGGGCAGGAAGGCGCTGGCTTCGAACCAGTTGAAGCCGCCGTGGCGCTCGCCGGTGGAGACATAGCCGTAGAACAGCATCTCGTCGTTCGGGCGGTATTCGAGGCGGATCAACCCGTCGAGGGAGTTCCAGCTCTGGTCGAGTTGCAGCGCGCGGCGGCGCTCCGAGACCGGGCAGCCCAGCCCGGGATTGCCCAGCGTCGGGTTGTCGCAGGCGCCGAAGGCGCTGCTGGTCGGGTTGCCGGTGATATCCGAACCGGCGACCAGCGAGCCGGGGCCGACCGACGACAGAAACGCCACCTGCCCCGGGTTGATGGGCGGCGTGTCAATCATCGTCTGAAGTTCGCCGAGGCGCATCAACTGCGCGGGCGTGGCCGTGCCGGCCTGAGCGAGCGCGCCCAGCATCCCGGCTTCGCCGAGGATACCCGGCAGCGCGGCGAGGTGCGCGCCGAGTCGCCCCGCGAGACCGAGCTGCACCGAGGTCAACCCCGACGCGGCGAGCGCGGCCTGCGCCATCGCCTGCGCATCCATATCGCTGCCATCCGCCGCCGCGGCGAGCGTCGCGCCGAGTTCCACAGCACCTGCGAAACCGCCCTGCGTCGCAAGCGAGTTCAGCACCGTGCCCGGCCAGATGAAGTTGGCATACGAGTTGTAACACTCCGCTTCGGCCGCTTCGATTTCCGCCTGCGTCGCATCGGCCGCCGGGTTCGCCACCGTCGGCACCGACTGGCCAGTGAGCGCGTTGAAGCCCGCAATGCCGGCGGTGCAAGTGCCGGTGAAGATGGCGCCACCAGCGGTCTGCGAGTTGAAGACGACATCGAAAGGCTCGGTATAGACATCGAAGCGCGAGCGGTCCTCCCACTCGCGCCGCGTGTAGCTGTAGCGCCCACCGACGGTGAGGCGCAGCGTGTCGCTGATGTCCCAGTCCGCGCGCGCGAAGAGACCGTAGAAGGTGGTGTCGGTGTCGGCGTCGAGAGAGAAGAAGGTGTCGTTCTCGGGCAGCGCCTCGAAGACGCAGAGCGCATTTCCACCCGCGCCGCAGACCGGAGCGAGCGGCGCCAGATTGCCGGCATCGAAGGCGTCGAAGATCAGAAAATTCCGCGCGTCCTGGTTGCGCTGATAACCCCAGATCGGAACCGTCACGCCGGGCGCGTGGCTGTTTTGCAGGTTCGCGCCGACCAGAAAGTTCAGCGGCCCGTCGTGGTTCGAGGCGAAGGTAACCTCGTGCGCCCAGCCGGTGTCTTCGCTGTGCAAGTCCAGACGCTCCGAGTCCACATCGGAGCCGTCCCAGTCGAAGGACACGTTGTAATCCCACCACTGGTAGTTGGTGTTGGTGGTCAGCGTATAGTCGCCAAGCTGCAGGGCCAGCTTGAGTTGACCCCAGAAGGTTTCATAGCGCTGATCGTTGCCCCGGTTCAGCGTGAAGGTGTGCGGGTCGGACGAGTTCGGCGTGGCGTCCGAGTAGTCCGGCGGGCCGCCGAAGATGGGGTGCTTGCTGTCGCAATCATTGAAATCGTTCCAGCGGCAGGGCCTTGCATCCGCGCCAGTGCCCGTCATCCCCTGCCCGAAGCTGTAGGTCGCAAAGGGGTCGGTGATGCGCGACTTGCCGCCCGGCGTGTTGTCCCGCGTCCACTGAAAGATCAGGTCGGCCTCGAAGTCCTCGGTCGGCGTGAAGCGCAGGCTCTGACGCAGCGCCAGGCCAGCGCCCAGAGTGTTTGATGCGAGCTCCTGATCGAGACCGGTCTGCCCCTTCACCTCGAAGGGCTGCGGCGCAAAAGTCTGCGCCAGCGCAATGCGCATGCCCAGCTTGTTTTCGACAATGGGAAAGTTCACCGCGCTGCGCAGACGCGCGTTGTCGTAGCTGCCGAATAGCAGATCGCCGGTGAAGGTTCGCTCATCCGTGCGCGCCTTGTTCCAGATGAAGTTCATACTGCCGCCGGTGGTGGCGCGGCCGTATTCGATGCCGGTCGGCCCCGGCAGCACCTCGGCGCGCTCCATGTCGTGGAAGCCGAGCAGCGCAATGGCGAGCTGGCTCACATAGGTGCCGTTGATGTGCAAAATGAAACCGGGGTCGGTGGAGGGCGCGACGATGTCCTGACCGATGCCGCGAATCGTCGGACGCGGCAGACCGCCGGTCACCTGCAGCGAGGGCACCTGATACTGCAGATCGTGGATGTCCTCGATGTTCGAGCGGTCGAGATCCTCCGCCGTCAGCGCCGTCACCGTCTGGCCCAAGTCCTGAACCGACTGCTCGCGACGCTCGGCGGTGACCACGATTTCCTCGATGCCCGCGAACTCACCCCCCCCCGCGGGGCATCGTCATCGTCCGCGCTCTGGGCGCGAAGCACGGTCGGCAGGGCAAGGGCGACCAGAGCCAGACTCAGCGCGAACCTGCTTACAAAGAGCCGCATGGTTTTAACCTCCTCCTCCTTCGCCGCGCCACAAGTCGCGCGCGAGACCCGCCCGGGCGGGCACGGGGTCAGCCCGGTGGGTGCAGTGGCAGGCAAGCACAGGGACGATGGCGCTGCAACCGAAAGTTACGCCGAGCCGCCTTTGGCGGCATCCCGAAGCACGGCCTGGGGCAACCCGCAGGCACGAAGCGGCGGCGCGCTCGGCCACGGCCTGTGACCAGCCGTCAGAGGGCCGGATGGGGCGTCGGGCACGCCTCTGGCGGACGCCAACAAAGTTGGCAGGCCCGCGCTGGCAGCCGCCGTGCCGCCGCTCGGACGCGCCGCCTATGGATGCGAAATTCGCCTTTCGGGACGCGGGTTTGGGGCGTCACGACTGGCTCGGCGGGGCGGGCGGCAGAGTTGGCACGCCCTGTGCGTTCTCCCCCTGGCATGGAGCCAACCTGGTTGGGAATCGAATGGTGGCATCGGGCGCGTTCACCTTTGAATCCCGCACCGAGACGAAGCCGGGGGCAACCGGGCGTTTAACCCCTCCTCAAAGAACGGCAAACGCTCGCCCCCGCTGCGTCAAAGTCCCGGGTTGTTGTCGGGCCCCCCGGAAGTTCCGGGGGGCCTTCTCCTTTTCAGCGGGC
>JAHRAN010000107.1 GCA_020027245.1 Myxococcota bacterium
GCGTCCGCGCCGTTGCCTTCGAGGGGCTCGCCCGGCTCCGAGAACAGGTAGCCCTCCGGCGCATCCAGTTGAATGCCGATGTTCCGGTAGTGGGCCATGCCGGTGCCGGCGGGCACCAACCGCCCCATGATCACGTTCTCCTTGAGCCCGTGCAGGTGGTCGGTCTTGCCCCAGATCGAGGCCTCGGTCAGCACCTTGGTGGTCTCCTGGAAGGAGGCGGCGGAAATGAAAGACTCGGTGGAGAGCGAGGCCTTGGTGATGCCGAGCAGCAGCGGCTGGCTGGTCGCCGGGTCCTTGCCCTGCTCCTCCATCTGCTGGTTGACTTTCTTGAACGCGATCTTGTCCACCTGATCGCCGCTCAGGAAGTCCGTGTCGCCGACAGTGAGCACGAGCACCTTGCGCATCATCTGGCGGATGATGACCTCGATGTGCTTGTCGTTGATCTTCACGCCCTGCAGGCGATAGACCTCCTGCACCTCGTCCACCATCCACTTGGCCAGCTCGCGCTCGCCCTCGATGCGCAGAATGTCGTGCGGGTTCGGCGAGCCATCCATCAGCGGCTCGCCCTTGCGTACATGGTCGCCCTTGTGCACCGAAACGTGCTTGCCCTTCGGAATCAGGTACTCGCGGTTCTCGCTGCCGTCGTCGGGGCTGACCACCACGCGCCGCTTGCCCCGCACATCCGGGCCGAAGCTGACGACGCCGGAGATCTCGGTGACGATGGCGTGCTCCTTCGGGCTGCGCGCCTCGAAGAGTTCCGCCACGCGCGGCAGGCCGCCGGTGATGTCCTTGGTCTTCGTCATCTCGCGCGCGATCGAAGCGACCACATCGCCGGCTGCAACTTCCTGCCCCTCACTCACGCGAAGCTGCGCGCCCACCGGCAAAAGCGCCTGATAGGCGGTCTCGCCCCCGGCATCCACCACCGAAACGCGCGGGCGCAGCTCCGGGTCTTTCGACTCGATGATCACCCGCGAGGACAGGCCGGTGAACTCGTCCACCTGCTCGCGCATGGTCGCGCCCTCGACGATGTCGCCGAGGCGCAGCGTGCCGGACGCCTCGGTGAGGATGGGGTTCACGAAGGGATCCCACTCGCAGAGCACGTCGCCCGGCTTCACCTGCGTGCCCTCCTCGACATGGATCTGCGCGCCGTAGGCCACCGGGTAGCGCTCGCGCTCGCGGCCGCTGGCGTCGAACAGGCCGATTTCGCCGTGGCGGTTCATCGAGATCATGCGGCCTGCGCGGTTTTTCACGGTGCGCAGCTTGAAGCGCACCGTGCCCGCGCTGGTCGCCTCGTGATGGCTGGCCTCGACGCGCCTCGTTGCCGCGCCGCCGATGTGGAAGGTGCGCATCGTGAGCTGCGTACCCGGCTCGCCGATGGACTGCGCCGCAATCACGCCGACGGCCTCGCCGAGGTTCACCAGTTCGCCACGGGCCAGGTCGCGCCCGTAGCACAGCGCGCAGATGCCGCGCGGAATGGTGCAGGTCAGCACCGAGCGGATGTACACCTTCTCGACGCCGGCATCCTCGATCTGGCGGACGCGCTGCTCGTCGAGCACGGTGCCAGCGGGGATCAGCACCTCGTCGGTCACCGGGTCGGGCACATCGCGCAGGGTCACCCGGCCGAGCACGCGCTCGGCGAGGCTCTCGATGATCTCGCCGCCCTCGACCAGCGGCTCCATCAGGATGCCCTCGGTGGCGCCGCAGTCCATCTGGCGCACGATCACATCCTGCGCCACATCCACCAGACGGCGGGTCAGGTAACCCGAGTTGGCGGTCTTCAGCGCCGTGTCCGCAAGGCCCTTGCGCGCGCCGTGCGTCGAGACGAAGTACTGACCGACCGACAGACCCTCGCGGAAGTTCGAGGTGATCGGCGTCTCGATGATCTCGCCGGAGGGCTTTGCCATCAACCCGCGCATACCCGCAAGCTGGCGGATCTGCTGCGCGGAGCCGCGCGCGCCGGAGTCCGCCATCATGTAGATGGAGTTGAAACTCGGCACGCGCTGCTCGCTGCCGTCGCTTGCTTGCAGCACATCAACGCCGAGGTTGTCGAGCAACTGCCCGGCGATCTTCTCGGTCGCGTCGGCCCAGATGTCAATCACCTTGTTGTAGCGCTCGCCGTCGGAGATCAAGCCGTCGAGGTACTGGCTTTCGACCTCGCCGACCTGGCCGCTGGCCTCTTCGATGAAGCGCTCCTTGTCCGGCGGCATGGTCATGTCGTCGAGGCAGATGGAAATGCCGGCGCGGGTGGCGTTCTGGTAGCCGAGGGTGCGCAGCCGGTCGGCCAGAATCACCGTCGCCTTGTTGCCGAGGCGGCGATAGACCTGATCAATCAGCTCGCTGAGCGCCTTCTTGTCCATCACCTGATTGATGATCTCGAAGGGAATCTCCTCCGGCACGACCTCCGACAGGAGCACGCGGCCCGTCGTAGTTTCGACCCGCTCGCCCCGCAGGCGCACCACGATGCCCGCGTGAATATCGAGTTCGCCTGAGTCGTAGGCGATGCGCACCTCTTCGGGGTTCGAGAAGCGCATGCCCTCGCCGCGGCCGCCGGGGCGCTCGCGGGTCATGTAGTAGCAACCGAGCACGATGTCCTGACTCGGGTCAATGATCGGCAGGCCGGTGGCGGGGCTCAGGATGTTGTTCGTTGACATCATCAGCACCCGCGCCTCGATCTGCGCCTCGATCGAGAGCGGCACATGCACGGCCATCTGGTCGCCATCGAAGTCGGCGTTGAAGGCCTTGCACACCAGGGGATGGAGCTGCACCGCCTTGCCGTCTATCAGCACCGGCTCGAAGGCCTGCATGCCGAGACGGTGCAGCGTGGGCGCGCGATTCAGAAGCACCGGATGCTCGTGAATCACCTCGGCGAGGATGTCCCACACCTCGGGGCGCTCGCGCTCCACCATCTTCTTGGCGGCCTTGATGGTGGTGACGAAGCCGCGCTGTTCGAGCTTCGAGTAGATGAAGGGCTTGAACAGCTCGAGCGCCATGCGCGAGGGCAGACCGCACTGGTGCAGCCGCAGGTCCGGGCCAGCGACGATGACCGCGCGGCCCGAGTAGTCCACGCGCTTGCCGAGCAGGTTCTGGCGGAAGCGACCGCCCTTGCCCTTCAACATGTCGGAGAGGCTCTTGAGCGGCCGCTTCGAGGGGCTGGTGATGACCCGGCCACGGCGGCCGTTGTCGAACAGCGCGTCCACCGCCTCCTGCAGCATGCGCTTCTCGTTGCGGATGATGACCTCCGGCGCGTTCAGATCCTGCAGCCGCTTCAGCCGGTTGTTGCGGTTGATGACGCGGCGGTAGAGATCGTTCAGGTCGGAGGTCGCAAAGCGCCCGCCGTCGAGCGGCACCAGGGGGCGCAGGTCCGGCGGAATCACCGGGATCACTTCGAGGATCATGTTCTCGGGCGCGTTGTTGCTTTCGCGAAATGCGTCGAGCACCTTCAGCCGCTTGGCCAGCTTCTTGCGCTTGGCCTCGGAGGTCGCCTCCTTCATCTCGTCGCGCAGCAGCTTGCACTCCTCGTCGAGGTCGAGGCTTTCGAGCATCTCGCGCACCGCTTCGGCGCCGATGCCGTAGTCGAAGGCGTCGCGGCCGAACTCCTCCTGCGCCTCGATCAGTTGCTCCTCCGTCAGGAGCTCGCCGATGCGCAGGTCGGTGTCGCCCGGATCAATCACCGTGAAGGCCTCGAAGTACAGAATCTTTTCGAGCCCGCGCAGCGTGATGTCGAGAATGTTGCCGATGCGCGAGGGCAGCGACTTCAGAAACCAGATGTGCGCCACCGGCGTGGCCAGGGTGATGTGCCCCATCCGCTCGCGCCGAACCTTGCTCTGAATCACCTCGACGCCGCACTTCTCGCAGACCACGCCACGGTGCTTCATGCGCTTGTACTTGCCGCAGGTGCACTCGTAGTCCTTGACCGGGCCGAAAATTTTGGCGCAGAAGAGACCGTCGCGCTCCGGCTTGAAGGTGCGGTAGTTGATGGTCTCGGGCTTCTTCACCTCGCCGTGCGACCACTCCCGAATCTTCTCGGGCGTGGCCAGACCAATCCGGATCGCGTTGACCGCAAGCGGATCGCGGGGCTTTTCAAACAGGTTGTAGAGATCGCGCACGAGTCCCCCCTAGTTCTTCGGGTCTTCGACGAGTTCGACATTCAGGCCCAGCGCCTGCATTTCCTTGACGATGACATTGAAAGCCTCGGGCAGGCCCGGCTCGAGCTGGCAGTCGCCGCGGACGATGGATTCGTACATGCGCGTGCGACCGAGCACGTCGTCCGACTTCACCGTCAGAAATTCCTGCAGGCTGTAGGCGGCGCCGTAGGCCTCCATCGCCCACACCTCCATCTCGCCGAGGCGCTGGCCGCCAAACAGCGCCTTGCCGCCGAGCGGCTGCTGCGTGACCAGGCTGTAGGGCCCGATGCTGCGCGAGTGAATCTTGTCGTCGGCCAGATGGTGCAGCTTCAACATATAGAGCACGCCCACCGTGACATCGCCGTCGAAGGCGTCGCCGCTGCGGCCATCGAAGAGCACGACCTGACCTGTGGTGTCGCGGCTCGCGCGGGTCAACTCGGACTTGATCTCGTCCTCCTTCGCGCCGTCGAACACCGAGGAGGCCACATGGATGCCGCGCCGCACATTCTCGGCGATGGAGCGGATGGCCGCTGGCGAAGCGCCGTCGAGCAGCTTCGAAATGGTCTCGCTGTGGTAGCTCTCCTTCAGCTTCTCGCGCAGCGCCTCGTCGCCGGCGTGCGCTTCGATCAGCGCGTTCACGCCCTCGCCCAGCCCCTTTGCGGCCCAACCGAGATGGGCTTCGAGAATCTGCCCGATGTTCATGCGCGAGGGCACGCCCAGCGGGTTCAGCATCACATCCACCGGGGTGCCGTCCTCCAGATAGGGCATGTCCTCTTCCGGGAGAATGCGCGAGATGACGCCCTTGTTGCCGTGGCGGCCCGCCATCTTGTCGCCCACCGAGAGCTTGCGCTTGATGGCCACATAGACCTTGACCATCTTGAGCACGCCCGGCGGCAACTCGTCGCCCTTCTTCAGGGTGGCGATCTTCTCGTCGAAGACGGTGCGGATTACCCCGACCTGCTCGTCGAGGCTTGCGAACACGCGGTCGAGACGGCGCTGCGTGGGGCCGTGGGTGACCTGAATCATTCGCCAGCGCCGACGCGGCATGCGGCCCAACTGCGCCTCGCTGATGGTGTCGCCGACCTCGAGCCAGACCTCGCCGCGCTTGTCGTCGGCAATGCGGCTCGCCGCCTTCCGCTTCACCAGCAGCTCCACGAGCTGGTCGCGCGCGTTGTCGCTGATGATGTTGATTTCGGCTTCCTGGTCCTTGCGCAGCCGCGCGATCTCGGCCTCCTCAATGGCGCGCGCGCGGTCGTCCTTCTCCACGCCGCGCCGCGAGAAGACCTGCGCGCCGATCACGATGCCGGACTGCCCCGGCGGAACGCGCAGCGAGGTGTCGCGGAAGTCGCCCGCCTTCTCGCCAAAAATGGCGCGCAGCAGACGCTCTTCGGGAGAGAGCTGCGTCTCGCCCTTGGGCGTGAGCTTGCCGACCAGAATGTCATCGCTCGACACCTCGGCGCCGATGCGCACGATGCCGGACTCATCGAGGTCGCGCAGCGCATCTTCGCCGATGTTCGGAATGTCGCGCGTAATCTCCTCGCGTCCGAGCTTGGTGTCGCGCGCGACGCACTCGAACTCCTCGATGTGCAGCGAGGTGAACAAGTCGTCGCGCACCATGCGCTCGGAGATGACAATCGAATCCTCGAAGTTGTATCCGCCCCAGGGCATGAACGCGACGGTCACATTGCGGCCGAGCGCGAGTTCGCCGCGGTCGGTTGCGGGGCCGTCGGCAATTACCTGCCCGCGCTGCACGCGGTCGCCAACCTGCACGATCGGTTTCTGATTGATCGTGGTGTTCTGGTTGGAGCGCCGGTACTTGACGAGGTTGATGATGTCCACATTCGGCCCGTCACTGCCCTCTTCGTCGGGCTTCACGATGATGCGCGCGGCGTCCACATTCACCACCACGCCGTCGCGCTTGGCGACGATGGTGACGCCCGAGTCGCGCGCCACGACATCCTCCATGCCGGTGCCGACCAGCGGCGCATCGGTGCGCAGCAGGGGCACCGCCTGACGCTGCATGTTCGAGCCCATCAGCGCGCGGTTGGCGTCGTCGTTTTCGAGGAAGGGAATCAGCGAGGCCGCCACCGACACCAGTTGGTTCGGCGAGACATCCATCATCTCCACATCTTCGGCGCGCACCATCTGAAACTCGCCGGTCTTGCGCGCGGTGACGGTCTCGTTCTGGAACGCGTTCTTCGCGTCGAGCGGCGCGTTCGCCTGCGCAATCGCCAAGCGCTCCTCCTCGAGCGCAGACAGGTACTTGACATCCGAGGAAACCTTGCGGGACGCCACCGATCGGTACGGCGTTTCGACGAAGCCGAAGTCGTTCACCCGCGCGTAGGTGGAGAGCGATGCGATCAGGCCGATGTTCGGCCCCTCCGGCGTCTCGATCGGGCAGATGCGTCCGTAGTGGGTCGGGTGCACATCGCGCACCTCGAAACCGGCGCGCTCGCGGGTCAACCCGCCGGAGCCGAGCGCCGAGAGCCGCCGCTTGTGCGTCACCGCCGAGAGCGGGTTGGTCTGATCCATGAACTGCGAGAGCTGGCTCGAGCCGAAGAACTCCTTGATCACCGCCGAGACGGGTTTGGAGTTGATCAGGTCGTGAGGCATCAGCGTCTCGACTTCCTGAATGGACATGCGCTCGCGGATCGTGCGCTCCATGCGCACCAAGCCGAGGCGGTACTGATTTTCGAGCAGCTCGCCGACCACGCGCACGCGGCGGTTGCCGAGGTGGTCAATGTCGTCAATGCGCTTGTCCGGAGAGGCGCCGCTGCGAAGCGCCACCAGATACTTCACGGCGGCGAGGATGTCCTCGGTGCGCAGCGTGCGCAGTTCGCCGAGCGGGAGTTCGCTGGCGGCCTGCTTCGCTTCTTTCAGCGGCATGGGACGCACGCGCTCTTCGGGGTCGAAGCCGAGTTTGTGGTTCAGCTTCAGCCTGCCGACGCGGGACAGGTCGTAGCGCTCGGGGTTGAAGAAGAGGTTGTTGAACAGCGTGGTCGCGGTGTCGAGGGTCGGCGGGTCGCCGGGCCGCAGGCGGCGGTAGATGTCTATGACCGCCTCGTCCTGGGTGACCGTCTTGTCGGCCAGCAGCGTGTCGCGGATCGCCGAGCCGCTGCCGATCGGGTCGAGATAGAGCAGATCGAACTCGAAGATGCCGCGATTCTTCAACTCACTGAGGTGCGCCTCGCTGAGTTCCTCATTGCACTCGAGCACCACCTCGCCCGTCTTCTCGTCAACGATGTCCACCGGCGCGACGCGCTTCACCGCGTCCTCGCGGATCAGGTCGGAGCGGTCAACCTGAATCCACTCGATGCCCTCTTCCTCGAGGCGGCGCAGGGTGGCGCGGGTGAACTTGCGGTCCCGGCGCAGCAGCACCTTCCCGTTCGGGCTCCGCACTTCGTGGCTGCACTTCTGTCCGACCAGAACTTCGGGGACGACATTCTTCCACACCAGGCGTCCGTCGAGCTTCACCCGCTCGGGCTGGTAGAACATTGCGAGCAGTTGCTCCTCGGTGTAGCCGAGCGCCTTCAGCAGCACGGTCACCAGAATCTTGCGGCGCCGGTCAATGCGTGCGTGCACGATGTCCTTGTGGTCGAACTCGATGTCGAGCCAGGCGCCGCGATAGGGCAGCAGACGGCAGGAAAAGAGCTTCTTGCCGGCGGCGCTGACCGTGGTGGCGAGGCTGGTGTCGTAGAAGATGCCCGGCGAGCGGTGAAGCTGAGAGACGATCACGCGCTCCGTGCCGTTGATGATGAAGGTGCCGTTGTCGGTCATCAGCGGGATTTCGCCGAAGTACACCTCCTGCTCCTTCACATCGCGGATCGTCCGCGTGGCGTCCTTGGCGTCGTCCCAGACGACCAGCCGGATCGTCACCTTGAAGGGCGCGGCGTAGGTCATGCCGCGCTGCAGGCAGTCATGCACATCGTACTTCGGCTCTTCGAGCACGTAGGAGACGAACTCCAGAGACGCGGTGTCGTTGAAGTCGCGAATCGGGAAGACCGACTGGAACACGGCCTGAAGCCCGATGGACTCGCGCTTCTCTTTTTCCACCCGCGTCTGGAGGAACTTCTCGAACGAGGCCTTCTGGATCTCGATCAGATCCGGGATGTCGAGAATCCGCGGGATTTTCGAGTAGGCCTTGCGCACCCGGGGCGCGGTCTCGGAAAATTGAATCGGCGAAGCAGAACTCAAGGATTTAATCCTCCCAGTCTGAATGCGGGTTGAACCTGGCTGCGAGCACAGACGGGCACCGGCGGCGGCGTCCATTCGAGGCCGACCCTGCGGTGAGCGCAGGCGCGCGGTGTGCGCGGGCGCTGCCGCAGCGGTCTTTACTTGACCTCAACCTGCCCGCCGACGGCTTCGATCTGCTCGCGGATTTTCGCGGCCTCGTCCTTCGGCACGGCTTCCTTGATCGCCTTCGGCACGCTCTCGACGAGCTCCTTGGCCTCCTTCAGACCAAGGCCCGTGATCGCGCGCACCTCCTTGATGACCTGAATCTTCTTCTCGCCGACGGCGGTCAGCAGCACTTCGAACTCATCCTTCTCCTCGGCGGCGGCCTCGGCCGAGGCCGCGCCGGGAGCGGCGGCAACGGCGACCGGCGCCGCCGCGCTCACGCCCCACTTCTCTTCGAGAAGCTTGGCGAGTTCCGCCGCCTCCATCACGGTGAGCTCCGAGAGCTGCTCGACGATTGCGTTGAGATCGGACATGGTGGTTTCAACCTTCCTTTCACTGTGCAGCGGGCCAGCGCCCGCCGGGTTTCCGGTTCCGGGCGAGCGCTCAGGCGCCGCCCTCTTCTTCGAGTTTCGCCTTGCGCGCGGACGCGAGACGCGCGAGATCCCTGGACGGCGCCTGCAGCACGCCCACGAGCTTCTGCGCCGACGCTTCGAGCAGCCCCACGATGCGGCCACGCAACTCTTCGAGGCCGGGCAGCTTCGCAAGGCGCGTTAGCTCGGCGGGCTCGAGCACCTGGCCGTCCACGAAGCCGACCTTCAACTCGAACACCTCGTGATCTTCTGCGAAAGCGACGAGGGTTTGGGCGAGCCGGGCCGGGTCGCCCGTGCCGAGCGCCAGCGCCGTCGGCCCCTGGAAGTGCTCGGCCAGTTCGGCGAGCGGCTTCCCCTCGGCCGCGCGCCGCAGGATCGAGTTCTTCACCACCTGATATTCGAAGTCGCCCGGCCCCGCTTCGTGCAGCCGGGTGCGCAGCGCGTTCGCCGACTGCACATCGAGCCCGCGGTAGCTGGCCAGAATCACGCTGCTTGCGCGTTCGACCTTCTGCCGGAGCTGCGTCACGGCCTGCTGTTTCTGTTCGAAGCTCAGCATTCAGGACCCTGTCCCACGCGGCTGACCGAGACGGGGTCAATGCGGATGCCCGGCCCCATCGTCGTGGTCAGCGCGACCTTCTTCAGGTAGCTGCCCTTGGCGGCGGCGGGCCTGGCGCGCAGCACGGCGGCGATCAGCGCGTTTGCGTTGTCGAGAATCTGCGCGGCATCGAAGGAGACGCGGGCGACCGAGGCGTGCACGATGCCGCTCTTGTCAACGCGGTATTCGACCTTGCCGGCCTTGTTCTCGGCGACCGCGCGCCCGACATCCATGGTCACGGTGCCGAGCTTCGGGTTGGGCATCAGACCGCGCGGGCCGAGCACCTTGCCGAGGCGACCGACCACGCTCATCATGTCCGGCGTCGCAATCACGCGCTCGAACTCGAGCCAGCCCTCGTTCTGGATCTTCGCGGCCAGCTCCTCGCCGCCGACATGGTCGGCGCCCGCCTGCTGGGCCTCCTTCTCCTTGTCGCCCTTTGCGAAGACCAGCACGCGCACCGCCTTCCCGGTGCCGTGGGGCAACACGACGGCGCCACGCACCATCTGGTCCGCGTGCTTCGGGTCCACCCCGAGGTTCAGCGCGAGCTCGACGCTCTGGTCGAACTTCGTCACCGGCCAGCTCTTCAGCACGGCCACGGCGTCGGCGAGCTCGTAGAGGCGCTCGGCGTCCACGCTCTCGCAACTCTGCCGGTAACGGCGGCTGGGTTTCGGCATGGCTAGCTCCCCACCTCGATGCCCATCGAGCGCGCGGTGCCGGCAATAATTTTTGTCGCGCGCTCGAGGTCGCGGGCGTTCAGGTCCGCCATCTTGGTCTCGGCAATCTCCCGAAGCTGCGCCTGGGTGACTTTGCCGCGCAGCTCGCGGTTCGGCTCCGGCGAGCCCTTCTCCACCCGCGCCGCACGCAGGAGCAGCACCGATGCCGGGGGCGTCTTCAACTCGAAGCTGAAGGAGCGATCCGCATACACGGTGATCACCGCGGGAATCACCATGCCCTGCTGATCTTTGGTGCGCGCGTTGTACGCCTTGCAGAACTCGACGATGTTGACGCCGTGCTGGCCCAGCGCCGGGCCGACCGGCGGCGCGGGGTTCGCCTGACCGGCCGGACACTGAAGCTTCACGACTGCGAGCACTTTCTTGGCCATCTGTGTTTCCTTGTTGCTGCTGCGCTCAGGACTTTTCGACGTGGATGTAGTCGAGCACCACGGGCGTCGAGCGGCCGAAGACCTGCACCATCACCCGCACGCGCTCCTTGTCGGCAAGAACCTCATCCACATAGCCGTTGAAGTTTGCGAAGGGGCCCGTAATCACGCGCACCGCTTCGCCCTCCTCGAAGATGATCTTGGGCTTCGGCTTCTCGGCGCCCTCCCGCATCTTCTCCGTCATCTTGTCCACGTCCTCGTCGGGGATGGGCGCCGGCCGCTCGCCGCCGCCCACAAAGCCCGTCACCTTGGGCGTGTCGTTGACGATGTGCCAGGTCTCATCCGTCAGGTTCATGTGAACCAGGATGTAACCCGGGAAAAATTTCCGCTTCGAGGTTCGCTTCTCCCCCTTCACCACCTCCACGACGTTCTCTTCCGGGATCAGAATCTCGTCGAACTCGGCCTCATGGCCGGCGTTGCGCGCGCGCTCCAGCAAACTCTTCTGCACCTTCGACTCGTAGCCGGAATGGATGTGAACGATGTACCAGCGCTTCGGCGGCGCCGGCTTCGCAGACGCTTTGACGACGGCGCCACCTGCACCCGCCTCGTGCTGATCCTCAGTCTCCAAGGATCAACTCCATCACCTCGGTGAGTGCGAAATCGAAGACGCCGAGGATCAGGGTCAGAATCGCCACGATGATCACCACGCCGACCGTCCCGCTCAGGTACTCCTTCTGGCTCGGCCAGGTGATCTTCCGGAACTCGGAGCGCACCTCCGTCAGGTACTGAAGCCCATCGCCGAGCCAACTGTCCGAATTCGTCGCCATGAACGCCCGCCTTCCCTCTTCCTTCGCGCTGGTCTCAAAGCTGGCAGGTGCGGAGGGACTCGAACCCCCAACCCCCGGTTTTGGAGACCGGTGCACTACCAGTTGTGCTACGCACCTTGAACTACGCGGGGGCTCAAGCCCCCCTACTCGACGATCTCGACGACGACGCCGGAGCCCACGGTGCGGCCGCCCTCGCGGATGGCGAAGCGCTGCTCCGTGTCCATCGCGATCGGCGTAATCAACTCCACCGTCATCTCCACGTTGTCGC
>JAHRAN010000147.1 GCA_020027245.1 Myxococcota bacterium
GCGCGCTCGTGCTGCTCGGCGCCGCTCTCTCGCTGCTCTTCGCCGCCACGGCGGGCGCGCAGGAGCAGGCGGAAGCCGAGCCGGAGGGCGAGATCGAGGAGATCGTCGTCGTCGGCACGCAGATCAAAGGCGCGCGGGTGAACGACATTCTGCCGATCTCCGTACTCGGCGAAGAGGACATCGAACTCACCGGCGCGCTCTCCGGCGACGAGTTGTTTCGCAACCTGCCGGAGGTCGGCGACGCCACCTTCAACAGCCAGAAAACTTCGGGCGGCGTGAACGACGCGCGCGGCGACACCGCGTCCATCAACCTGCGCTCCTTCGGCACCGGCAACACGCTGCTGCTCTTGAACGGGCGGCGGCTGGTGAACCACCCCGGCTACCAGACCGAGGAGTTGGTGCCGGTGGTGACGCCGAACACCAACGCGATTCCGGTGCTGGGTGTGCGGCGCATTGAGGTGCTGCGCGACGGCGCCTCGGCCATCTACGGCGCCGACGCCGTGGCGGGCGTCATCAACACCGTGCTCAAACAGGATTTTGAGGGGCTGACGGTGGCGCTGCGCGGGCGCGATTACGATGAGATCTCGCGCAACGATTTCTCCGGCTCGCTCGAATACGGCTGGCGCTCGGCGTCGGGCAAGAGCAGCGTCAGCGTGTTCGCGCACTACTACGACCGCGACCGGGTACCCGCCAGCGACCGCGCGCGCTCCCGCAGCCGCGACCTGCGCCCCTTCGTCGCCGGCACGCCGTTCGAGAACAACGACTGGCGGGGGACATCCGTCAACTCGCCCTGGGGCTCGTTCGACATCGTGCCGAGCGTTCCGAGCGACAGCCCGGTGCGCGACATCACGGCCAGCAACGGCCGCTTTCACATTCAGCCGCTCTCGAACAGCGGCTGCCGCACCAACCTGCCGCCCGGCGCCGCCGACGCCGACGCCGTGGCCTGCATTGACGACAACGACCTCACCGGCTCGGGCGACGAAAACCTGCGCTTCAACTGGAACGCGGATGCGACCTTCGTCTCCGAACTCGAACGCCAGCGCGTTTTGATTTTCGGCCAGCACGAACTCACCCCGGATCTCGAACTCTTCGGCGAGGTTTCCTACTACGCGGCGGACACCACGCGCGTGCTCTATCCCACAGCGGCGCTCTCCTCCGCGCGGCCGGTGGTACCGAAGGAGAACTACTGGAACCCCTTCGGCGCGCGGCTGCTCCCCGATGGCACGCCGAACCCGAACCGGCTGGATATCAACGGCAACGGCGATTTCACGGACGACGGCATCCCGGACGAAGGTTTTGACATCACCCTGCGCCGCTACCGCGTGATGGAGCCCGGCCCGCGCGTGGTCGAGGTGGAGAGCGAAACCTGGCGCTGGCTCGCTGGCCTGCGCGGCGTGTGGCAGGGCTGGGACTGGGAGAGCGCCGTCAGCTACTCGGACGCGACCGCCGATGACATCACGCAAAACCGCGTCTCCAACACGCTCTTTCAGCGCGCGCTCGGCCTGACGACGCCCGAAGCCTACAACCCCTTCAACGGCGGCGGCGCGCTCGACTGTTACAACCAGGCGCGCGACTGCGAGCCGAGCGCGCAGACAACTGTGGACGGCTTCACCATTGATGTGTTCCGCAAGGGCAACACGAACCTGTTCACCGCCGACCTGCGCGTCTCGAACCCCGACCTGCTGGAGTTGCCCGCCGGGCCGCTGGGCATCGCACTCGGCGTCGAGTGGCGGCAGGAGGAATTCGAGGACGACCGCGACCCGCGCCTCGACGGCAGCATCACCTACTACGACCCGGTGAGTGGAACGCACCGGGGCGTCACCTGCGCGGACGCAAACGGCATGAGCACGCCGCCGGCCGACCAGTCGCCGGACGGCGGCGCGCCCTGCCCGGCGGGCACGACCCGCGTCGTCACCGTGAGCGACGTGATGAACTCGAGCCCGACGCCCGACGGCGGCGGCGACCGCGATGTGCTCTCCGGTTATCTGGAACTCGCCATCCCGCTGGTCGGCGAGGCCTGGGACATCCCGCTCGCGCAGAGCGTGGACATGCAACTGGCCGCGCGTTACGAAGATTTTTCGGATGTCGGCGACATCGTGGTGCCGAAGGTCGCCCTTAGTTGGCGGATGACCGACTTTCTGATGCTGCGCGGCGCCTACTCGGAGGGCTTCCGCGCGCCGAATCTGGTGCAGATCAACGAGCGCATCGTCAGCCGCGTCAACACGCGCGATGACTTCTACCTCTGCCAACTCGACCTGCTCGGCCCCGACCCCGACCTCGATGATTGCCCGAGCTACGGCGTGCAGCGTCTCGCGTCGGGCAGCGATCAACTCGTGCCGGAGGAATCGCAGAGCCGGAGCTTCGGCATCGTGCTGGATCCGAGCATCAACACGCCCTGGGGCGATGGGGACATCACATTCACGGTGGACTGGTGGGCGGTGCGCAAAGACGGAACCATCGGCATTTTTGGTGAGGTCAATCACATTCTGCTCGACACGCTGATCCGCCTGGAAAACACGCCCGCCGACCTGAGCGACTGCGGCAGCGTGGTGGGCAACCCTGCCGTCATCCGCGCCACGGACCTCGAAGACGAAGCAGAGTTTCTCGCGGCGGGCCTCTGTCCGGTGGGCGAAGTGCTGCAGGTGCGCGACCAGTATGTCAACCTGAACGAGCGCACCATCGAGGGCTTCGACTTCGGGTTGTATATCGGCGTGGACACCGCCATCGGCGAGTTCGACTACAAGTTGAACGCCGCGCGCATCAACCGCTTCTTTCAGGCAGCGGACGCGCGCTCGCAACGCCTGCTCGACGCGCAGGGGGCTGGGACCTTACAAGCGCTGTTGCCGGTGCAAGGCGTACAGGAACTGGTGCAGCGCGGCGAGACTTCCTCCAACGGCGGGCGACCCGAGTGGCAGTTGACAAGCAGCCTGCGCTGGCGGCTGAACGACTGGGGCGCTGGCGTGCGCGTTCGCCATGTCGGCGCGTTCTACGACCAGAGCGCCGACACGAGCGACGGTCGCTTCTGGGAGGTGGAGGAGTGGACCACCTACGACGCGGATGTCTACTACAACTGGGCGATCGCCGGCCTGCGCACACGCCTGCGCCTCGGCATCACCAACCTGACGAACGAGGACGCGCCGCTGGCGGATGAGTCGTATGGCTACTGGGCCACGCTGCACAACAACCTCGGCCGCTCCATCTACTTCGACGTCCGGGTCAAGTTCTGAGCCGCGCCGGGCGGCGCCGCATTGCGCACGGGCTGTTCGCGCTTTCGCTCGTCGCAGCGGCGCCAGCGCTGGCAGCGGATGAAGCGTCCGCTCGACCGACCGGGCCGCCCTGGAGCTACCGCTTCGAG
>JAHRAN010000159.1 GCA_020027245.1 Myxococcota bacterium
GCGGTGCAGGCGCTGGTCACGCTGGCCTTCGGTTTCGCCGGCGCGTTCCGCTCGGACCTCGGCCTGCTCGGCCTGACGCTGACCTTCGCGTCATGGGGGTTGCTGCTCGCGTGTCACTTCCGCAGCCTCGGCGCCGCGCTCGCGGTTCAGAAGCTGGCCCTTCGCTCTGGTCTCGAACTCGCCGCGCCGGTGTCGCCAGTGCACGGTTTGTGGCGCCCCTTCCGGATGAAGCGCGCGGGGCTGCGCGTGCTGCGCGACCTCGAATACGGCCCCGCGCTGCCCGGCGACAAAGGCGGGCGTAATCTTCTCGATGTGGTGCTGCCCGAGGGCGAACACAGCGGGCCGCCGCGGCCGATGCTGCTGCAGGTGCACGGGGGCGGCTGGACGATTGGCAACAAGGAGCAGCAGGGGCAGCCGCTGATGGCAGAGCTTGCGTCGCGGGGCTGGGTGTGTTTTGCCAGCAACTACCGGCTCTCGCCGCAGGCCACCTTCCCGGATCACATTATTGATGTGAAGCGCGCCATCGCGTGGATTCGCGCGCACGCGGCGCAGTATGGCGGCGACCCGGGTTTTCTTTGCATCACCGGCGGCTCGGCGGGCGGGCATCTGGCGGCGCTGGCCGCTCTGTCGGCGAACGATCCGCATTTTCAGCCCGGCTTCGAGCCAGTGGACACGCGCCTGCAAGCCGCGGCGCCTTTTTATGGCGTGTTCGACTGGCTCGACCGCGCGGGCGACCGTGGTTCGGACGCGCTGATTCCCTTCCTTGCGAAGAGCGTGCAGAAGTGTCGGCCCGAGCAGGACCCCGAGCGCTGGGAGGCGGCGTCGCCACTTTCGCGCGTCAGCGCCGATGCGCCCCCCTTTCTCGTGGTTCAGGGTACGCACGATTCGCTGGTCTTCGTCGAGGAGGCGCGAACCTTCGTGCGCGCGCTCGAAGAGAAGTCGCAGCAGGCGGTGTTGTATCTCGAACTGGCGGGGGCGCAGCACGCCTTCGATATCTTCCACTCGGTGCGCTCGGCCTGGGCGGTACAGGCCGTCGCCGCCTTCCTCGAAAAGTGTCACGCCGGGCATCTGGCTGCTCAACAAGGCGGACAAAGAGAGGTGTGATGCCGGGGTACCACTACGACCGCTTGTCCGCGCAGGATAATACTTTTTTAGTTGGCGAGACGCCGACCGCGCACATGCACATCGGCGGTGTTTCGATTTATGAGATCAGCGACCTGACGACGCCCCTCGGTGGGCTCGACTTCGCCAAGCTGCGCGCCGCCGTCGAGGGCGTGCTGCACCGGATTCCGCGCTACCGGCAGAAACTTCAGTGGACGCCCGTGTTCGGCAACCCGGTCTGGGTGGACGACCCGAACTTCAACCTCGACTACCACCTGCGTCACACCAGTTTGCCCGGGCCGGGCAGCGCCGCGCAGTTGAAGGCGCTGTCGAGCCGCGTGATGGCGCAGCAACTCGACCGCGAGCGCCCGCTCTGGGAGTTCTGGTTCGTCGAGGGCCTCGAGGGAGGCGACCACTTTGCGATGATCACCAAGATTCACCACTGCATGATTGACGGCAAAGCCGGGGTGGATCTGGTGCAGACGCTGCTCAGCATCAAGCCCGAGAAGGAAGTGCTCGAACCCGAGCCGTACACGCCACGGCGCGCGCCCAGCTCTCAGGAGTTGCTGCGCGACGAGTTGCTGCGCCGGGGCGCGATGCCCTTCCTCGCGCTGCAGAGCTTTCAGAATTTTCGCGAGGAGACTGGGAACCTGCGCGAGGAACTCGGCCTGCGCGTTCGCGCACTCGGTGAGTTGTTCGGGCACGCGCTGAACCCGCCGTCGGAGACGCCGATCAACGGCCCGCTCGGCCCGCACCGCCGCTTCGACTGGCTGAGTTTCCCCTTGGAAGATGTGAAGGCGCTGCGGCGCAAGGCATCCTGCACCGTCAACGATGTCGTGCTCTGCACGGCCAGCGGCGCCTTCCGCCGCTACTTGCAGTTGCGCAACGTCGAGCCCTCGAAGCTGAACTTTCGCGCGGCGGCGCCCGTCAGCATGCGCAGCGACGCGGAGCGCGGCGAGCTCGGCAACCGCGTTTCCTCCTGGCAGGTGCGGCTGCCCATCGAAGTCGAGGAGCCCATCGAGCGTTTGCGCATCATCAGCGAACTCACGCGCGAGTTGAAGGAAAAGAACCACGCAATCGGCATCGAGTTGATGATGAATGTGGCGGAGTGGACGCCGCCGGTGCTGCTCTCCCTCGGCGCGCAGGCTGCTGGCGGACAGACCAACACGATCATCACCAATGTGCCGGGGCCGCAGTTCCCGCTCTATCTGCTGGGCGCGCGGCTGATTGACATGTTCCCGATGGCGCCGCTGCTCGAGACCATGGGCATGTCCACCGCCCTGTTCAGCTACGACGGCAAAATCAACTGGGGCTTCGTGGCAGATTACAACCAGATGCCCGATCTCGGCAGCTTCGCGCAGGCCATCGAGGACGCCTTCATCGAGCTCGGCGCGGCGCTCGAAGTCGAGGTGACAGGCCGCGTGCAAGGCTGTTTCTAACCCTGGTCTTTTAACTTGACGCGACGGCGCGCTCCGGTGCGTCAGCGCTGAAACTCGGCCAGCTTGTCGCGGTAGCGCGCGCGCAGGGAGTTCGCTTCGGCGCGGGTGAAACCGAGTTCCTCGGCGATGGCCAGGATCTCCGCCGACTCCGGCCCCGAGATCACGCCATCTGCCGCCGCCACCGCATACAGGCAGGCCAGCAGTTGCCCGCGCTGCTCGGCAGTCGAGATGCGCCGGAACTCGCGCGTGACGACGTAGTTCTCGGTGCCGCCGAGCAGCCGCGCCTGGGAGCGGGCGATCTCCACCACGAGGTCGGCCTCGTCCTCGGACAGCGCCGCGAGGGTGTGCACCACGCGGCGGATCTCGTCGGCCTCCTGCTCGGCGATCTCGAGATCCGCGTGGGCCACCCGCGCCAGCACATAGGCGAAGCCGGCCAGATAGCGCGCCACTTCGTCGGGCAGCCGCTCGAGGCGCGCGGCGATTTCGCGCACGGTCCGGGTCTCGCCGCGCCGGGCGGTTTCCGGTTTTAACCCCCCGTCGAGTCCGAGCCAGCGCAAGAGCGACATGGACTTGAAGCTAGAGGAGGATGCGCGCCGGGGCTACGCTCTGGCGATGTCCTTCCCCGAGTCCGATGCGCAGTTCCTGTTGCTGCACAACCCGCGCTGCTCGAAGAGCCGCGCCGCGCGCGTATTGCTCGAAGCGCGTGAGGTGGCGTTCAGCGAGCGCCGTTACCTCGAAGCCAGGCTCAGCATCAAAGAACTCGTCGAACTTGAGCGCCGGCTCGGGCGGCCTGCGACGGAGTGGGTGCGCCGGGGCGAAGCGGCCTTCGCCGCAAGCGGGCTCGGCGAGGACGCATCATCCGGGGAAATTCTCGAAGCGATGGCCGTGGCGCCAATACTTATCGAGCGTCCGATTCTGCTGCGCGGCAGCCGCGCCGTCATCGGGCGGCCGCCCGAGCAGGTGTTGACGCTTTTATGACGAGTGAAGCCGCGAGCGAAACGCTGCTGCAGGATGAGGAAGCGTTGCTGGCGCGGTTGCGGGCCGGAGAGCCGCGCGCGACCGAAGACTGGGTGCGCGCCAACACGCCGCGCATGCTCGCCGTGGCGCGGCGGATGCTGCGCAACGAGGAAGCAGCCGAAGATGCGGTGCAGGATGCATTCCTGTCGGCATTTCGCGCGCTCGATTGTTTCAAGGGCGGCTCGCTGCTCTCCACCTGGCTGCATCGCATCGTCGTGAACGCGGCGTTGATGAAGATCAGGACGAAGCGGCGCAAACCCGAGACTTCGATAGAAGATTTGCTGCCCAGCTTTCTCGATGATGGTCACCACCGGCACACGCCGACGCACTGGCCGGGGAACGCCGACGAATGGCTGCAGCGCGACGAGGTGCGCGACGCCGTGCACGAGGCCATCGCGCGTTTGCCCGAGCCGTACCGTAACGTTCTGCTGCTGCGGGACATCGAAGAACTCGACACGAGCAGGGTGGCCGAAATGCTTTCGATCACACCGGGAGCCGTCAAGACGCGTTTGCACCGGGCGCGTCTGGCGCTGCGCGAACAACTCGACCCGACGCTGCGGGAGGATTTATGAACTGTCGCGAGATGGTTGATTTTCTGATGGCGTACATCGAGGACGAGTTGCCCAGCGCCCAGCGCCGGGCCTTCGACGCGCACCTCGATGACTGCCCGCCCTG
>JAHRAN010000167.1 GCA_020027245.1 Myxococcota bacterium
GCGGCGCAGCATGGGCCTCCACATCGAGCGGCTGCAGCGCGCTGGCCGGGTGCGGGAGACCGAGCCCGGAAAATTTCTTTCCGATGGGTTAGCCTAGCCCCGAGTCCCGACCCGTAGCTGGCCCGTAGATGGGTCAATTGGTCGGGGGAGGGAGGATGCGATGAAGGTCAAGGTGGACTGGGATTTGTGCGAGGCCAACGCCGTGTGCATGGACGTCGCACCCGAGCTCTACAAGGTGGACGACGAGGACAACTTCCATCACCTGATTTCGGGCGCGGCGGACGATGTTTCCGGCGATGTCCCCGCCGAGCACGAAGGCAAAGCGCGTGAAGCAGTGCGCCTGTGCCCGCGTCAGGCGCTCTCCATCGTTGATGAGTAGCGGGCGGTAGCGCCGGTCGCGGGCTCAGTCGTCCGCCACTTCCGGGTCGAGGGACGGGTCGAGTTCGAGGGCGAGCGAGTTCATGCAGTAGCGCCGCCCGGTGGGCGCGGGGCCGTCCGGGAAGACATGGCCCAGGTGCCCCTCGCAGGTGGCGCAGACGACCTCGGTGCGCAGCATGCCGTGGCTCGTGTCGCTGCGCTCCTCGACCGCCTGCGCGTCCGCCGGCTGCCAGAAAGAGGGCCAGCCGCTGCCGGAGTCGTACTTGTGGGTCGAGCGAAACAGCTTCGCCCCGCAACCGGCGCAGCGGTAGCTGCCCTGCTGCTTGCAGTCGTTGTACTTCCCGCTGAATGCGGGCTCGGTGGCGGCGCGCCGCAGCACCTCGTGCGCCTCGGGGCTGAGCTCTGCCGCCCATTCCTTGTCGCTCTTCTGGATCTTCGCCATGGTTTCTCGCCCGATTCGGAAATCTATTGACACTGACGCAGCAGCGAAAAGAACATCGCCGCCACGGCGGTGATGATCCAGGGCCAGGATGTGCGCCGCGGTTTCTCTTCACCCCCGTCTGTTTCTTCTACATCTGCACCGGCGTCTGTACTTCCCGCGGCGGCGTCATCGAGCGCAAACTCCTCGCCCGCTTTTGCGAGCGCCGACATCACGCCGCCGCCGAGGGCTGCGCCGCAGTGCACACAGCGCCGGGTTTCCGGTGCGAACGAGGTGTCGCAATGCTCGCAGCGAATCTGATAGAGCTTCGCGTTGGCCACAGCCAGAGCTTAGGGCGCTGCCGGGCGAGCGCTACCCGGGGATTTCCAGCGCGGGCGGCAGCGTGCCCTCGGTGAAGCCGTGTTCCTCGCGCCGCTTCACAATCCGCCAGCCCTGCGGCGTGCGCCGCAACTCGTCCAGATAGCAGGCGCCGATGGCGAAGTGGTGGCGGCTGCCGTCCGGGTTGGCGAAGAACATCGGGTTGTACAAGGCGGTGCGCGCGCGGGCGCGGTCGCCATCGAGTTCGACTTCGGAGTTGCCGATCAGGTGCAGCGTTTCCGGGAACAGGGCCAGTGCGCGCTCGAGCCATTCCTTCACTTCCGGCAGCTTGCCGGCGATGCCGCCGCTCGAGCGGTAGTCGAGTTCCGCGTCGTCGGTGAAGACCGTGTCGAGCAGCGCCCAGTCTTTGCTGTCCAGGGCGCGGGTGTAGCGCACCAGCAGGTCGTTGATCTCGATGCGGTCGGAAAGCTGCTGAACTGAAAGTGTCATCAGGGTTCTTTCAGGTTGTCTATTTCGTTGTCTATTTTGTTGTCTAGTGCGCGCGGACGACGACCGAAGAGCCGTGGCCGAAGAGGCCCAGGTTGGCGGTGACGCCGACGCGCGCGCCCTCCACCTGACGCCCCGCTGCCTGTCCGCGGATCTGCCAGACCAGTTCGCAGACCTGCGCGATGGCCTGCGCCGGGATGGCCTCGCCGAAGGCGCCGAGGCCGCCGCTCGGGTTCACCGGAATGCGCCCGCCAATACCGGTGTCGCCCGCGCGCAAAAGCCCCGCCGCTTCGCCCGGCTTGGCCAAGCCGATGGCCTCGACCCAGTCGAGTTCGAGCGCGGAGGAAAGGTCATACACCTCGGCCAGGTCCATGTCCCCGGGGCCGAGCCCCGCCTGCTCGTAGGCGCGCTGCGCGATGCTGTCGCGGAACCCGGGGTCAGGCGCGGCTACTTTGCTGGCGGAGTCGCTTGCGAAGTCCGGCATCTCGAGATGCGTGTTTGGGTAGCGCGGCGTCCGCGTCGAAGCGCCTGCGATCACCACCGGGTTGCTCGTGTGGCGCCGCGCGTAGTCCAGCGAAGTGAGCAGCAGCGCGGCGCCGCCGTCGCTGGTCGCGCAGATCTGCAGCAGCCGCAGGGGGTCGCTCACCATCGGTGAAGACAGCACTTCATCGAGGCTGAAGGCTTTGGGGTAGCGCGCGTTCGGGTTCTGCGCGCCGCACTGCGAGTTCTTGACCTTGACCATGGCGAAGTCCTGCTCGGTGTCGCCAAAGAGCGCCATGCGGCGACGCGCGTAAAGCCCGAAGTAGACCGGGTTGGTGGCGCCGAGCAGGCGGAAGCGCAGCCAGTCCGGGTCCTGCTGCCGGTCGCCGCCGCCGGTGGGCGCAAAGAAACCCTTGGGTGTGGTGTCGGCGCCGACCACCAGCGCGACATCGCAAAAGCCCGCGAGAATTTGCGCCCGCGCAAGGTTGATGGCCTGCGTGCCCGAAGCGCAGGCGCCATAAGAGCTACCGACCTCGGCGCCGTTGAAGCCGAGGGCGCTGGCGATGGCGGCGCCGGCCACGAAGCCGGGGTAGCCGTTGCGGATGGTTTCGCCGCCGGCCACGAACTGAACATCGCGCCACTCGACGCCCGCATCGCGCATCGCCGCCCGCGCCGCCGCCACGCCATACTCGACAAAGTTCCGCCCCCACTTGCCCCAGGGGTGCATGCCGACACCGAGAATCGCAACCTCGTCCGCCATTTTCACTCCCGTCTGATTCAGGTTGTCTATTTTTCCTGTGCGGCGCCGCACTATGGTGCGGTCGGCGACCTATGTTACCGGGCTCCACTTCCAGATCAGGTACTCGTTTTCCTCGTCGCTGAAGAGCGTGTCCACCACGAGCTCCATCTTCATCCCCACTTCGAGCGCTTCGAGCTTTGTCGCGCGCGGCACCTGACCGAGCACCACCATCTTCTCCGCCTCGAGCTCGACGGCGGCGACTGCAAAAGGCTCGAAGGGCTCGCTCGGCGCGACGAAGGGCGCCGGCGGCGCGTAGTTGTTCGTGGTGTAAGACCAGAGCCGCCCGTTGCGCGAGAGCGGCCACTCTTCGAACTCGGTGCTGGCGCACTCGGGGTTGCGGCAGAAGCTCTGGTTCGGCGGGAAGAACAGCGCGTGACAGGCCTTGCAGCGCGCGCCGAGCAGGGTCGGCTGCGGCTGGTCGGTGAACCAGCCCGGTGCGGCCAGGGTGCGGGTCTTGCTCACGGTCTTCCTCGCTCTGCGCTTTGCTTGTCAACCACGGGCGGCGTGGTGGCGCGGGCCTGAAGCTAAGGCGCTGCGACGGCGCGCGCCACAGGGCATCACCAGCCCTCGCTGCCCGGCTCGCCCTTGAAGGGGCCGGCGATCTCGGCGGTCACCCAGCCGCCGTAGAAACCGCCCGGTTGCGCACGGACGCGCTCTTCGCCCAGCCAGCAGGCATCCACCCGGGCCGGGTAGAACGCAAAGCAGTCGCGCAGCAACGCAAAATCCTCGAAGGGTTCGGGGTAACACCAAGCCGCAGCGCGAGAGCGCTTTTCGCCGACGACCAGATCATGGTAGCGCGCGACGCCTTTCCACTCGCAGAAACTCTGCGCGCTGCCGGGCCGGAGCGCCGCAGCGAGCAGGTCTGCCTGTGGCACATAATAGGTTGGGGGCGATGCGGTTTCGCAGACCCGAAGTGCGCGCGTGCTGCGGGCCACGAGCGTGCCGGCGAATTCCACGCGCAGCACGCGCCGCTCCGTTTCGATGCGCGGCGGGCGCGGATAATCCCAGACCGATTCCCGCCCCGCCCCGGCCTCCTCGATCTGCGCCGGGCGGCCACGCGGCTTGCGTCGCAGTGCATCCCGCTCGCGCAACAACGCATCGGGAAGTTCGCTCCACACCTTAAGAACCCTCTCCCCTGGCCCCTCTCCCGGAGGGAGAGGGGGATAAGAGGACACCCACCGACGCCCCATTAAGGGTTCGGCACCGCCACCCTCACCCTAACCCTCTCCCTCAAAGGGAGAGGGAACCGGAGAAGAGGGGAACCGAACCCGAGTCTTGGTAGGGCGCCGCTCTATCTCTTCTTAACCCTCTCCCTGTAAGGGAGAGGGATGCGACGGGCACTGTAGCCCGTCGCCGGGTGAGGGTGGCGGCGCCGAACCTTAATGGGGCGTCGGTGGGTGTCCTCTTGTCTCCCTCTCCCTCCGGGAGAGGGGTCAGGGGAGAGGGTTCTTAAGGTTGGGGAGGGGCGAAGCCCCTCCGGCCGGGCGTAGCCTGCCGCTGCTGGCTGTGGTAATCGGTTCCCCATGGTGGAGGCACCCGCCCCGCTGGTCGCGCCGGAGATCCGGGACCCGAGCACGGCGATGACGCCGCGCTTCAACCTGTTGCTGCGGCTCTTCGCCCGGCGCTTCTTCGGCCACTTCGACATCGGCGACGACGATGTAGCGAAGCTGCAAAAACTCGAAGGCGCGGGCGCCGTGGTGTATGTGATGCGCTACGCGAGCCGCCTCGACTACTTCCTGTTCAACACCCTGTTCGCGCGCGAGGGGCTCCGGCTGTCGGCCTTCGCCAACGGCATTTCCTTCTACTACTTCCAGCCGCTCTTCGGCGCGCTGCGCTGCGCGTTGATGCGGCTCGGCCTGCGCCTGGGCAAGGGTTCGAAGCGCGCGGCCGAGCGGCGGCGTGTCCGGGAGCACGCGCGGCGTGTCATCGCCGCTGGCGCAACGATGTTTCTGTTTCTGCGTCCCCGCCGCTTCAGCCCGCTGCGAAGGCGCCGCTTTGCGGTCGAGCAGGGCCGGGGCGAACTCGACCTGCTCGGCGAGATTGTGGACGCCGCCGGGCAGAGCGGGCAGCGCGTGTCGCTGGTGCCGCTCGCGCTCTTCTGGCGCCGGGGCCCGCGCAGCCCGGCGCGCTTTCGCCGGCAGCGCTACGAGTCCTCCACCCGCCCCTCGGACCTCGTGAAGGTCATCACCTTCCTGCTGACCTATCGCAGGCTGGCGATCAAGGTCGGCGCGCCGCTCGAAGTGGCTGCATCGAATGACCCCGTGGGCAGCGAGCAGCAGGCGCGCCGGCTGCGCCGCCGGATGCTGCTCGCGCTGCAGGACGAGCAACGCTCGGTGGAGGGGCCCCGGCTTCAGCCGCCGAGCCGCGTCAAGCAAAGTGTTCTAAGCCGTGCTCGCGTGCGCGTCGCCATTGCCGAGGACGCCTTGCAGCACGGCGGCAGCGCCAGAGCAAACGAGCGGGCGGAAAAAATCTTTTCCGAAATCGCCGCCAATATGAACCCCACCTTTCTGGCGCTTGCCGGCGCCGTGGTCGGTTGGGTGTTCCGCCGGCTCTTCGTCAGCATCGAGACGCGGGGGCTTGCGGATTTGCGGGAGTTGGTGAAGCGCTACCCGGTGGTGCTGGTGCCGAGCCATCGCTCCTACTTCGATTTCCTGCTGGTGTCGTGGCTGCTGCACCGGGATTACGTGCCGCCGCCGCATGTGGCCGCGCGCGAGAACATGGCTTTCGGCCCCTTCGGTTTTCTGTTCCGCCGCGCTGGCGCCTTCTTCCTGCGCCGCTCCTTCGACGGTGAGCTCTACAAGGCCGTGTTTCGCGCGTATGTCGGCTATCTGGTCGAGGAGGGTTTTCCGCAGGAGTTCTTCATCGAGGGCGGGCGCTCGCGCACCGGCAAGAGCCGCTTGCCCCAACTCGGCATGCTTTCGTGGAACATTCAGGGCTTCGTGGACAGCCGTCGGCGCGAACTTTATTTCGTACCCATTTCCATCAGCTACGAGCGTCTGGTGGAGGAGGACGCGCTGGTCTCCGAACTCGAGGGCGGCGCCAAGCGGGACGAGAGCATGCTCGGGCTGGTGCGCGCGCGGAAGCTCCTGAAGCGGCGGCGGGGCAAGGTGCTGGTGAACTTCGGCGAGCCGCTCTCGCTGGCGCGCGAACTCGGAGGCAAGCGCGCGCTCTTCGACGCGGACCAGGACGCGCCCGCGCGCCGCGCCTTCGTCGAGCGTTTTGGCAACCGCATCGTCGAGCGCATCAACCAGGCGGTGGTGGTGAACGCCACCTCGGTGGCGGCCTGCGCGCTGCTCGGCGGCGCGCAGCGCGGCTTCTCGCGCGACGAAGTGCTGCGCCGCATGTCCGAGGTTGTCGAGGTGCTGAAGCTGCAGGATGTGCGGCTCACGCCGACCTTCGAAGCGGACGTCCCGGAGTTTCGGGAGTCGCTGGACTTTCTGATCGAAGCCGGTCTGCTGTCGAAGCACGCGCATCCGCACGGCGAGGTGCTGCACATCGGCGACGCGCAGTGGCGCACCCTCGATGTCCACCGCAACGGCATCTTGCATTATCTGGCAGTGCCGGGCTGGATGCTGTGGCGTCTGCAGCACTTTAACAGCAGCAACAACACCGCCGCCTCCTCGCGCGAAGTGCTGCGCGCCGACCTCGCCTTCTGGCTCGATTTGTTTTACGGCGAGCTCTATGTCGCCCGGGGGCTGGCGCTGGCCGCGCACTTCGATGCGCTGCTCGCACACCTTGAAGCAGTCGGCGCCTTGGAAGTTGTGGAAAGTATAAATGGGTCTGGCGGCGGGCTGCGGCTGAACGAGCGGGGCCGCGCGCGCTTCGGCTTTCTGGCGGAGCAGATGCGCGGCTTGCTCGAGTTGTACCGCGCCGTGTTCGCCACGCTCGCGCGCCTCGATGGGCCGACCGCGCAGCGGGAACTCGAAGCGCAGGTGGCGTGCGAGTTTCAGCGCGCGCTGCTGCTGGGTGAGTTCCAACTCGCCGAGGCCTGGACCCCGGCTGGCGTGCAGACCGTGTTCGAGTTGGCCTGCCGCCGTGGCTGGCTCGAGCGCATCGCCAGCAGCGGCAAGAGCCGTGAGCGCGCCCTGCAGGCCGGGCCGAACGCCGCCGAGGTGCCGCTTTGCAGCGCGCGGCTGGCAGCGGCGCTGGCCCATCGTTAGGGTCTGCCGCCCGATGCACAGCACGGCTCTTCCCGATTTCGCCCGGCGCGGAGGCTTCGTCACTGCGATTGCCCAGGACCACCAGAGTGGCGAGGTGCTGATGGTCGCGCAGATGAACGAGCAGGCCTTCCGCCGCACCCTCGAACTGGGGGAGGTGGTGTATTGGAGCCGCAGCCGGGACGCGCTCTGGCGCAAGGGCGAGCAGAGCGGCAACACGCAGCGGCTCGTGGCGCTCTATGTGGACTGCGACGGCGACGCCGTGCTGCTGAAGGTGGAACAGCGAGGCGGCGCAGCCTGTCACACCGGCCGCCGCTCGTGTTTCTACCGTCAGCACGAGGGCGATGGCTGGCGGGATGTGGGCGTAAAAATTTTTGACCCCGACGAGGTGTATGACAAATGAGTGCGCGACGCAGCGGCGGCAGTGGTCGGAGCAGTAACCGGATCAGCAGCAAGAGCCGTAGAAATACCCGTAGAAAATTTAAATTGGTGGTGTTGGGCGTGCCGAAGGGCAGCCTGCAGGCGACCACGCTCCGGCTCTTCGAGTTGGCGGGTTACAACCTTTCGGTCGGCGCGCGCTCCTACTATCCAGCGATTGACGACCCCGAGATCGAGTGCATGCTGATCCGCGCGCAGGAGATGGCGCGCTATGTGGAGCAGGGCGTGCTCGACGCGGGCATCACCGGCCTCGACTGGATTCAGGAAACCGGCGCGAAGGTGAAGGAACTCGCCGACCTGCGCGCGCCGTGGCCGAACTATCGCCCCGTGCGCTGGCTGCTCTCGGTCAAGGAGGGCTCGAAGCTGCGCCGGGTTGAAGACCTCGAGGGCTGCCGCATCGCCACCGAAGCCGTGGGCCTGACCCGTAAGTATCTGAAGCAGCATAAGGTGCGCGCCGATGTCGAGTTTTCGTGGGGCGCCACCGAGGTCAAGCCGCCGGTGCTGGCCGACGCCATCGTGGATGTCTCCGAAACCGGCTCGTCCATCCGCGCCAACAACCTGAAGGTGCTCGACACCGTGCTCGAAACATCCCCCCGCCTCATCGCCAACCCCGCCGCTTACCGGGATGCCTGGAAGCGCCGCAAACTCGACCGCCTGCTCTTGATGCTGCAGGGCGCCATCGCCGCCGCCGGCCGCGTCGGCCTGATGATGAACGTGCGCCGCAGCGACCTCGACGCCGTCCTGACCCTGCTCCCCGCCCTGGCCAGCCCCACCATCTCCGCCCTCGCCGACGACGAATGGGTAGCCCTCAACACCATCGTCGAGGAGGCCACCGTGCGGGAACTGCTGCCGGAGTTGGTAGAAAAGGGCGCGACGGGCCTGGTGGAGTTCCCGATCTCGAAGATTATGGGTTGAGGAACCCAGTGGCGCCCGCGTGCAAAACCCGCCTGCATCCCTCCATCCTGAAAAACGCCCGCGAGTTGCGCAAGGGACAAACCGATGCGGAAACCCTGCTCTGGTATCTGCTGCGAAGAAAAAATTTTTACGAGTTCAAGTTCCGTCGGCAGTATTCAATTGATCACTACGTCCTGGACTTCTACTGCTCCGAAGCGCGCCTCGGCATAGAGTTGGACGG
>JAHRAN010000191.1 GCA_020027245.1 Myxococcota bacterium
TGAACTCGCGCGCCATGCGCCGCGCATCGCCCGCGCGCTTGCACCGCTCGCCACGGCCCGCGCACGCGAACTTCCGAAGCGGCTGCGGGATTGCTATCGCCGCGTGCCCGCCGTATCCATAGATCACGCCCTGCTTGCGAAGAGCCGCCGGCTGCGCTGCCTGCCGGTGGACTTCGACTGGGAGGACATCGGAACCTTTCGCGCGCTGGCCGCGCGGGCGGGCGTTGACGAGCAGAGCAGCCGCACGCTCCGGGGCGAGGCCATCCTGTTCGACGCGCCGGGCAATCTGGTGCTCGCCGACGAGCGGCGACCGGTCGTCCTGCTCGGCGTTTCCAAACTGGCCGTGGTGGACGCGGGCGATGTGCTGCTGGTCGCAGACCTCGAGCGCAGCGACGAACTCGCCCAAGTGGTCGCCACGCTGCGCCGCAAAGGCCGCCACGAACTCCTGTGAGTCAGCGGCGGGGTGGGGTGCCCGCGCCCCGTTCGCCGCCGTGGCCGGTGCTGCCGCCCGGTCTGGCGTTGCCGGCGCCGGCGGTGTGCGCTATCCACTTGGCGCCCCCGGTCCCGGGGAGTCCGACGATGGACATCCTCGATCCCCGCTCGGCGGATCGAACGACGCGCGAAACGCTTCTGGCCTGGCTGGCTGTGCAACGCGCCTTTGCGCTCGCGCCTCAGAAGCTGCCCTCGGTGTTTCGCACCGAAGCCGAACCGGGCCGCCAGTTGCGCGCCTTTGACATCGCGCCTTTTTCCAGAGCGCAGGGTGCGCGCCTGCTCGAAGGCTTCGCGCGTCTCGGTGTGCGCGCGCTGCCGATTGCGTCGCCGCTCTATCCACCACGCCTGCTGCGGCTCGTGGACGCGCCACCGCTGCTTCTGGTGCGCGGCGTGGCAGAGCTTTTGCTTGCGCGCTCGGTGGCGATGGTCGGCGCGCGGGCGGCCACGAGTTATGGGCTTTCGGTTGCGCGCGAGCTGGCGCAGGGCGTGGCCCGCGCCGGCTTCGTCGTCGTGTCCGGCCTCGCGCGGGGGATAGACGCGGCGGCGCATCGCGGGGCGCTCGACGCGGGCGGCGCGACCGTGGCGTTTCAGGCCTGCGGCCCGGAGCGGATCTACCCGGCCGTGCATCGCGGTCTCGCGGATGAAGTGCTCGAGAGCGGCGCGCTCATCACCGAGTTGCCGCCGGGGATGCCGCCGCGTCCGCCCTACTTCCCGCTGCGCAATCGCCTGATCAGCGCGATCGCCGAGGCCGTGGTGGTGGTGGAGGCGCGCGTGCGCAGCGGCTCGCTGACCACCGCGCGTCACGCCGCCGAGCAGGGGATCGAAGTGTTCGCGGTGCCGGGGCCGATTGACCGCAAGACGAGCGAGGGGCCGCACCTTCTGTTGCGGGATGGCGCCACGCTGCTGACCGACGCGTCGGAGTTGCTGCAGGCGCTGGGGGTCGAGACCCACGCGAAGTCGCAGCGCGTGTCGCAGCCCACCGTGCCCGCGCCGCAGGATCCCCTCGCCCGCAAGGTGTGGGATGCCTTGCGCAGCGAGGCGCGGCCCGCGGACACGCTGGCGCGCGACCTGGGGCTCGCCCCCGGCGTGCTGGCCGGCGCGCTCACGAGCCTCGAGATTGACGGCCGCGCGCGTCAGGACCGGGACGGTTGCTGGACGCTTACCTCGCCCGCATAGCGCGAACGGCTACAGTGGCTCTGTTCGCCACCGGCTGACGCGGCCCGGCTCACCCCCCGCCCCGGTTGCATCGCCGCACATCGGCGAGGGGGGAGTTGAATTTGCAAAACGGGATGCATGACAGCCGCCCGGCTGCCCCGGTCAAAAGCACCCGTCGCGCCAGCGCCCGCCGCCCCGCCCGGTGCCCCCGGCAGCCGCTCAGCGCGGTCAAAAGGCGGGTCGGGGTGCGGAAGCACCCCGGTCAGCCGCTCGGGACGATCAACGGGATGGGCGGGGCGTGAAGCCTCCGGCAGCCGCTCGGGGCGGTCAAAAGGCTGGGCAGGCCGCGCTTGCTGCTTTCGATCGCTATCTGCGCGCCGAGCGCAACTTCTCGGAGCACACGCGTCGCGCCTACCTGTCCGACCTTCGGCAGTTTGCGGCTGAACTCGAGCCGGGTCGCCACGCCACGCGCGCAAGCGCCGACGATGTGCGCGCCTTTCTGGCCGCGCGCCACCGCCAGCAGAGCGCCTCGACGCTGGGCCGCAAGCTGGCCTCGCTGCGCGCCTTTTTTCGCTTTCTGCTGCGCGAGGGCGTGCGGGCGGACGACCCCAGCGCCGGTATCCCCGCGCCCCGCATGCCGCGCGCGCTGCCGCAGCCGCTCTCGGTGGACGACTGCCAGGCGCTGCTCGACGGCAAAGCGGCGGTGGCCGCGCGCGCGGACTCCGAAAGCGTCACGCCGGTGGTTAAAAGCGCGGCGGGGGCGCGCGCCGAGTTGCGCGATCAGGCCATGTTCGAGGTGCTCTACGGCGCGGGGCTGCGCGTCGGCGAACTGGTGGCGCTGGATGTGCGCGATGCCGACATGCACCGGGGCGAGCTTCGGGTCTGGGGCAAGGGTGGCAAGGAGCGCGTGACGCCGCTCCCCGCGCTGGCGCAGCAGGCCCTGCGGCGTTGGCTCGACACAAGGCGCACCACGGGTGTGCTGGCCGAGCCGCTGTTCCCGTCGCTGCGCGCGAAGTCCGGCGAGCCGCCCCGGCGTCTCGACCCGCGCGATGTGCGGCGGCGGCTCGCCAAACGCGCGCGGGAGCGTGGCATCGCCGGTCAGGTTCACCCGCACCGCCTGCGTCACAGCACCGCCACCCACCTGCTCGATATGGGCGCCGACCTGCGCGCGATTCAGGAGTTGCTCGGCCATGCGAGCCTGTCAACGACGCAGAAGTACACGGCCGTTTCCGCCGAGCGTTTGATCTCCGTGTACGATCGCGCCCACCCGCGTGCAAAGTTGCGCCGCCCGGCGGCGCGGCGTCGGGCGCGCGAAGCGAGCAAGCCCGAGGCGCCCGGCGAAGGCTGAACCGCGCCGCCCTTTGTTTGCGGCGCGGCGTGAGAGAGGCGCGCGCGGCCCGCCACCTTTCGCGGTTTCGCATTGGGAAGCCGGACTGCAGTCGTTAGTCTCAAGTCTTATTAAACCTTTCCAAGGTCCGAGGTGCGCGTGGTTCAGCAGTGGATCGAAAAGGCGGACGTGCTGATCGAGGCGCTGCCCTACATGCGGCGCTTTTACGGCTGCACGCTGGTCATCAAGTACGGCGGTCACGCGATGGTGGCGGAGGATCTGCGCGCCTCCTTTGCGACGGACGTGGTGCTGCTCAAGTACATCGGCCTGCGGCCGCTCGTCGTTCACGGCGGCGGGCCGCAGATCCGGCGCGAACTCGAGCGGCGAAAGATTGCCGAGCGTTTCGTTGCCGGCCTGCGCGTCACCGACGACGCCACGATGGAGGTGGTGGAGGCGGTGCTCGGCGGGCGCATAAACGGCGAGATTGTCGAGCGCATTGCGCAAAGCGGCGGGCGCGCGACGGGCTTGCTCGGCAGCGAGGGCGGCCTGCTCGAGGTGCGCTGCCAGAAGCCGGAGCTCGGTCGCGTGGGCGAGGTGGTGGCGGTGAACACGGCGCTGCTGCGCAGCGAACTCGATGCCGGCGCGATTCCCATCATCGCCCCGCTCGGCGCCGACGCTTCTGGCGTCGTCCACAATGTGAACGCCGACGCGGCGGCGGGCGCCATCGCCGCGGCGCTCGAAGCCGAAAAGCTGATTCTGCTGACCGATGTCGAGGGCGTGCGCGACGCCGCTGGCGCACTCGCGTCGCAACTCGGCGAGGCGGAAATCCGCGAGCTGATAAAGCGCGGCGCGATTGCGGGCGGCATGATTCCCAAGGTCGAGTGCTGCCTGCAGGCGCTTCACGCCGGCGTCTCCCGTGTACACATCATAGACGGGCGCGTGCTGCACGCCGTGCTGCTCGAAATTTTCACCGACAGCGGCGTCGGCACCCTGATCGAAACCTGACCGAGTTTGCGCGCCAGCGCACCGAGCGCCAACGTGGCCCAAGCCTGACGGCTGTTATACTCGCGCGCTTTGGGAGAAGCCAATGGCCCCTTCGGCGCAAACAGCCGTGAAGCGCGTGTGCCTCGCCTATAGCGGCGGTCTCGACACTTCCGTGATTCTGCGCTGGCTCATCGAGACCTACGCCTGTGAGGTCGTCGCCTACTGCGCCGATGTCGGCCAGCAGGAGGAACTCGACGGGCTGCCGGAAAAGGCGCGCGCGACGGGCGCCAGCGCGTGCATCATCCGTGACCTGCGCGAGGAGTTCGTGCGCGACTTCGTATTCCCGGCGATCCGCGCTGGCGCGCACTACGAGGGCGGTTACCTGCTCGGAACCTCGCTGGCGCGCCCGCTGATCGCCAAACATCAGGTGCAGGTGGCGCGTGAAACCGGCTGCGACGCCGTCGCCCACGGCGCCACGGGCAAGGGCAACGATCAGGTGCGCTTCGAGCTGGCCTTTCGCGCGCTCGCGCCGGAGCTTCGGGTGATTGCGCCCTGGCGCGAGTGGGACATGAAGAGCCGCAGCGACTGCATGGCCTACGCGCAGAAGTTCGGCATCCCGGTGAGCGCCACGCCCGAAAAACCCTACTCGATGGATCGCAACCTGTTCCATATTTCCTACGAGGGCGGTCTGCTCGAAGACCCCTGGCGCGCGCCCGACCCGGAGATGTTTCTGCTCACCACCGACCCCGCAAAGGCGCCCGCTGAAGCGGCGGAGATCGTCGTCGGCTTCGAGCGCGGCACGCCGGTTTCACTCGACGCCGAGAAGCTTTCGCCCGCGCGCCTGCTCGAGCGGCTGAACCAGCTTGCAGGCGCGCACGGCGTCGGGCGCGTGGACCTGGTCGAAAACCGCTTCGTCGGGCTGAAGAGCCGTGGCGTTTACGAGACGCCGGGCGGCAGCGTGCTGCACGCAGCGCACCGCGCGGTGGAATCGCTCACCCTCGACCGCGAAGTCATGCACGAGCGCGACCGCCTGATGCCGCGCTTCGCCGAGCTCATCTACAACGGTTTCTGGTTTGCGCCGGAGTTCGACTTCCTGCGCGCCGCCATCGAGCAGAGCCAACAGAATGTGACCGGCGAGGCGCGGCTCAGGCTCTACCGCGGCTCGGTGCAAGTGACGGGCCGACGCTCCCCGGTGTCGCGCTACTCGAAGGCGCAGAGTTCTTTCGAGGACGGCGGCGTTGCGGACACCTATGTGCAGGCCGACGCCAGCGGTTTCATCAACCTTCAGGGTCTGCGGCTGCCCAGAGCCGACGCCTGAGCGGATGTCGGAGCGCGGCACAGGGGGCGGCATCAGCGCGGTGCTGATCGTGCGCGACGCCGCCCGAACGCTCGACCGCTGTCTCGAAACCCTGCGGTCTTTCGATGAGGTGGTGGTGTACGACACGGGCTCGAAGGACGAGAGCCCGCAGTTGGCGCAGGCGCACCCCAATGTTCGCTTCTTTGCGACGCGCGAGTTCCCCGGCTTCGGCCCGGCCAAGAACCGCGCGGTGGAGTTCGCGCGCAACGACTGGGTGTTCTCGCTCGACGCCGACGAATTCCCGGATGCCGATTTGCTTCGCGCGCTTAGCGAGTGGGACAAAGGCGACGCGCTGCGACTGGGCATTGTGCGGCGCTGCAATTTTCTGATGGGTCAGCCGGTGCGGCATGGCGGCTGGGGCGACGACCAACTGGCGCGGCTGTTCCACCGCAAGCGGCACCGCTTCTCCGACGCGCCGGTGCACGAGCGTGTTCTGCCGCGTGAGGACAGTCGCCGCGTGCTGCTGCCGGGCGAGTTGCATCATCACACGGCGCCCGACCTCGACCGCTTCTTCAACAAGGCGCGCGACTACACCGCCCTTTCAGCGCCCGAGTGCCGCGTGCTGCATCCCGCCGTTTTCTTCTGGCGCGCCGTCTTTGCTTTCTTCACGAGCTACATCTTGCAACTCGGCTTCCTCGCCGGCTGGCGCGGCCTGGTCATCGCTTGGTCGAGAGCCAACGGCGTATTCTTCAAATACCTGCGCGCCTGGGTGCAAAGCCGGGGGGCGTGAGTTCGGCGGCTCATCCATCAACCCGTTAATTCACGGCATACCGCGCGGGAAATACCGGCTGCACTGCTCTCGATATCCCCGGGGTTCAGCAGCACGCCGTGTCCCGGGCAACCGTGGTCTGCTAGCATTGATAATCGTCCAACCCGGGGTTTTATCTGTGAGTGAACTCGACACCACCGCGCGCTCGCCCGAAGCGCAGTCGGGGGCGCGCTTGATGAGCGCGCCCCGTGAAAGCGTGCGTCTCGATGGACAGGGCGCGCTCAGGCGCAGCCATCTGGCGACCGAGGTCGGCCCGGCGCTCGTGGACGGCGAGGTCGTGGTCATGGGCTGGGTGCACTCCCACCGCGACCACGGCGGGGTGATCTTCGTTGACCTGCGCGACCGCAGCGGCCTGCTGCAACTCGTGTTCCGTCCCGATGTCGCGTCCCGGGCGCATGCGCGCGCCGAGGAGCTGCACCGGGAATTCGTGCTGGCGGCGCGTGGCGTCGTGCGTCCGCGCGCCACCGAAGACATCAACCCGAAACTCCCGACCGGCGAGATCGAGATCGAGGTGCATGAGCTTTGCATTCTGAACTCGGCCGTTCCGCCTCCCTTCGCAATCGAAAATGAAACCGAGGTGGACGAGCAGGTGCGCCTGCGCCATCGCCTGCACGACTTGCGGCGGCCGGTGCTTCAGAACGCGCTGGCGCTGCGTCATCGCGTGTATCAGTCCGTTCGCAGCACGCTCGCCGGGCAGGGCTTTCTCGAAATCGAAACGCCGATGCTCACGAAGGCGACGCCCGAGGGTGCGCGCGATTTTCTGGTGCCGAGCCGTCAATACCCGGGCGCGTTCTACGCGCTGCCGCAGTCGCCCCAACTGTTGAAGCAGTTGCTGATGATCGCGGGTTTCGACCGCTACTTTCAGATCGCCCGCTGCTTTCGGGACGAGGATCAGCGCGCCGACCGCCAGCTCGAGTTCACCCAGGTGGATCTCGAAATGTCTTTCGTCGCCGTTGACGACGTGCTTCAGTTACTCGAAGCGTTGACGGCGCGCGTTTTCGCCGAGGCGGGCGGGGTGGCGTTGCCGCGCCCCTTCCCGCGCCTCAGCTACGCCGATGCGATGCTGCGCTACGGCAGCGATTGCCCCGACACGCGCATCGAACTCGAACTCGTGGACTTGACCGACCTGTTTCGGGAGAGCGACTTCCGCGCCTTTCACTCTGTGGTCGAGAGCGGCGGCATTGTGAAGTGCCTGCCGGTGCACGATGCGGACGCGCTGTCACGCGGCGAGTTGGATCGCCTCGAACTTTTTGTGCGCAAGGAGCTCGGCGCGCGCGGGCTCGCCTGGATTCGGGTCGGCGCGGACGGCGCCTGGCAGGGGCCGATCGTGAAGTTCCTGTCCGAGAGCGAGCGCGCGCAGATCGCCCGTCGCACGGCGGCGCAGCCCGGCTCGCTGCTCTTCTTTCAGGCCGACAGCTTCGAGCATGCAAACACAATTTTAGCGCGGCTGCGCAGCGACCTCGGCGCGCGCCTCGGACGCAGCGACGGACGCGCCTGGGCTCCCCTGTTCATCGTTGACTTCCCGCTCTTCGTCCGTGAGGAGGGCCGGTTGCAAAGCGCGCACATGCCCTTCGTGGCGCCGCTCGACGAGGACATCCCGCTGCTCGAAAGCGCGTCGGAGAAGGTGCGCGCCACGCACTACGATGTGGTGTTGAATGGCAATGAACTCGGCTCGGGCAGCCTGCGCAATCACCGCTCCGCCGTGCAGCGCGCCATTCTTTCGATTCTGGGCTACGCCAAGGACCAGATGGAACAGCAGTTTGGTTTTCTTTTGAACGCGCTCGATTCCGGCGCGCCGCCCCACGGCGGTTTCGCCTACGGACTCGACCGCATCGTGATGCTGCTCGCCGGCACCGATAACCTGCGCGATGTGATCGCTTTCCCGAAAACGCAGCGCGGTCAGGAGTTGCTGATGGAATCGCCTGGCGAAGTTGCGCGCGCGCAGCTCGACGAGTTGCACCTGCGTGTTGTCCGGGAGCGTGGGGAATCGTGAAGCGGCGGTTGCGCACGCTCGCCCTGCTGCTCGCGCTGGCGGCGCCAACCGCGGCCCCGGCGGAGGAGCGCGTTCATACCGTCATGGCGGGCGAGAGTCTGTGGAGCATCACCCGCGATACGGTTGGCGACGCCAGCCTGTGGCCCGCGCTGTATCTTGCCAACCGCGACCAGATCAAGGACCCGGCGCGCGTGTATCCGGGGCAGGTGTTGACGATTCCCGAGATAGACCCTTTGCATCGCGAAACACTGCGGCGCGAAGCGACGACGCTGATCAAGTGACGCGCCGTCGCGCATTTCAAAGGAGACCATTATGACACGACCTCGGATTGCTCTGATCGGCGCCGGCAACATCGGCGGCGTGCTCGCGGAGCAGGCGGCGTACCGGGAGCTCGGCGATGTCGTGCTCTTCGATGTGGTGGAAGGTCTGCCGCAGGGCAAGGCGCTCGACCTCGCCGAAGGCGCGCCCATCGCGGGCAGCGACATGCGCATCGAGGGCGCGAACCGTTATGAAGACATCGCCGGCGCGGCGCTCGTGATCATCACCGCCGGGCTCGCGCGCAAACCCGGCATGAGCCGCGATGACTTGCTCAAAACCAATCTCGAAATCATGAAGCAGGTGGCATGCGGCGTGCGCGACCATGCGCCGGATGCGACGGTGATCGTGATCTCCAACCCGCTCGACGCGATGGTCTACACCTTCAAGCAGGTTTCGGGTTTCCCCAAAAACCGCGTCGTCGGCATGGCGGGCGTGCTCGACTCGACCCGCCTGCGCAGTTTTATCGCCTGGGAACTCGGCGTGTCGGTCGAAGATGTGAGCGCGCTGGTGCTCGGCGGCCACGGCGACACCATGGTGCCGCTGGTGCGGTACTGCACGGTCGCGGGCATTCCGGTGCAGCGTTTGCTTTCCAAACAGCGCATTGACGCGCTGGTCGAGCGCACCAAGGGCGCCGGCGGTGAAGTGGTGGCGCTGCTCAAAACCGGCAGCGCCTTCGCGTCGCCGGCGCTCGCCGCGCTCGAGATGGCGGAGTCCATTCTCCGCGACAAGAAGCGCGTGCTCGCCTGCGCCTGTTTGTGCGAAGGCGAGTATGGCGTTGACGGTTTGTACGTCGGTGTGCCCTGCGTGCTCGGCGCCGGCGGCGTCGAGCGCATCATCGAAATCGAACTCAACACCGATGAGCAGGCGCTGTTCGACGCATCGGTCGAGCACGTCCGCCAACTGGTCGCGGGCATCGAACTTTAAGCGCGCGGCTGCGGGTCGGCGGAGAGCGGGTTGCGATGAACATTCACGAATATCAGGCCAAGGCGCTGTTCCGCGCGCACGGCGTCGCCGTGCCGGAGGGCGGTTTTGCGCGCAGCGCCGAGGAGGCAGAGGCCGTGGCCGCGCGGCTCGGCGCGAAGGTCGTGGTGGTGAAGGCGCAGATTCACGCCGGCGGGCGCGGCAAGGGCGGCGGCGTGAAGCTTGCAAAAAGCCCCGCCGAGGCGCGGCAGTTTGCGGAAGCGATGCTCGGCATGACCCTCGTTACGCCGCAGACCGGGCCCGAGGGACGGCTGGTGCGTCAGGTCTATGTGGAGGCGGGCAGCGACATCGCGCGCGAGCTCTACCTGGCGCTGACCCTCGACCGAGAGCGCGGCGACTTCGCGCTCATCGCGTCCACCGAGGGTGGAATGAACATCGAAGAGGTGGCTTCGCTGACGCCCGAGCGCGTGCACACCGAGTTCGTGGATCCGAATCAGGGGCTGCAGAGCTTTCAGGCGCGCAAGCTCGCGCGCGCGCTCGAACTCGACGCCGCGCAGACGAAGTCCTTCGGCCTGTTGCTCGCGGGGCTTTTCGAGTTGTTCGTTGCGAAGGATGCGTCGCTGGTCGAGATCAACCCGCTGGTGGTGACAAAGGAGGGCGCGCTGCTGGCCCTCGACGGCAAACTCAACTTCGATGACAACGCGCTGTTTCGTCACCCCGACATTGCGGCGCTGCGCGACCCGGACGAAGAAGACCCGCGCGAGCGGGCGGCGCGCGAGATTGATCTCTCCTATGTGGGCCTCGATGGCTCGGTCGGTTGCATGGTGAACGGCGCCGGCCTGGCGATGGCGACCCTCGACATGATTGCGCTCTGCGGCGGCGCGCCGGCGAACTTTCTGGACGCCGGTGGCGGTGCAGACCGCGAGAAAGTGAAGCAGGCCTTCAAGCTGATTCTGCGCGACGAGAAGGTGCGGGCGATTCTGGTCAACATTTTTGGCGGCATCGTGCGTTGCGACCTGATCGCCGAGGGCGTGCTGGCCGCCGCCGCCGAACTCGGTGTCACGGCGCCGCTGGTGGTTCGCCTGCAGGGCACCAACGCCGACGAGGGCCGGCGCCTGCTCGCCGAGAGTGACCTCGACATCGCCCCCGCCGAGACGCTGCGCGAAGCGGCCGAGCTGGCCGTTCGCGCAGCGCGGGGCGCCTGATGACCATCCTCGCAAACCGCGACACCCGCTTGCTGGTGCAGGGCATGGGCCGCATGGGGCAGTTCCACGCCGAGCGCTCTCTCGAAGCGGGAACGAAGGTGGTGGCGGGCGTGCACCCGGGACGCGGCGGCGGCGAGGCGCTCGGCCTGCCGCTTTTCGAAACGGCGCACGAGGCGGTGGACGCGACCGGCGCCAATGCCTCGGTGATCTTCGTGCCGCCGCCGGGCGCCGCCGATGCCATCCTCGAAGCCGCGGACGCGGGCATCGAACTCGTGGTCTGCATCACCGAGGGCATCCCGGTGAACGACATGGCGCGCGCGCTGCGCGCCCTGCGGGGCAAGCCGACGCGGCTGGTCGGGCCGAACTGTCCGGGGGTGCTGACGCCGGCGCAGTGTCGCATCGGCATCATGCCCGCGCAGATTGCGCGGCCTGGCCCGGTGGGCGTAGTGTCGCGCTCCGGGACGCTCACCTACGAAGCGGTGGATCAACTATCAAAGCTCGGCATCGGCCAGTCCACCTGCCTGGGCATCGGCGGCGACCCGCTTATTGGTACCCCTTTTGTCGAAGCACTCGAACTTTTCGAGGCCGACCCGGAGACCGAGGCCGTGGTGATGATCGGCGAGATCGGCGGCGTGGCGGAGGAAGCCGCGGCGCGTTTTGTTGCGGAGCAGATGAGCAAACCGGTCGCAGCTTTCATCGCCGGTCAGAATGCGCCCGCCGGCAAACGCATGGGCCACGCTGGCGCCATCATCGCCGGTGGACGCGGGCGCGCCAGCGACAAGATGGCCGCACTCGAAGCGGCGGGCGTGGCGGTGTCGCCGTCCCCGGCCGCCATCGGCGAAACCCTGGCGCGCCACGCCGGACTCGGTTGATCCGCCACCGCGTGCTGACGCGCAGTGCGACCGGGTTCTTCGCACTGCTGCTCGCACTCGCGGTGACGACCTGGCTCGCGCTCGAAGCCGGCGGCGTCGGTGTCATCGAGACCACGCGGGCCGACGGCGAGGTCAGGCGCACGCGGGTGTGGCTCGTTGAAATCGAGGGCGAACGCTGGCTCGGAGCCGGCGCCGCCACGAATGGCTGGTATCGGGACATCATCGAGCGCCCCGAAATCCGGCTGCTTCCCGGCGAGGGCAGGGCGCTGCGCTTTCATGCCACACCCGTCCCGACGCCCGCAGCACAGCAACGCCTCCGCCGCGCCCTGCGCCACCGCTACGGCTGGCGCGACCGCTGGCTCGCCCTCTTCATCACCCACACCCAGAGCATCCCGATCCGCCTCACCCCCACCGAAGACTGAAAGCGCCGCTGTTATCCTCACCAGCCGTCGGGTTTTCGAATCTCCGTTCCGGGTATCTCATCCGGAAGTTGCGATGCAGCGAGCACTTCCTTTGTGCCCTTCTTACTCTTGAGTTTTCTTATGGGGTCCCCGTTGTCGTTTACCAGAACATCATAAAGCAAAATCTCGCCTCGCCTGATCTCGCTTATAAAATCCGCGTGTTGGCAAAGATCTTTGGAACGCCTGCGTCTTCCTCGCAACAGAGGCAGGACAAGTTCGATGCGCTTGTCATGGTGCTTCTTGACCAACTCGATAGCCCCGGCGATATCGCCATCATTCGACACCACGACCGCGCAGTCGTAAGCATTCAGCCACGCATCGTTCACCAAGTGGACTGCCAAGTTGACATCTGAACCCTTTTCTTCGGGGCTCCATACTTCGACAGAACGGATCCCCTCGATTGGTTCCACAAGGCGGCGCCATCTCGAATGGTTGGCAAAATGTCCCTCGTGAATTTCAACTCGGGCGCCTTCGTGGCGGTGTTTCTTCAACGCACGGAGATATATGTCCTGACGCTTTGGAGCTTCCGGATCGCCCAGATCCTCACGCACTCTGGCCGTGAAGTACTTGATCATGTCAACGTTGTGATGCGGTTGCAAAATATTGTTGAGCAGCGCCTCCAAGTCCAGCCACTTCCACGAAGTGCGCCTCAGGGCGCCATAGTAGAGATTGAAGCCATCAATGTAGGCAGTGGTGCGCATGATGATTTTCCTTGTACAATTCTTTCCGGCAAAAAAGAAGCGGGGCCTCCTTGGAGACCCCGCTGGCCCACGGACGAAGCCGTGGGGGTGGTGCGGTTATTTATACACCCACCTCGGGCAGACTGTCAACCCCTGTAATTATGGCGGGAGGGGCCGTTTGCGGGGCGCTTGTCCCGCTTCTCAAACTTCGACGGTCCAGGTGTCGCCGGAGTGGAGCAGGGTTTCGATGTTGGCGGCGCTCTCGTTCTTTGCTTTGGCGTCGGCGATCTGTTGCTCGACCATGCTCTCGTAGGTCGGCCTTTCGACGGCGCGGAACACGCCGATGGGCAGCGGGAAGTCGGGACGCTGCAGGCTCGCCAGCGCGAAGGCGTAGGAAGGACTGTGCGGGTGCTCGTTGTGGGTGGCGACGCCACGGGCCTGCGGGTCGTCATCGTCTGCGAGCGCCACCACCGAGGGCACGCCGTCCTTGATGCGGATGCCGCGCTTGCCGCCCTTGGCGCCGAACACCAGAGGCTCGCCGTTCTCGAGCACCAGCGCGCTGTCGCTGCGCGTCTTGCGGTCTTGCACCTCGCCCCACTCGTTGTCGTTGTACACGGGGCAGTTCTGGAGGATCTCGATCAGCGCGGTTCCGGGGTGAGCGGAGGCGCGCTTCAGAATCGTCTGAAGATGGTTCGCATCCACATCAATGGTGCGCGCCACGAAGGTGGCGCCCGCGCCGAGTGCGAAGGCGATCGGGTCCACCGGGTAGTCAATCGAACCCTGGGGTGTTGACTTGCTGTGCATGCCCGGGCGCGAGGTGGGCGAGTACTGCCCTTTGGTCAACCCATAGACGCGGTTGTTGAAGAGCAGAATCTGAAGGTCGAGGTTGCGACGCAGCACGTGCAGCAGGTGGTTGCCGCCGATCGAGAGCCCGTCGCCGTCGCCCGTCACCACCCAGACCGAAAGCTCCGGGCGCGCGGCTTTCATGCCCGTGGCGAAGGCGGGCGCGCGTCCGTGAATGGTGTGGAAGCCAAAGGTGTTCATGTAGAGCGGGAAGCGGCTCGAACATCCGATGCCGGAGACGAACACCACGTTCTCGCGCGGCACGCCGAGTTCGGGCATCACGCGCTGCACATTTTTCAGAATCGAGTAGTCGCCGCAGCCGGGGCACCAGCGCACGTCCTGATTCGAAACAAAGTCTTTGGTCTTGAGCGCCACTTTTGCCATCAGGCGTCTCCCTTGTTCAGCAACTGCTCGATGCGCTCCCGGATTTCCGAGATGCGGAAGGGCTGCCCCTCCACCTTGGAGAGCAACTCCGCCGGCGTCAGGTACTCGGCGCGCAGCATGCGCCAGAGTTGCCCGGTGTTGAGTTCGCAGACCAGCACGCGCCGGAAGCGCGCCAGCACTTCGCCCAGGTTGGGCGGGAAGGGGTTCAGGTGCCGAAGCTGGATGCTCGAAACCGGCAGCCCCTCACTGCGCGCGCGATTCACGGCCTCGGTGATGGCGCCCCAGGTGCCGCCCCAGCCGACCACCAGAAGCTCGCCGTCGCCGCCGTTCACCTCGACCGGCGGCAACTCGTTCGCAATGCCCGCCACCTTTGCGGCGCGCAGCGACACCATCTTCTGGTGATTCTCGGGCAGGTAGGAGACGTTGCCGCTCTGCGCCGCGCTCTCGAGGCCGGTGAGCCGGTGCTCGACGCCCTTGGTCCCGGGAACGGCCCAGGGCCGCGCGAGCGTTATCGGGTCGCGCTGGTAGGGCTCGAAGTTTTCCGGGTCGCTGTGCAGCTCGACCTTGTTGCGCGGCAGCGCGGCCACGTCGGGAATCAGCCAGGGCTCGGAGCTGTTGGCGATGTAGCCGTCCGAGAGCACCACCACCGGCGTCATGTACTTCACCGCCATGGCGAAGGCCTCGATCATGACGTGGAAGCAGTCGCCCGGCGTGGCGGGCGCCAGCACCGGCAGCGGGCTGTCGCTGTTGCGGCCATACAGCGCGGCCAGCAGGTCGGCCTGCTCGGTCTTGGTCGGCATGCCGGTCGAGGGGCCGGCGCGTTGAATGTTGACGATCACGACCGGCAGCTCGGTCATCACCGCAAGCCCGATGGCCTCCTGTTTCAGGATGAAGCCCGGCCCGCTGGTGGTGCAGATGCCGAGATGCCCGGCAAAGGACGCGCCGATGGCCGCCGCCACCGCCGCAATTTCGTCCTCGGCCTGAAAGGTGCGGATGCCGAAGTGGCGGTAGCGCGCCAGTTCATGCAGCACTTCGCTGGCGGGGGTAATCGGGTACGCGCCGAGAAAGATGGGCCGCTGCATCTGCACGCCCGCCGCGACGATGCCCCAGGAGAGCGCCGTGTTGCCGGTGATGTTGCGATACACCCCCGGCTGAATCTTCGCGCGCGGCACGACAAAAGAGACCGGGAAGAGTTCGCAGGTTTCGCCAAAAGCGTGCCCGGCTTTCAGCACCCGCAGGTTCGCCTCGAGCACGCCGCCCGTGAACTTCGTCCGCAGCCAGCGCTCGGTCGGCTCCATCGGCCGGTTGTAGAGCCAGTACATCAGCCCGAGCGCGAAGAAATTCTTGCAGCGGTCGGTTTCGCGCGTGCTGAGCTTCAGTTCCGAGAGCGCTGCGCGGTTCAGCGCGGTGAGCGGGATGTCCACCACGCGGTAGCGATCGCGCAGCGGTTCAATGGGGTCTTCCGTGTAGCCGGCGCGCTCGATGTTCTGCGTCGAGAACGCATCGGTGTTGATGATCAACATACCGCCGGGACGCAGGTCTTCGACATTGGTTCTAAGCGCCGCCGGGTTCATCGCGAAGAGTACATCCGGGTAGTCGGCGGGCGTGCGGATGTCCTCCGCCGCGAAGTGCACCTGAAAACCCGAGACCCCCGCGAGTGAACCGGCGGGCGCGCGTATCTCTGCGGGGAAGTCGGGGAAGGTCGAAAGGTCGTTGCCCGCAAGCGCAGTCGCTTCGCTGAACTTGGTACCGGTGAGCTGCATGCCGTCACCGGAATCACCAGCGAAGCGGATGGCGACGCGCTCGATTTCTTCGACCGACTTCTTGGTGGACACGCGCCTTGGTACTCCCGCCACTACGGCATGGCATCGCGCAACCGGTCACCGCTCAGTGTATCTGTCCCGGGGCCGGGCGAAACCCCCGGGCCTTCGAAACAGCGGAATAATTGCAAGCCGCCTGCGGGGCCGACCCCGTGGCGGCGCGGCCTCTGACTGGCGGCGGCGCCTCGAGCCCGGCATGCTCGACAGGCCCCGAAGGCGGATGGACACGGCCCGGCTGCCGATGCGTCCGGGCCGCCCGGGCGCGGCAGCGTGAGGCCAGCTGGCCCCGCGCCACATGGGGGCGGTCATCCAGGAGCAGGCACAAACACCCGCGCCGGGTCAACGGGACGCCAGCGGGCGGGGCGACGCCCCCGGCCCCGGGGCCACGCGGGCATCCATCGGGCGCGCCCTCGCCGAGCAGCGCGTGATGCGTGGCCTCACCCTCACCGAGCTTGCGGCCTTGACGCGGATTCCGCTGCGCGCGCTCGAGCGCCTCGAACAAGGCGCCCTCGACGCGACCACGGACGGCGCGACCCGTGGCCTGGTGCGCGTGGTGGCGGCTGCCATCGGCCTCGACCCGGATCGCACCGTCCTCCAGATGCTGAAGGATGCGCAGCCCGGCCCGGACGCCGTGTCCGCGCCGTCGCCACGTCGGCTCACCCGCATTTCCCCCGCGCTGCCGCTGCTTCTGCTCGTCCTGCTCGCGGGTCTGGCCCTGCTCTGGTGGACGCCCCGGGGCTTTGAGCGCGCCGAGGCCGTGACCCCGCCCGATGTCCTGCGCCGCCACGACGCCGTGCGCGCACTGGCCGAGGAATTGCGCCTCAGGTCGTCGGACGCGCCGAAGCGGCCCGTCCGACCCCAGCCCGTTGACCGGCGCCTTGTGTTGGACGAGCCGAAGCGGCCCGCCCAACCCCCGCCCGTTGACCGGCGCCGCCAAAACGCGGCGCCTGCCGGAGCGCCACCTGCCACGAAGGCGCGACCGGCTGCGGATTCTGACCGGGCGCTGGCGGACTAGGTGACGACCCTGCACACGCAGGCGCTGCTTCTGCGCGCGAGCGATTTCGGCGAGTCCGACCGCATTCTGCAGTTGCTGACGCCGGCGACCGGGCGCATTTCGGTGATCGCCAAGGGTGCGCGGCGCAGCGTGAAGCGCTTCGGCGGCAACCTCGACCTGTTCAACCAGTTGCGGGTGCAGATCGAGCGGCGTCGCCCGCAGACGCTGGCGCGCCTCGAGCTGGCGCGGCTGGTGGGCGCATTCCACGGCCTGCGCACACACCCGCAGCGCTTCGCGCTGGCCTGTTACCTGCTCGAAGTGCTGAGCCGGCTCGCGCCCGAGGGCGGCAGCCGAGCCGAGAGTGAGCGGCTGTTTCGCTTCGCCGCCTCCGCACTGGCCTGGCTCGACGCCAGCGAGCCAACACCCGCCACGAGGCCGCTGCTCGAGTTCCGCACCCTCGACGCCGTGGGGCTGCGCCCCGAGCTCGGTCGCTGCGTGCGCTGCGGCGCGCGGCTCGGGCAGGGCGATGGCCCGCGCGTGGCGTTTCTGATCGGCGACGGCGGGCCACGCTGCGCGCGCTGTCGGACGCCGGGTGAGGCCGGTTTCTCGCTGCAACTCGGTACCCTGCGCGCGCTCGAAACCAGTCTCGACTTCGAGCTGCGGCAACTCGACCGCATCGTGCTCGGCCAAAGGGCGACGGACGAGGCCCAGCGTCTGCTGCAGCGCTTCCTGCGCTTTCATGTCGGCCCGGAACTGCGCAGCGAGCGTTTCCTCGCCCGTCTTGGCCCGCGCGGGAGCGCGGCCAGTTGATAACATGGGTGGCGCTTCGCGCAGGTCTGGGCACGGGGCGCCGACGCGCCCGTCATTCCTGCCCATGCAGGAATGACTCCCGTTGACCGCCCCGAGCGGCTGACCGGGGTGCTTCCGCACCCCGCCCCACCTGTTGACCGCCCCGAGCGGCTGCCGGAAACTTCGCGCCCGCCCCACTTGGCTTCGTACCCTCATGAGGTCTCATGCCCGCTGCCGAACCTACAAGCGCCGCCACGCCCGACGCCGAGCTCCAGATGGAGGCGCTCTCGGCGCTGTGCGCGCGCCGGGGCTTCATCTACCAGAGCGGCGAAATCTACGGCGGCCTCGGCGGCTTCTGGGACTACGGCCCGCTCGGCGTCGAACTCAAGAACAACCTGAAGGCCTTCTGGTGGCAGCGGATGGTGCGGGAGCGCGACGATGTCGAGGGCATTGACGCCGCCATCATCACGCACCCGCGCACCTGGGAAGCCTCCGGTCATGTAGAGGGTTTCAGCGATCCGCTGGTGGATTGTCGCGCCTGCAAGAGGCGCTTTCGCGCCGACCAGCTCGAGGGGGTTCCGAAGTGCAGGGCAAAGCCTGACGGCGCGCACGACCTGACCGAGCCGCGCGACTTCAACCTGATGCTCCAGACGCAGATCGGGGCCAGTCTGGCGGCCTCGTCGCGCGCTTACCTGCGGGCCGAGACCTGCGGGCCGATCTTCACCGCCTTCAAGCGGGTGCGGGAGGTGGCGCGGCAGAAGACGCCCTTCGGCATCGCGCAAATTGGCAAGGCCTTCCGCAACGAAATCAACCCGCGCAACTTCACCTTCCGCTCGCGCGAGTTCGAGCAGGCGGAGCTGGAGTTCTTCTGCCATCCGGACGAGCGGGCGAAGTGGTTCGAATACTGGCGCGAGCAGCGTCTCGCTTTTCACCGCGCGCTGGGTCTCGACGCGGCGAAGTTGCGGCTGCGTCAGCACGAGCGGGATGAACTCGCCCACTACGCCAACGCCGCACTCGATGTGGAGTTTCTGTTTCCCTTCGACTGGCAGGAGATCGAGGGCATTCACGACCGCGGCAGTTACGACCTGACGCAGCACGCCGAGTTCTCCGGCAAGGACCTGAGCGAGTTCGATGAGACCAGCCGCGAGCGCTTTGTGCCGGCCGTCATCGAGACTTCCATCGGCATTGACCGCTGCGCGCTGGCGCTGCTTTGCAACGGCTACCGGGAGGAGCAGGTAAAAGGTGAACGGCGCACGCTGCTGCGCCTTTCGCCGGTGGTCGCGCCGATCAAGGCCGCCGTGCTGCCGCTTTCGAAGAAACTCGGCGCGCCGGCGCGGAAGATCACCGCCGAACTGCGGCGCAGTTGGAATGTAGATTATGACGAGTCCGGGAACATCGGGCGTCGCTACCGTCGGCAGGACGAGGTGGGCACGCCCTGGTGCATCACCTACGACTTCGAATCGCAGCAGGACGGGCAGGTGACGGTGCGCGAGCGCGACAGCATGGCGCAGCAGCGCGTCGCCAGCGAGGGCCTGCGCGCGTACTTGAGCGAGCGGATGGAAGCGGAGACGGGGCCGTGAGCGCGCGCCGGCGGCCTGAAAGCCCGCGCAGCGGAGCGTCCGCAAAGCGCGCGACCAAACCCGTGACGAAGCCCGCGGCGAAGCGCCGGGTATCGCGCCGCGTGTTTTTCTTTGGCGACGGGCGCGCGGATGGCACAGCGGAAATGCGCGAGCTGCTCGGCGGGAAGGGCGCGAACCTCGCGGAGATGACCCGGCTCGGCGTTCCGGTGCCGCCGGGGTTCACCATCGCGACCCCGGTCTGCGCCGAGTACGACCGCGCCGGGAAGATCCCGGCGGTTGTGCGCAAGCAGGCGCTGGCGGCGCTTGCGAAAGTCGAGCGCGTGATGCAGCGCCGCTTCGGCGACCGCGATGCGCCGCTGCTGGTCTCGGTGCGCTCGGGCGCCCGCGTCTCGATGCCGGGCATGATGGACACGGTGCTGAACCTCGGCTTGAACGACGAGACGGTGCTCGGGCTCGCCGACCGCGCCGACGAGCGCTTCGCACTCGACAGCTACCGCCGCTTCATCCAGATGTACGGCGATGTGGTGCTCGGCGTGCCGAACGAGCGCTTCGAGTCGCGTCTCGAAGACTTGAAGTCCGCGCGTGGCGTCGAACTCGACACCGCGCTCAGCGCCTCGGACTGGCGCGCGCTGATCCGGGAGTTTCTGGAGATCGCCCACGAGCACAGCGGCGCGCCCTTTCCGCAGGACCCGGAGGAGCAACTCTGGGGCGCGGTGGGCGCCGTGTTTCGCTCCTGGCAGAACGAGCGCGCCATCCGCTACCGGCGCATCGAAAACATTCCGCACAGTTGGGGCACCGCGGTCAACGTGCAGGCCATGGTGTTCGGCAACATGGGCGATGCCTGCGCCACCGGCGTGGCCTTCACCCGCGATCCATCGAGCGGCGAGCGAAACTTCATTGGCGAGTACCTGAAGAACGCGCAGGGCGAAGACGTGGTGGCGGGCATTCGCACGCCGCAACCGATCAACCGCGCGAGCCGCCGGGGCGACTCCCGCACGCTGCCGACGCTGGAAGAGGAGATGCCCCGCGCCTACCGCGAGCTGCAGCGCATCTACAAGCGGCTCGAAAAACATTACCGCGACATGCAGGATGTGGAGTTCACCATCGAGCAGGGCAAGCTCTGGATGCTTCAGACCCGTCGCGGCAAACGCACCACCCGCGCCGCGCTGCAGATCGCCGTTGACATGGCGAAGGAGCAGTTGATTACCCGCGAGGAGGCCGTGTGCCGGGTGGCGCCCGGGAGTCTCGACCAACTGCTGCACCCGACGCTCGACCCGGCGGCGCCGAAGGAGGTGATCGCGCGGGGCCTGCCCGCGTCGCCCGGCGCGGTGGTCGGCCACATCGTGTTCTCGGCGGACGAGGCCGAGGCGCGCGCGAAGGCTGGCGAGAAGGTCGTGCTGGTGCGCAGCGAAACCTCGCCCGACGACATCCACGGCATGCACGCGGCCGAGGGCATCCTCACCGCGCGCGGCGGCATGACCTCGCACGCGGCGGTGGTGGCGCGGGGCATGGGCAAGTGCTGCATCGTCGGCTGCGGTCAACTGCGCATTGACACGGCCGCGGCGGCGATGACCGTGAACGGCAAGGTCTATCGGGCGGGCGAGACGATTACTTTGGACGGCTCCGCCGGTCTGGTGATTCACGGTGAAGTGGCGACGGTGACGCCCGAACTCGGCGGCGCCTTTCGCGAGTTGATGCGCTGGGCCGACCGCATCCGCCGCGTGAAGGTGCGCACCAACGCGGACACGCCCGCCGACGCCAGACTGGCGCGCAGCTTCGGCGCCGAGGGCATCGGCCTTTGTCGCACCGAGCACATGTTCTTCGAGCCGCAGCGCGTTCAGGTGGTGCGCGAAATGATTCTCGCCGCCGACGCCGCGGCGCGCCGTCGCGCGCTCGAGCGTCTGCTGCCGATGCAGCGCGCGGACTTCGCGGGAATTTTTCGCGCCATGGACGGCTTGCCGGTCACGGTGCGTCTGCTCGACCCGCCGCTGCACGAGTTCCTGCCGCATGGCGACGACGAAATCCGGCAGGTGGCGGCGAAGCTCGGCACCGACGCCGGCTCGCTGCGCGCCAAGGTGGAGGAGATCCGCGAGTTCAACCCGATGCTCGGTCACCGCGGCTGCCGGCTCGGCATCAGCTTCCCCGAAATTTACGCCATGCAGGCGCGCGCGCTCCTGCTTGCGGCTTCTGATGTGGCGGCGGCGGGCATTCGCGTGAAGCCGGAGATCATGCTGCCGTTGATTGCGCACGTCGGCGAACTCGAGCGCTTGCGCGCGCTGGTCGAGACGGAGATTGCGGCGGTGCAGGCGGCGCACCCCGAGCTTCGCCTGAAGCCCGCCATCGGCACCATGATCGAGGTGCCGCGCGCGGCGCTTACCGCCGAGCACATCGCCGCGCACGCGGACTTCTTTTCCTTCGGTACCAACGACCTCACCCAGACCGCGTATGCGTTGTCGCGCGACGACGCCGGTAAATTTCTGCCCGACTACCTGGATGGCGGCATTCTCGAGGACGACCCCTTCGTCAGCATTGACGAGGAGGGCATCGGGCGGTTGATGCAGATTGGCGTCGAGGGCGGACGCCGCACGCGCCCGGGGCTCAAGGTCGGCATCTGCGGCGAGCACGGCGGCGACCCCAAATCCATCCACTTCTGCGCGCGCCTCGGTTTCGACTATGTTTCGTGCTCGCCCTTCCGCGTGCCGGTGGCGCGGCTCGCCGCCGCGCAGGCCGCCGTGGAACTCGGCGATGTGAGGCGTCGCGCATGAATCGCAACATCCTGAGCGTGCTGCTGGCGCTTTCGCTGCTGCTCGGCGGCGGCGGCTGCGGGACGCTGCGCGCGCTCTGGCCCGGCGACGACGACGGGTTGCCGAAGCCGACGGAGTTGCCGGACCCGCGCGCGCAAAAGGAGCGCCTCTCCTGGCTGCCGAAGTTCTCGCTGCCCCGGCCCGCGCACTGGTTCGGTCGGCGCGATCGCCTGCCCGGCCCCGCGCCTGACCTTTCTGAAGGCGTCGCGCTAGTCGAGAACCCGGCGCTGCTCGAATTTCATCAGCGCGCGTCCTCGTTCTACCGGCAACTCGCCGGGCGGCGGTTCAACACGCTCACCACCTACCGCGACCCCGCGCTGCGCGACTTCTTTCGAAGCGCGCACAGCCACGCCGACTACTACGCCGATCTGACGCAGGCGCTGCGCTTCACCGCCTTCGCGCAGAACACGCCGCTGCGGGTGGAGCTCATCGAGATCCGCTCCGACGGCCCCGGCCGCGCGCTGGTACTCACCCGCATTTTCGGCAACAACGCGCTGCCGCTGCGCTGGTGGGAAAGCGAACTGCTGCGCGCCGACCGCTGGGA